>DDEX01000037.1 GCA_002336845.1 Rhodobacteraceae bacterium UBA1943
CCCGCCTGCACCGCCGCCCACCGAGCCGCCCCCGGCCGAGCCGGGCGGGCGCGCCTCTGACCGGCCCACCGGCGAGATCTGGAAAGGTTGCCCGGTCAAGCCCCTGGGTGTGAACGGGGCCAGCTATTACTTCCTGGACGTGCTGCACCAGATGCAGGAGGTCGCCAAGCTGGAGGCGCAGACCATCCTCAAGCTGTTTGGCAACCGCATCAACAGCCTGTGCTACCACTTCCCCCAGTACGACAAGGACGGCGGCCGCAAGCCCGGCCGGTTCGACCAGACCCGCGCCGCCATGGATATGTACGCCGCGGGGGCCGAGCGCGGGCTGTTCTCGCCCGACGGTGCCATTCGCGGCGTGGGTGCCTGGGTCGATGATGACGGCCAGTTGATCTATCACACCGGCGACCAGTTGATCCTGGGCGGCGAGACCCGCAGCCCCGACACGCATCAGGGCCGCATCTATCCGGCCTATCCTGCGATCCCGCACCCTGCGCCCGCCGACAAAAGCGCAGACCCGGCCCCCGCCATTCTGGAGGCCTTTGCCACCTGGGCATGGGCGCGGCGCGAGATTGACCCGATGATCTGCCTGGGCATGGTGGGCTGCCAGATGATGGGCGGCGCGCTGGCCTGGCGCCCGACCTTCTGGAACACCGGCAGCCGGTCATCCGGCAAATCGACCTTTCAGACCCTGCTGAAGAACCTGCATGGCCGCGCCGGGCTGATCCAGTCCAGCGATACCACAAAAAGCGGCATCACCAGCCGCATTGGCCATTCCAGCCTGCCCGTGGCAGTGGACGAGCTGGAACCGGGCGAGGATGGGCAGGGCAAGGAAAAGGCCATCATCGACCTGGCGCGCATCGCCAGCAGTGGCGGCGAATGGATGCGCGGATCGGCCACCCAGAAGGGCGCCAGTGGCAACGTGTACAGCACGTTCTTCTTTTCCTCGATCCTGATCCCCGGCGCGATGACTGCCGCCGATCGGTCGCGCCTGATCGTCTTGTCGCTGGAGGCACTGCCCGACGGGGCCACGGCCCCCAGCCTGCGGGCCGACACCTGGCGCGCCCGTGGTGCCGCGCTAAAACGCCTGCTGATCGACCGCTGGCCCACCTGGCACACCAGGTTGGAGCTGTGGCGCGAGGCGCTGGCCCTGCGCAAGCTGGCCAACCGCGACGTGGACAACTATGCCACCGTGCTGGCCATGGCCGATATGGCGCAGTCGGCCGACATGCCATCGGCCGAGGTTCTGGCAGGCTGGGCCGACAAGGTGGTGCGCAACGTCACCGCCAGCATCGAGGACGTGGGCAGCGATGCCGACGACGTGCTGACCCATCTGCTATCCCAGACCTTCGACCCGTTCCGCCGGGGCGAGCGCCACACCGTCGCCGCCTGGCTGAAGGCCGCCGCACAAAGGCCCCGCGCCGGGCAACGCCTGTTCGGCCAGGCGCAGGATGGATACAGCGCAGACCTGCCTGACAGCACGGTTCTGGCAGACTATGCCAAACGCGCCAATGCCTCACTCGCCTCGATCGGCTTGCGCGTCTTTGGCACGCCCGAGGCGCCCATGCTGTTCGTCGCTACAGCCAAGATGCAAGGCCTTCTGGACCTGTTCCAGCGGTCGTCCTGGGCGCATGGCGCATGGACCCAGAGCTTGAAGCGCGTGAAGGGCGCGGCACCGAGTGCCGCATCCAAGTACCTGGACGGCCAGCAGACCAAGGGAACCGTCATCCCCTTCACCGCCATGCCCGGCCTGATGGCCTTTGACGGTGACGACGCGACCACCACACCCCGACCCGCCAGCGCCAGCATGGAGGACACCTATTGATGCCCGCCCTATCGACGCCCGTTTTCGCGCCGCGCGCCGTCAAGGCCTTGTTTTCCTGCGCAAGTTTCTTCTGTCACCCCGACCCGCACGCGCCTATAATGTCATCGCGGGCCAAGGTGCGAAGCACTGGGTTCGGGTACTACCGCGCCAAAGCCGGTAGGGGCAAAAGTAGGGGCAAAAGTAGGGCCTCTTTCCTTGCAAAATCAACATGTTACATCGCGCCACTACCGCACTACCGCGATTTCGCGTCCCTTACATGTGTGCGCGCGCGCCTGCGCCCGCATGTGCATGGGACTGTCTGTTTCTCTGGTAGTACGGTAGTAGATAAGCTTAAGCCTTTGAAAGATAAGGAAAAGTGCCCCTACTTTTGCCCCTACTTTGCCCCTACCGCGTCGGTCGCATCCGGTAGTGGCTTGGCCAACCCTTTGAAATTGTTCAAAAAGGGGGAAATTTGACCATGGCGCGGGTCAATTCAATCGAGCAACTGGCCGCCGAAGCCGCCCAGCGGATCGACGAGGCGCGCGCGGCGGGCCAGCAGCTCACCTTCCTGCCCGATGAGCCGACGCCCGCCGAGAGCGAGCGGGCCAAGCGCGGCAAAGGCAAGGCCCAGAGCCAGTTGCGCGACTGGTGCGCGGCGCGTGGGTTCCGCCTGCCCGAAGATGTGCTGATCGAGATGGCCGGCATGGCGACCGGCGATGATGCGATCATGGCTGCCCTGACGCGCACCGAGCAGGTGCTGGCATGGGCGACGGCGGGCGCGCGGCAGGTCGGTTACGTCCTGGACAAGGACAGCGGCGCGGTGGTCGAGCGCGAGCTGGACACCAGCGCGACCATGGCCCAGCGGCTCGCCACCTTCCAGTTCGTCTATACCGCCCAGTTGCGCGCCGCCGAGGCGCTGTTGCCCTATGGGCTGGGCAAGGTGACGCCGGATGCATCGCCTGCCGTCGTGGTGCCGGTGATCATGCCCGCAGCCCCCAGCCAACCAGCCCATCACCCTGCCGATCGGGCGCGGGATGTGACGCCGCAGCCCCGCCGCATGGCCCCGCCGCCGATGCCGCATGAAATCCAGCAAAATCAACAGGTTAGCGAAGAGCCCGCGCGCAATTCGGACGGAACAATTCGGAAGGAATGAGTAACATGCTGAAATCACATGGAAAAACGCCCGTTCCGCAATTGATCGAAAATCAATTGCGCGCCCACCTGCCCGCCTCGATCCGCCCCGCCCTGGCCACCGCCCTTCCGGGCCGGATCGCCGCCGCCGCGACCCCCGGGGGGGGCCTGCCGCGCGAAGTCTGTCTCCCCCTCTCTGTGAGGCCATACCGGATTTCCGAAGGCCGGGGGGTTCAGAAATGACGCGGAACCAAGCGCGCGGGCAATGGGGTTGGGGGGGCGCGGCCTGCCTATCTGCGATTGCAGAGGAAGCGCGGGGGGCAAACGCCGGCCAAGGGGTGCGGGTTGCTGATCCAGACGCGCTGGCGGAAATGTCGGCAGATGAGGCAATGGCAACGCTATCCTCGTTACCCAGCCCTGACAAGATGCCTTCGTTGGAAGATGCCGCGAGCTTCCCCGGCCCCGTGGCCGAAGCCATGTTCTGGTCTGACGCCTCGATTGTCGGCATCCAGGGGCCTGTCGGGTCTGGTAAAACGACCACCCTGCTGAAATCGCGCCTGCGTCGAGCCATCATGATGCCGCGCAGCACGGTGGACGGCTGGCGCCGCTACAAGCTGCTGGTCACCCGTGAGACCTATCGCCAGCTTTGGGCCACGGCCATCCCGAGCTATCTTGAAGCCTTTCCCAAACACATGGGCGACTGGTCGGGCGGGCGCGGCGCGCCGGTGAAGCATGTCATCCAGTTCGACGACGGCGAAGGCCCGATCGAATTTACCGTCGAGTTCATGGCCTTTGGCGATGACGTGATCGCATCGATGCGCGGCATCCAGACCACGGACATCTGGTTGAACGAAGCCGACACCGTTCCGCTGGATGTGCTGACCGTGGGCATGGGCCGGATCGACCGCTGGCCCGGTCTGCGCCATTTCAAAGGTTACCCGCCCGCATTGCAGGGCTATGGCCAGATCGTTTGCGACTTCAACGCGCCCGACGAAGAAAACTGGACCTTCCGGGTTTTCCATGACGAGGCCGAGCAGAAGCGGATCCTTGAGCAGATCAACGACCAGATCGAGGAAAGTGGCGAAGGCCCGACGCAAAAGGTTTCCATACGCTTTTTCAATCAGCCCGGATTTGGTCAGCCCGGTGCCGAGAACCTTCAGAACCTGAGCCGGACCTATTACGCCAAGCAGATCGCCACCATGAAGCTGGCAGGCCGGGGCGACCAGATCGACAGGCTGGTTTACAACAAGATCGTCTATCTTCGGGCCGGTGATCCGGTTTTTGCCCGAGAGTTCAACCGCCGCATCCATGTGGCCGAGGAAGATCTGCAACCCGAACCGGGCGTACCCCTGATCATCGGCCTCGACCAGGGCTTCAAGGGTGCGGCCACTGTCTGGCAGTTCATCGAGCCGTTCCACTGGATCGGCCTGGCCGAGCTGCATTTCCCGAAAGAGCGGCTGATGGCCGCCGAGTTCGGCCGCCGTCTGGCCGAGTTGCTGGACCGCCGGTTCCCCAACACGATGGTGGAAGGCGGCTGGGGCGACATGGCGGGCGAACACGGCGCCAGCCAGGCGGCGGACGAAAACGCCACATGGAACCGCCTGGTGGCACGCGCCGCCGGCATCCGCATCCGCCCCCAGAAGATCGGCACCAACCGCATCCAGCCCCGCCTGGAGGCCGTGCGCGCGGCGCTGGAGTTCATGCACGCAGGCCGCCCCGGCCTGATCTTGTCGCCCAGCATGAAGTTCATGATCCGGGGTTTCGAAGCCCGCTATGTCTGGACCGAGGAAGTGGACGCCAGCGGCGACAAGCGGAAGGTGCCCGACAAGCGCCTGACCGAAGCAAACGTGATGGACAGCGCGCAATACGCGTTCCTGTCCCGGCATCGGGCCAACGGCCTGAGCCCCATCAGTTTCCCCGAAGGGAAATCGGCCCTGATCGGCCACAACGGCGGCCCGCGCATGGGCCGGATGCCCCCCGAGCAGGACGGCCTGCGCGTGGGATACGACCCCCTGAACCCTTATGGAGATTGACCATGGCCGCAGCCGACACCACCGCCGACCGCGTAACCCCCGACGAGCTGCGCCAGTTCGTCGAGCGGGCCGAGCAGTTGGCCGCCGAAAGGCGCGAGAAGGCCGAACAGGAGAAAGAGCTTTTCGCCGAGGCCAAGGCCCGTGGCTACGACGTCACGGCCATCCGCAAGATCATCGCCCTGCGCAAGCGGCGGCCTGACGACATCGCCGAGGAAGAGGCGGTGCTGGAACTTTACAAACAAGCCCTGGGGATGAACTGACATGGCAAAGAAACCTGAAACCACCGTCGTACCGGAAGAAACCACCACCCTGCCCCTTGAGGCCGTGGTGCCGGTGATCGAGCCGGAAACCCCTGCCGCCGAA
>DDEX01000023.1 GCA_002336845.1 Rhodobacteraceae bacterium UBA1943
GGGACGGCGCTGGCTGCGCTGGTAGGATTTCGCGCATCCCTTTGTAACGGCCCGGCCCTTTTTCGCGAAGAAGGGTGTGTGCAACAGCAAAGGAGTATTCCGTATGCGCGATTTCGGGAAATGGATCACGCGGGGCATCGCGGTGCCGGGCCTGATCTGGCTGGCGGTTGGCGCGATGCCCGCCGTGGCGGGTGAGGTGTTCACCACCGATGGCGTGGCGATCCATGGCTATGATCCGGTCAGCTACTTTACCGAGGGCCACCCTGTCGAGGGCAAGGCCAAGATCACGGCCAAATGGCATGGGGCGACGTTCCGCTTTGCCTCGGAAGAGCATCGTCGGGTGTTCGAGGCGGACCCGAACCACTATGCCCCGCAGTATGGCGGCTATTGCGCCTATGCCGTGGCCAAGGGCCAGAAGGCATCTACCGAGCCGCAGGCCTTCACCATCGTCGATGACAAACTTTACCTGAACTACAACGACGATGTGCAGAAAACCTGGCGCGGCGATGTGCCCGGCTATGTGAAAAAGGCCAATTCGAACTGGCCTGAGGTTATCGGCACGCCTGATCCGAAGGGGTGACGAGAGTGAACACCTCTGGTCTGGTTCATCTGATGGCACAGGACGCAAGGCTGCGCGAGCGGCTGGCGGTTCGGCTGCGGGGCGCGCTGGGCCTGGGTGTTGCGGCGGCGGCGGTCAGTCTTTTGCTGACCGTCGGCGTCCGGCCCGATGTGGGGCAGGCGCTGCAAGACTGGCGCTTTCTGGTGAAATTCATGATCACGACGGCGCTGGCTGTCAGCGCCGGGCGACTGGTTTTTGCGCTTGGCGGGCCGCTGCCGGTGTCGTCATCCGGGTTGGCCGGTCTGGCTGCGGGCCCTGCCATATTAGCCACGGCCGTGGCGGCCGAATTGGCCTCGCAACCGGCTGCGGCCTGGGCCGGTCTGGCGATTGGCAGGAATTCTCTGGTTTGCCTGACGGTGATTCCACTGTTGTCGGCCGTGCCGCTGGCGTTCCTGCTGGCGGTATTGCGCTCGGGTGCGCCGCGGCGGCCGGGGCTGGCCGGGGCGATGGCCGGGCTGGCCGCCGCCGGAATCGCGGCGACCTTCTATGCCGCGAACTGCACGGACGACAGCCCGCTGTTCGTTCTGCTGTGGTATCCGGTGGCGACGGCGATGGTTGCGCTGGCAGGCGCGATCTGCGGCCGCCGCCTGCTGCGCTGGTAAAAGGGGCGGTTGCCGGCGCGAACCGGCTAGAACGCCCCCGTATAGGCATCTGCCGAAAAGCGGCAGGCGATCAGGGTAAAGCTGTCGCGCGGATCGGCCTGCCGCAGGGCAAGGGCCAGCGCCGCAGCATCCTCGACCAGCACGCCACGCCCGCCGAACCCTTGGGCAACCTGCACGAAATCGGTTTGCCCCAAGGCAACCCCGCAAGCCGCAAGCCCGGCCGCTGCCTGCTTTTGGGCGATCAGGGCCAACGATTGATCCTGAAACACCACGACCGTGACCGGCATCCCCAGGTCGCGCAGGCTGGCCAGCTCGCCGATACCCATTTCCAGCCCGCCATCGCCCATGACCGCGACAACCCTGCGCCCGGGCGCGGCAACCGCGGCCCCGATGGCCAGCGGCAGCGCGGCGGCCATGGTGCAGAACCCGGCTGATTGCAGCAGGCGCAGCGGCCCCTCGGCCCGCCATTTCTGCGACAGCAGGATGCGATGCGCGCCGCTGTCCACCGTCAGCACGGCATCGGGCGGCAAATGGGTGTTCATCGTCTCGATGATGGCATGAGGCCCCCAGGGGACGGGCGTGGCAAAGATTGCCTGCAACCGGGCGCGGGTGGCCGATGGTTCTGCCTCTGGCCAGGCGGCATGGGGCCGCGTCAGCGGCAGCAAGGCGCGGGCAAGGGCGGCAAGATCGGCCTGAATGATCTGCCCCGAACGATACATCGCATGGTCGGCGGGGGCGGCGCTGATCTCGATCAGGCGGGAAGCATCGCCCAGACTGTCCATCCAGCCCGCCCGCATCTCGATCGGGTCATACCCCAGGGTCAGGATCAGGTCGGCCTGCGCGGCAAGCTTGAGCAGTTCGGCATCGGCGCGTGGTGACAGGCCTGCGGCGCCAAGCGCGAAAGCCACGCCTTCATCGATCAGCCCTTTTGCCTTGTAGGTGGTGATCACCGGCAGTTGCAGGCGGTTCAGCAACGCGCGGATATCGGCGGCCTGCGGGTGGCGGGCAGCCTCGAACCCGGCCAGAACCAGCGGCCTGCGGGCTTGGGCAATTTGCCCGGCCAGATCGCGCAAGCCCGGATCGTCGCCGGCAAGGGTGGGCCGGAATACCGGCGCCGGGGGGGGGGCGGTATCAAGCGCGGGCAAGGCGGCGATTTCGGGCGACAGGTCCAGATGCACAGGACCCATCGGCGCCGTCAGGGCCAGGCGGATGGCGCGGGCGACGGTGGCCGCTGCCCCTTGCGCCGCAATCTCGAAGCTGCCCTTGACCAGCGGGGCCAAAAGGGCCGCGTGATCAATGACCTGATGGGTATAGCGGCTGCGGGTGGCCCGATCTACCACGCCCGAAATCACGATCAGGGGCACATGCTCTTGCGCGGCATCGGCGATGCCGTTGACCGCATTGGCCAGCCCCGGCCCCACGGTTGTGACCAGAAGGCCCGGCTGCCGGGCCAGCGTGGCGTGGCCCGCCGCCATGATTGCGGCGGCAGTCTCATGACGCGCCAGATGAAAGCCGATTCCGGCTTGCGTCAGCGCGTCCAGCAGCGTCACAACCTCGCCGCCGGGCATTCCGAAGGCGGCGGTGATGCCGTGGGCGGCAAGGCTGGCGGCGATGCTGTCGGCAACGCGCGGGGCGGGCGATGGGGTCATGGCAGAACTCTCTGTGACGTGAATTGCGAAGTGTGGGGTGGCCATCCCATGGTGAGGCCCTTAACCGGACCGGCAGGAGACCAGGGATGAAATTGCGTGCGATACTTCTGGCAATGGCGGCCATTTGGCCAGAGGTCGCAGCGGCTGGCACGGGCGATTGCGGCGGGGTGGCGGAGCCCTGCACGGTGGCGGGCGGTCAGTATCTGATCGAGATGCCGCCCGGCCCCGCGCGCGGGGTTCTGATCTATTTCCATGGCTACAAGGGCTCTGCCGAGCTTGCCCTGCGCCAGCAGCACGATCTGGTTCAGGTGGCGCTGGACCATGGGTTGGCCTTTGCCGCCATCGACGGGCTGGACGGCACCTGGTCGCATCCGAATGCCGTGGCGCAGGACCGCGACGAGCAGGCCTTCATGGCGGCGGTGTTCGACGATCTGACCCGCCGCTATGGTTTCGGCCCGGACAAGACGGTGTTGAGCGGCTTTTCCCAAGGCGCCTCGATGGCCTGGTACACGGCGTGTGCCCAGGGCGCGCGCGTCGCTGGCATGGTCACCTTTTCGGGCGTATTCTGGAATCCGCTGCCCAAGCCCGCCGATTGCGTCACACCGCCGCCCATGGTGCATTTCCACGGTCGGGCCGACCGGACCTTTCCCCTGGCGGGCCGCGCGATTGGCACCCACCACCATCAGGGCGATACGTTCCGCAGCTTTGCCATCCTGCGCGAACGCGGCCAGTGCGAGGTGAACAGGATGGCGGAGGTCACGCTGGACGGGGTGCAATGCCAGGTGGCGCCGGGCTGTCTGCGCGGCGAAAGTGCTTTGTGCCTGCACGATGGCGGCCACCGGGCCGATGCCGGCCAACTGGACGCGGCGCTGACCCGGCTGGGGTTCTAGCAGGGTCAGCACCAGAGGATCAGGCCTTGCGCAGGGTGGTGGTGACAAAGGCCACCACCGTGCCGAAGATCAGGTGCCCGACCAGCGAGGCCCAGGTCAACGGGATGAAGCCCAGAAAGGCCGGCAGACCGGCAAACAGATGGGCCATGACGTAAAGCGCAAAGATCCACAGGCCGACGCCAAAACCAAGCCCGGTCAGGAAAAGCGGCAGGTTCGGCAGGATCAGCCGTTGCAGCGGGCGGGCGATGAAAAGAAAGCCCAAGGGGTAAAAGACGACGCCGACGACACCGTGGATCACCTCGGCCAGAAAGCGGCTTTTAAGGCCGAAGACAGACTGAACAAGGCCCGCCGGCTCCAGCGGGCCGCCGACCCACAGGGGGGTAATGGCGCGGGCCCAGACCTCCCAGGCCAGATCGGCGGCAACGCCTGCCAGAAGGACAGTGACGATCAGCTCTGGGGTGATGGCGGGGAAAAGGGGGCGGGTGGCGGGGGTAGTCATTTCGGACATGGACATCGCGGTCTCCTGTTGCAGGGCCACCGGCAGCTATGGGCACGGAGGCGGTACACAGGGATACGGTGGCATGGTGGCGGCTGTTACAGTGCCGGGCAAGGAATGTTGGGCGGCACGGCGATGTGACGGGGGAGGTTTCACACCTCTAAATTTCGTCATTGCTTTGATTTTATTTGGATTTATGGTTTTGGGGGGTTGAGTTTGGGGGCTGCAAAAATGATACTAACAGCGCCGCTATGCTGCCTTTACATGCACGGTCCGGCTGAGGTGGAGTCGGGTTCGACATGCTCCTTATGGTTCCACCCCCTGACGGATGCTGCGCTGATACTGAGTCTTCACAGCATCACCCATGAAAAAATCTCCTGTTGCTAACATTGATGTGCGATTGTGAGTATTCGAATCCTTATCGAGGTAGCATATCTAGCAAGAGAAGATGGAGCCGAGACAATTGGTTGATACTGCCAAGGAGGGCACGCCATGGTGGAAAGAAAATCTGCACTCAAGCGAGCGCCAGCACGTCCAGAGTTGGATGCGCTCATCGAAAAAGCCAAGCATCATGTAGTTTCCGATGAGGAGCTGAAGGCGCAGCGCGCGAGCTTTGTCTATGGCAACGCGCCAGAAGGCTCGCGCATAACGCGAGAGTCTGCGGTGGCATCTGTTGACCGTCTTAGGGTTGTTCGGATCCCAGCCTAAAAGAGGATACGTATGTTCATCTTGGAAGAAGATGGCCGTGATCTTTATGATCGTATCCAAGAGCAGAATCTGAATCGGCAGTATGAGTTGCTGACTAACTGTATCGAAATCGGCCTCCTGAAGGGGGCCGGTTCGTTTGATAAGTACTTGTTATGGGCGCTTAATCATGTTGCCGTTGCAAACATTTCACAGTTCGGCGGTCGTTTTCGCCGAGAGCCGATATATGTAGGCGATCACAAACCGCCACATTTCAAAGATGTTGATGACTGGATGGACCGGTTTATTTCTACGGTTCAGGAAATTTGGTACATTTGGACGCCAACGGAGCTGGCAGCCTATGGCCTTTGGCGAATGAACTGGATTCTCCCGTTCATTGAGGGAAATGGTCGCACTGCGCGAGCTGCCTGCTATTTTTTACTGTGCGTGAGGTCCGGCACACTTCTGAATGGTCGTAAAATTGTGCCAGAGCGAATCAGGGAAAGCCGTGCCGACTACGAGCGCGCGTTGAAAGCCGCTGATCGTGCGTGGGATGATGGGCACTTGGACTTTTCTGAAATGGAAGACTATCTCGCAGGTCTGCTGCAATCCCAATTGGAGGATGATGGCCTTCCGTTTCAAGGCGGAAACTCTCTTAAATCTTAAACGCTTACCGGCTGAACCGCTTGTACTTCACCCGCTTCGGCTCCAGTGCGTCCGGGCCCAGACGGCGGACCTTGTCGTCTTCATAGGCCTGGAAGTTGCCTTCGAACCATTCGACATGGGCATCGCCCTCGAATGCCAGAATGTGGGTGCAAAGGCGGTCTAGGAAGAAGCGGTCGTGGCTGATGATGATGGCACAGCCAGCGAAATCCTCAATGGCGGATTCCAGGGCTTGCAGGGTTTCCACGTCAAGGTCGTTGGTCGGTTCGTCAAGCAGCAGCACGTTGCCGCCCGATTTCAGCAGCTTGGCCATGTGGACGCGGTTGCGCTCACCCCCGGACAGCAACCCGACCTTTTTCTGCTGGTCGGTGCCCTTGAAGTTGAAGGCGCCGGTATAGACGCGGCTGTTCATCTGCATGTCGCCCAGATGGATGATCTCGGCCCCGCCCGAGATTTCCTCCCAGACGTTCTTGTCGGGGTCGAGCGCGTCGCGGCTCTGATCCACATAGGCCAGCTTGACCGTGGTGCCCAGCGTGATGGTGCCTTCGTCGGGCTGTTCCTGCCCGGTGATCATGCGGAACAGGGTGGATTTGCCCGCGCCGTTCGGGCCGATGACGCCAACGATGGCCCCCGGCGGCACGGTGAACGAGAGGTTCTCGATCAACAGCTTGTCGCCCATGTGCTTTTTCAGGCCCTCGACCTCGATCACCTTGCTGCCCAGACGCTCGCCGTTGGGAATGATGATCTGCGCGGTCGAGGCGCGTTCCAGCACAGTCTGGCCCGCCATTTCGTTATAGCGCGCAATACGCGCCTTGCCCTTGGCCTGACGGGCCTTGGCGCCAGAGCGGATCCACTCCAGTTCCTTTTCCAGCGCCTTTTGCTTGGATTTGTCCTCGCGCGCTTCCTGCTGCATCCGCTTGGCCTTCTGGTCCAGCCAGGCGGAGTAGTTGCCTTCGTAGGGAATGCCGCGGCCGCGGTCGAGTTCCAGAATCCACGAGGTGATGTCATCCAGGAAATAGCGGTCGTGGGTGACGATCAGGATGGTGCCCTTATAGTCGATCAGGTGCTTTTGCAGCCAGGCGATCGACTCGGCGTCCAGGTGGTTGGTCGGTTCGTCCAAAAGCAGCATGTCGGGCTTTTCGAGCAGCAGCTTGCACAGGGCCACCCGGCGGCGTTCGCCCCCCGACAGGGTTTCGACATCGGCGTCATCGGGCGGGCAGCGCAAGGCATCCATGGCAACGCCCACCGTCGCCTCCAGCTCCCACAGGTTTTCGGCGTCGATCTGGTCTTGCAGCGCGGCCATCTCGTCGGCCGTCTCGTCCGAATAGTTCATCGCCAGTTCGTTATAGCGTTCCAGCACGGCGGTCTGCTTGGCCACGCCCAGCATGACATTGCCCTTCACGTCCAGCGTGGGGTCAAGCTGCGGCTCCTGCGCCAGATAGCCGACCTTGGCGCCCTTGGCGGCCCAGGCCTCGCCTTTGAAATCCTTGTCGATGCCGGCCATGATCTTCAGCAGCGTGGATTTACCCGCGCCGTTCACGCCGACCACGCCGATCTTGACCCCTGGCAGGAAGTTCAGGTGGATATTCTCAAAGCACTTCTTGCCGCCCGGATAGGTCTTGGAGACGTTCTCCATGTGATAGACGTATTGATAGCTGGCCATGGGCTGCTCCTGATCGCTGGTTGGCGCGTATGTAGCGGCCCCGCGCCTTGCCTGCAACGGTTGGTCTGGGGTCAGAGCGGCTTGGCGAACCAATGTGTCGCGGGAAATCCGGTATAGGGCGCGGTGGGGGCCCATCCGCTGCGCTCATAAAGGGCAATCGCCTCGGGCAGGGCGGCGTTGGTATCCAGTTTCAGCGACCGATAGCCAAGGTCGCGGGCCGCATCCTCGACCGCGCGCATCAGGCGGCGGGCAAGGCCAAGGCCCCGCGCGGCAGGGTCAACCCACAGGCGCTTGACCTCGGCCACGCCCTCTTCCAGCGGCTTCAATGAAACACAGCCCACAGGCAGCCTGTCGCACCAGGCCAGCAGGAAGGTGCCCTGCGGCGGGCGGAATTTCGCGGCCTCAGGGTCGGGGTCGGGAACATGGGCCGCCGTGATGCCGTCGATCTTATCCGCCAGCAGGGCGAAATAGGCGGCAAGGCAGGCGCGGGCGACAGGGTCGGCGGGATCGGCAGGGCGAATATCGATCCGCTCCGCATTTAACGTCACCGCCACAAGATCCATTGCCGCCAGCAGGGCGTCGCGGTGGCGCGGTGCGCGGGCCAGCATTCCTTCCGCCATCTGGTCGTTCAGCCGGTCATATTCGGCCCGTTCGGACTGACCCTTGGCGGTCAATGTGGCGCGGCGGCGGCGGCGGTCGGTGGGGTCGGGGGCAACCTCTGCCATTCCCTCGGCCTCAAGCCCGCGCAGAAGGCGGCTCATCAGCCCGGAATCCAGCGCCAGTTCGGCCCGCAGGTCGGCCACATCGCGCCCCTCCTCGCCAATCGCCCACAAGACCCGCGCCGCACCCAGAGGGCGGCCCCGGCCAAGGAAAGACTCCTCCATTGCCCCGGTCTCTCGGGTCACGGCGCGGTTGAAACGACGGATGCGGGCAAGGTCGGATTGGCGCATTACTGACTTTGGTCTGGTTATTGAATGACTTTAGTCAGATAATTTCCCGGCGCAAGCCCCTTCATCTTGGCATAAATATCCTGGGGTCCGGGGGCTAGCCCCCGGCGGCTGGCCCTTCCGTCCCGACATCAACTTTTCTTGACAGTTGCCGCGGCCCCCCCGAAACAGGCGCGAGGGGCAGGCAACAAGGAGGCCCGGCAGATGCGGCAGGGCTTTCCGGTGGCGGTTCCGGGCATGGTCATCGGCCTTCTGGGCGGGTCGTTCGACCCCGCGCATGAAGGCCACGCCCATATCACGCGTGAGGCGTTGAAACGGCTGGGGCTGGATCAGGTCTGGTGGCTGGTGACGCCCGCGAACCCCTTGAAGGCCCGCCAGCCTGCGCCGATGGCCGACCGGCTGGCGCGGGCACGTCAGGTGATGCAACACCCGCGCGTGAAAATCACCGAGCTGGAGACCCACCTTGGCACAAGGCTGACGGCGGATACCATCCGGCAGCTTCGGCTGATCTATCCCGGCGTTACCTTTGTCTGGCTGATGGGCGCCGACAATCTGGTGCAGTTTCACAAATGGGCACGCTGGCGCGAGATTTTGAACGACGTGCCGGTGGCGGTGCTGGCGCGGCCGGGTAGCGGCGTTGCGGCGCGGCTGTCGGTGGCGGCACGGACCTATGGCAGCCACCGGGTGACGCGCGGCAAGGCGCTTGCCTTTGATCCGCCGCCCTCGTGGTATTTCGTCGATCTGCCGATGAACGACGCCTCTTCCACCGAAATCCGCGCGCGGGGGGGGTGGAAAAGCGGCCCGGCCCCGGTGCGGACCACAAAGCCGTGAGCGCTGCTTGATCGGCGCGCCGCTGCCCGTTAGGCAAAGGGCGCGGAGGTGGAATCGTGACCCATGACCTGACTCGCCGTGGCCTGCTGGCCGCGCTGATGGCCAGCGTGGCCACCCCGTTGTTTGCCGAGGCGCCCAGAACCTCGCAGCGGCCCTTGCCGCGTGGCCAGAGCGCGCAGGTGGCAACCCCGGTTGCAGCAGCCCCGCAGGCCGGTCTGGCCGATCTGGTGGCCGCCGCCGATCTGGGCGGGGCAACATCGGTGGTGGTGCTGGATGCGCGGACGGGTGAGGTGCTGGAAGGCTTTGCCCCAGAAACTGCCTTACCGCCCGCCAGCGTGGCCAAAACCATCACTTCATTGTTCGCGCTGGAAAAGCTGGGGCCAGACCATCGGTTTTCAACCCGGATTCTGGCCACCGGCCCCGTTGTCAACGGCGTGGTTCAGGGCGATCTGATCCTTGCGGGTGGGGGCGACCCCACGCTGGGCACCGATGACCTGGGCGACATGGCCGCGCGATTGAAGGCGCGCGGAGTGCGGGGGCTGACCGGGCGCTATCTGGCCTGGGACGGTGCCTTGCCAAGGATCGAGCGGATCGCGGCGGACCAGCCCGATCATGTCGGCTATGATCCCGGACTGTCGGGGCTGATCCTCAACTTTGGCCGGGTCTATTTCGAATGGAAGCGGGCGGGCACCGGCTATAATCTGTCGATGGATGCGCGGGGAGAGCGGTTTGCGCCGCAGATCGACCTGACACGGATGAAGGTGGAAAACCGCGAGGCACCGCTGTTCACCTATCGCCTTGGTCAATCGACCGAGGATTGGACGGTGGCACGCTCCGCGCTTGGTGCCGATGGCAGCCGCTGGCTGCCGGTGCGCCGGGCCGGGCCCTATGTGGCCGAGGCGTTCCGCGGCCTCTGCGCAATGCAGGGCATCACCCTGCCGCAGCCAGAGATTGTGGCGGCGCTGCCTGACGGAAAGGAACTGGTTCGCAAGGACAGCGAACCCTTGGCCGTGGTGCTGCGCGGAATGCTGCGCTGGTCCACCAACATCACCGCCGAAGCGGTGGGCCTTGGCACCAGCCAAGCCGCAAGTCTGGCTGTATCGGGACAGGTAATGACCGATTGGGCCAAAGCCAATCTGGACCATCCCGGCGATTTCGTGGATCATTCGGGCCTTGGCTCGCAGTCGCGCGTCACGGCGCTGGGTATGGCGCGGGCGCTGGTGGCGGGGCGGGCGCGACCGAACGGCGCACATCTGCCCGGCATCCTGCGCGAATTCGGGCTGGTGGACGACAAGGGCAAGGCGATGAAGGACAGCAAGGTCCGGGTCCGGGCCAAGACCGGCACGCTGAACTTTACCTCTGGCCTTGCCGGGTTCATCCAACCGCCCGCCGGGCGCGAACTGGCCTTTGCGATCTTCTCCTCGGATATAGACCGCCGCGCCGCCCTGCCGATGGCCGACCGTGAGGAACCGCTTGGCGGCAAGCCCTGGCTGAAACGGGCCCGCCGGTTGCAGGCGCAGCTTCTGCGGCGCTGGGCAGAAAGTTATTGCGCCTGACACTGCGGCGCTCGCCCCAGTGTTGAAGCCTCCTCCCTTCCGTACGGGGGGAGGGGAGGAGCCATGGGGCGGCGTCAGCGCATATGCCGCACCCTTGCACCCCATTCGATGGCGGCGGCGTGCAGCCGGTCTATCTGCAATTCGTCCCGTACCTCTTCCAGCATCCGCAGTTCGGTCTGGTTGTGCAGCCCATCGGCGGTAACGACATCGCAGGCCAGCGCATAGGCGGTTTCATACAGCCGCTCCGGCAGCGCCTCGCGGATCAGGCCGAACAGGGCATCCAGCCCGTCCTCTTCCTCGAACAGGTCGAACACGATCTGGCTGATCCGGCGCAGGCGGTCGGCATCGTAATCGGCAAAGACCGGCATGTGGTTTATCATGCGGGTAATCGCCACCAGCTCGGCTGTGCGCATGTTCTGGTCCGAGGCCGAGCAGGCCACCATCACGGCAATCAGCGCATCCTGGGGCGACATCGGGGGGGTATCGGGCATCTATTCCTCCTGCTTCGGGCGGCAGATTATTGACGCCCCGCCGGGGGGGCAATAGAGGACCATGGTCCGACAGGCACGGGGCCTGCCGGGGGTTTGAGGATTTGGCAATGACCACCCTGCGCGATGCGGCAATGAAATCGAAGGCCTGGCCCTTTGAAGAGGCGCGCGCGCTGCTCAAACGCTATGAGAAAAAAGACCCCGAAAAGGGCTATGTCCTGTTCGAGACCGGCTATGGCCCCTCGGGCCTGCCGCATATCGGCACCTTTGGCGAGGTGGCGCGCACGACGATGATCCGCCGCGCGTTCGAGATCATTTCCGACATCCCGACCCGGCTCTTCTGCTTTTCCGACGATCTGGACGGAATGCGCAAAGTGCCCGAGAATGTTCCGAACCAGGCGCTGCTGAAGGCGAACATCCAAAAACCCCTGACATCGGTTCCCGACCCGTTCGAGGAATTCCCCAGCTTTGGCGATCACAACAACGCCATGCTGCGCCGGTTCCTCGACACCTTCGGGTTCGAGTATGAATTCTTCTCGGCGACCCAGTTCTACAAATCGGGCCAGTTCGACGACACGCTGCGGTTGGCCGCCGAACGCTATGACCAGATCATGGCGATCATGCTGGCATCCTTGCGCGAGGAGCGCCAGCAGACCTATTCCTGCTTCCTGCCGATCCACCCCGAAACGGGGCGGGTGCTGTATGTCCCGATCAAGAATGTCGATGCCAAACGCGGTGAGATCACCTTTGACGACGAGGATGGCCGCGAATGGACGCTGCCCGTCACCGGCGGCCATGTGAAGCTGCAATGGAAGCCCGACTTCGGTGCCCGCTGGGCCGCGCTGGGGGTGGATTTCGAGATGTATGGCAAGGACCATTCCACCAACACGCCGATCTATGACGGTATCTGCGAGGTGTTGGGCGGCAAGAAGCCGAACCATTTCACCTACGAGTTGTTCCTCGATTTCGAGGGCCAGAAGATTTCCAAGTCGAAGGGCAACGGCCTGACCATCGACGAATGGCTGACCTATGCGGCGTCGGAATCTCTGTCCTACTTCATGTATCAGAAACCCAAGACGGCCAAGCGGCTGTGGTGGGACGTGATCCCCAAGGCGGTGGACGAATACCACCAACAACTCAAGGCTTACCCGACGCAGGACATTGACCAGCAGGTCAACAATCCGGTGTTCCACATCCACAACGGCAAGCCGCCCGAAAGCCATATGGTCGTGCCTTTTGCGATGCTGCTCAACCTTGCTTCGGTGGCAGGAGCCAAAGATGCCAAGGGCCTCTGGGGCTTCATCAAGCGTTACGCGCCCGAAGCCAGCCCCGAAAAGAACCCCGATCTTGACGCCGCAGCCGGATACGCCGTGCGCTATTTCGCCGACAAGATCGCGCCGACGCGCAGCTTTCGCCTGCCGACCGACAAGGAACGCACCGCCATTGAGGACCTCAAGGCTCGTCTTCTGGGGCACGAAGGCAGCCACAGCGACGAAGAATTGCAGAACATCTGCTATGCGGTCGGCAAAGACCACGCCTTCGACCCGCTGCGCGACTGGTTCAAGGCGCTGTATGAGGTGCTGCTGGGCGCCAGCGAAGGCCCGCGCTTTGGCGGGTTCATCGCGCTTTATGGCGTGCCGGAAACAGTGGCGCTGATCGACCGGGCGCTGGCGGGCGAGTTGGTGGCCTGATCTTGCAAAAGCCGGGGGTTTCACACCCCCGGACCCCCCGAGGATATTTATAGACAGNNCTGTCTATAAATATCCTCGGGGGGTGCGGGGGGCGAAGCGCCCCCGCCGCCGGTATCAGGCATACCGACATCAGACACTGGGCACCGGTGCCCCGCCTTCGAACCTGTTGCCGTGACGATAGTCGCAAGGTGCCTCCTGCATCTGCAAATGCAGACCATTGCCGGTGTAGGGGTGCGCGCGGGCAAGGTCTTCGTCAAAGTCGATGCCAAGGCCGGGCGCCTCGGGGGGCAGGATATAGCCATCCTCCCATTTCAGTGTGTTCTTGATCAGCTTCAGGTGAAATGCGCCGCCGGTCTGGATGGTCTCCGCGATCAGCAGGTTCGGGATCGACACCGACAGGTGGATATTCGCCGCCCATTCCACCGGCCCGGCATAGAGGTGGGGGGCCATTTCGGCGTTGAAAATCTCGGCGATGGCGGCGAGCTTTTTCGCCTCCAGTATCCCGCCCAGGCGCCCCAGCGCGGGTTGCAGGATTTTCACGCCCCCGGCGCGCAACAGCATTCCGAACTCGGTCTTGGTGGTCAACCGCTCGCCAGTGGCAATCGGGATGCGGACCTGACGCGCGACCTCGGCAAATTCCAAGAGGTTATCGGGCGGAATCGGTTCTTCGTACCACAGCGGGTTGTAGGGCTCCAATTCGCGCCCCAGCCGGATCGCGCCGGGGGTCGAGAACTGGCCGTGGGTGCCGAACAGCAGGTCGGCGCGGTCGCCCACCGCCTCGCGGATTTTCTTGCAGAAGGCGACCGAGCGGGAAATGTCGCTCATCGCCGGTTCGTGACCGCCACGGATCGTATAGGGACCGGCGGGGTCGAATTTCACTGCCGTAAAGCCCTCGGCCACACAGCGCGCTGCCTCTTCGGCCTGCCAGTCGGGGTTGACCCAGAACTCGGCCGCGTCCTGATCGGGGCGGGGGTAAAGGTAGGTATAGCTGCGCACCCGCGCGTTCATCTTGCCGCCCAGCAGCGCCCAGACCGGGCGGTTCCGCGCTTTGCCCAAGATGTCCCAGCAGGCGATTTCCAGCCCCGCGAAGGCGCCCATCACCGTGGGGTCGGGGCGTTGCGTAAAGCCTGACGAGTAAACGCGGCGGAACATCAGCTCCAGATTCTCGGGGTTTTCGCCCTGCATGTGGCGTTCGAACACATCGTCGATGACCGCCTTCATTGCCTTTGGCCCAACGGTCGAGGCATAGCATTCGCCGTAACCGACGATGCCGGTATCGGTCGTGATCTTCGGGAAGATCCAGTAGCGGCCGCCCCAGCCGGGGGCCGGGGGAGCGACGACGAAGATTTCAAGGTCTTGGAGCTTCATGGAAATCCCTCCGCTTTGGCGGAAGATTGTGCGGGCTGCGGATAAGTGGCTGGCCTGTCAGCGACAGATTTTGTCGCTGAGGTCGCGGATGGTGCTGGCAAGCCGGCTTGGCATGGCCAGAAACGGCGAGTGGCCGCAGGGCAGGGTGGTGGTCAGGGTGATGCCTTGGGCCATGTCTTGCTGGCAAGCCAAAGGGATGGCGCGGTCGTCTTCGCAGAAAATCGCCGCGCGGGGGCAGGCGGGATGGCCGGGCAATGCTGTTTCCTGCGGGGCGACGGGTTCGGCGCACATGCGCGCCGAAACATCCGGGCAGTCATGAAAGAAGATTTCGCGCGCCCGGTCGGGGCGGAAGGCAAAGCTCTGGCGGCCGGGGGCGACGGCATAGCTGCCGGTCAGGCCCGCACCGGGGCAGGCGCGGCGCATTTGGGCGATGGACTGGCCGGGCTGCGGGATGAAAGCGCAAAGGTAGATCAGGCCCGCAACCTTTTCGGGGGACTGAAGTGCTGCGGCGGTGATGGCAAAGCCGCCCGCCGAATGGCCAACCAGCACGGTGGGCGCGGTCAGGCCGTCAAGGATGGCCTGCGCCTGTTGGGCGAGCGTTGTCGGCCCCCCGCCGCGCCCCGGCAGGTCAATGGCACGGGCATTGGGCAGGTGGGGCAGAACCCCGTCCCAGATCCAGGCGCCAAGGCCCGCGCCGTGGACAAGCAACAGGTCAGCCATGGCCGAGGGCGGCAAGGAAATCGCCGACGGTCTGTGCATAGGCTTGGGGCTGTTCGGTCATGGGCAGATGGCCCGCCCCCCGGATCAGGCGGAACTGGTGTCCCGGCACCAGCCCGGCGGTTTCGCGGACGAGATCCGGCGGAGTGGAGCCATCATTGGCCCCGGCAATCGCCAGAAGGGGCAGGCGCAGGGTGGCGGTGGTTTCGTAAAAATCGGTTCCGGCAATGGCGGCGGCGCAGCCGCACCACCCCTCAAGGGGCGTGGCCTCAAAAAGTGCGCGGATAGCGGGCATCGCCGGGTTGGCCTGCCAGCCGCGGCCGAACCAGCGCTCCATATTGCCATCGGCCAACGCAGCAAGCCCGCCTTCGCGCGCCGCTGCGATCCGGGCCTGCCATTGCGCGGCAGTGCCGATGCGGGCGGCGGTGTTCGACAGGATCAGCCCGCGCACAAGGTCAAACCGTTTTACGGCAAGGCCTTGCGCGATCATGCCGCCAATCGACAGGCCAAGAACCACCGCGTCCTTCAGGCCGAAATGATCCATCAGCCGCTCGGTATCGCGGATCAGGGCGCCCATGGCATAGGGGGCGGGCGGCAGGTCGCTGGCGCCATGGCCACGCAGATCAAAGCGCAGGATGCGGTGGCGGGGGAGGGCGGCAACCAGCCCGTTCCAGATGGTATGGTCGGTGCCAAGGGCATGGATCAAAACCAGCGCGGGGCCGTCCTCTGGGCCGCTGACCACGGCATTCAGGCGCAGATCCTCCAGCCAGACCAGCATGTTACGCCGCCAGCGCGCGGGCAAAGATGGCCGGATCGACATTGCCACCCGAGGCGGTGCAGATGACGGTCTCGGGCAGGTCTGGCGCGAACAGGGCGGCGGCAAGGGCGACAGCCCCGCCCGGTTCGACCACGATGCGCAGATGGGCAAAGGCCAGCGCCATGGCGCGCAGGACCTGATCTTCGCTGACCACCAGCCCCGGACCGCAAAGGCGGTGCAGGATGGGAAAGGTGACCTCGCCCGGCATGGGGGTGACGATGGCGTCGCAGATCGAGCCGGAGAGGGTGGCGTTCCTCTGCCGGGTTCCGCTGGCCAGCGACCGTGCGGTGTCGTCGAAGCCCTCCGGCTCGGCAGGGCGCACGCGCAGGCCGGGGGCCTTCGCCTCCAGCGCAAGGGCGATCCCGGCGGTCAGCCCGCCGCCGCCACAACAGGTAAGGACATCGGCAGCGGCGATGCCTGCCTCTGCCGCCTGTTCGGCGATTTCAAGGCCAACGGTGCCTTGCCCGGCGATGACCTGCGGTTCGTCATAGGGCCTGATCAGGGTCAGCCCGCGTTCGGCGGAGAGGGCCGCGCCGATGGCCTCACGGTCCTGCGCCGCGCGGTCATACAGCACCACTTCGGCGCCATAGGCGCAGGTGTTGTCGATCTTTACCGCAGGCGCATCGGCGGGCATGACGATGACACAAGGGGCCCCGTGCCGGGCGGCGGCCAGCGCGACGCCCTGCGCGTGGTTGCCCGAGGAAAAGGCGATCACGCCCCGCACCCTTTGGTCAGGCGTCAGCGCCGAGACGGCGGACCAGCCGCCGCGAAACTTGAAGCTGCCGGTCCATTGCAGGCATTCCGCCTTGACGAACACCCGCCGCCCCGCGATCCGGTCGAGCAAGGGCGCATTCAGCAGCGGCGTGCGGCGGGCATGACCAGCGAGCCGGGCGGCGGCCGCTTCGATCATCGCAATGCCCGTCATGGCAGGATTTTCAGGAATTGCGTCACCGCGCCAAGGCTTTCGGCTTCGTCCAGAAAGGGCACATGGGCGCGGTCGGGCACCTCCGCCAAAATCATGTCAGGACGCCGCCGCCGCATCTCGGCGACCGTCGTCTCTGACAGCAGGTCGGAATTCGCCCCCCTGATCACGGCCAGCGGCAGGCCTGCCAACGCATCGAACAAGGGCCAAAGGTCGGGCAGATCGGCCTGAAACGCCGCCAGAAAGCTGTCGCGCAGGGCAGGATCGTATTTGATACGCAGGCCATCGGGGGTTTCGGTATAATGATGCTGCGCCTCTTGCAGCCAGCGGCTTTCGGGCACATTGGCAAAGCCCGGCATGTTGCGCGGCAGGCGGGCGGCCAGTTCGGCATGGGTCTTCGCCGCCGGATTGCGCCCCACATAGTCAAAGATCCGCTCCAGTCCGCGGCGGTGCAGCTCTGGCCCGACATCGTTGAGGCACAGGCCAAGCACCCGGCCCCGCGCGACGGCAGCCAGCGCCATGCCGATCATTCCGCCGCGTGACGTGCCAAGGATGGCGGCCTTTTCCAGCCCCAGATGATCCAGCAGCGCCAGCGCATCCTGCCCCTCTTGCGGGACGGTATAGGTGGCGGCGCCCGTCCAGTCGCTTTCGCCACGTCCGCGATAATCCATGCGGATCAGGCGCACGCCGTGCAGGTGGGGGGCCAGATAGTCGAAATCGGCCATATTGCGGGTCAGGCCCGCCAGGCACAGCAGGGGAGTTCCCTGCCCCTGATCAAGATAGGCCAGCCGTGTGCCATCGGGGGCGGTAAAGAATTGGGTCATCGCGCGTCTCCTGCTTGGGCAAGCTGGCACGGGTTGGGCGCGGGGGGAAGGGGGTCAGACCAGGAAACCGCCGTCGCTGTCATCGCCGGTCAGTTCGGCCAGCGCGTCGAAATCCGGGATGATGACGTGGCGCTTGCCTTCCAGCTGAATCACTCCATCGCGTTTCAGTGCCGACATCTGGCGGCTTACGGTTTCCAGCGTCAGGCCAAGGTAATCGGCCATCTCTTCACGCGTCAGCGGCAGATCAAAGGTGAGGGCACCCTTGGCGGTGCGCAGTTTCAGGCTGGCATCGCGCCGGGCGATGATCGCCAGCAGCGAGGCGATCTTTTCGCGCGCCGTCTTGCGGCCCAGCAACAGCATCCATTCGCGGGCCGCGTCCAGCTCGTCCAGAGTCATCTCCAACAAGCGCTGGGCGACATGGGGGGTCTTGGCGATCAGGTCTTCGAACGGCTTCTTGCGAAAACAGCACATCACCAGATCGGTGGTGGCCGTCACGTCATAGGCGGCGATCGAGCGCCCCGGACGGCCCACGAAATCCGATGGCAACAGCAGGCCCACCATCTGCCGCCGCCCATCCTCCATGGTCTGGGTCAGCGTCGCGATGCCCGAGACGACCGAGCCCACGAAATCCATCCGGTCACCCGACCAGACCACCGTCTGGCCGACCTGATAGCTGCGGTAATATTTGATCTGTTCAAGCCGGGCGAGTTCATCCGAATCACAGCGCGCGCAGACGGCACGGTGCCGGATGGGGCAATCGCCGCATTCATGCGACAGAAGCTCTGTATCGTGATGCGACATGCGGTGCCCGGTTGATTTAGGTCAAGGCCCGGCGGGGGGCTTCATACCTAAATACGGGAATGAGCATTGAATCGCAACTGAAGCGGCTGGGGCTATTTGACGCCCGCGTGCCCAGATACACCTCTTACCCCACCGCGCCGCATTTCGCGGGCGGGGTGGCGCCCGAGGTGTTCACCTCTTGGATCGAGGAGATTCCGGCGGGGTCGGAAATCTCGCTTTACCTGCATGTGCCGTTCTGTCGGCGGCTGTGCTGGTTCTGCGCCTGCCGGACGCAGGGCACCTCGTCGGATGAGCCAGTTCGGGCCTATGCGCGGGTGCTGAAGGCAGAAATTGCCATGCTGAAGCGGCATCTTGCCCCGGGTGTGCGGTTAAGCCGCCTGCATTGGGGCGGGGGAACGCCCACCCTGATGCCCGCAGACATGATGCGCGATCTGGCCGATACCGTGTTTCAGGCGGTGCCAATGGCCGAGGGGGCCGAGTTCTCGGTGGAAATCGACCCGAACGAGATTGACGCCGAGCGGCTGGATGCGCTGGTCGCCTCTGGCATGAACCGCGCCTCAATCGGGGTGCAGGATTTCGACCCGGAAATCCAGAAAACCATTGGCCGAGAGCAAAGTTATGAGCTGACGCGGCAGGTGGCGGATATGATTCGCGACCGCGGGGTGCGCAGCCTGAATGCTGACATCCTCTACGGTCTGCCGCATCAGACACGGGAACGCATCGCCGATTCGGTGCAAAAACTGCTAAGCCTGTCGCCCGACCGGGTGGCTTTATACGGCTATGCCCATGTGCCCTGGATGAGTCGCCGCCAGCAGATGATCCCGTCGGACGCCATGCCCACGCCAGAAGAGCGGCTGGGCCTGTTCGAAACCGCCCGCCAGTTGTTTGCCTGGGACGGTTATGACGAGGTCGGCATCGACCATTTCGCGCGGCCAGGTGACGGGCTGGCAGTGGCGGCGCGCACGGGGCGGCTGCGGCGCAACTTTCAGGGCTATACCGATGATCAGTCCCCGGTGCTGGTGGGGCTTGGCGCCTCGTCCATCAGCCGGTTTCCGCAAGGCTATGCCCAGAATGCCAGCGCCACGGCCGCCCATACCAAGGCCGTGCGCGAGGGCCGGTTTTCAACCCATCGCGGCCATGTGTTTCAGGGCGAGGACAAGATGCGCGCCCGGATCATCGAGGCGCTGATGTGCGATTTCCGGGTGGATATGGAGGAAATCCTGTCCAGCTTTGCCATCACGCCCGAACGGCTGGACGGGATGTTCAGCACGGTGATGCGGGCCTTTCCGGGCATGGTGGCGCGCGATGCCGACGGGATTTCGATTCCCGTTCACGCCCGCCCTCTGACGCGGATGATCGCACGGGCGTTCGATGCCTATGACCAGACCAAGGCGCAGCATTCGGCGGCGATCTGAGCCCCTCCTCGACCCTCCCCCTGACAGGGGAGGGAGGCGCGGTTGTCAGCCCTTGGGCGCGAAACCCTCGGCAAACTCCACCATGCGAGGCAGGCAGATGCCGTGCAGGTCGTAGTTCTCCAGCACGGTCTGGCGTGCGGCCAGCCGCAGGGGGGCGAAGTGGTTTGGGTGGGCCAGCGCCTCGGCCAGGGCATGGCTCCAGCCCGCAATGTCGAAGAAATCGACCAGCGTGCCGTTCTTGCCGTGCTGGATCACCTCTTCTACCGGCGCTGTGGCAGAGCCGATCACATGGGCGCCGCAGGCCATCGCTTCGACCATCGACCAGCTTAGGACAAAGGGATAGGTCAGATAGGCATGGGCGCGGGAAACCTGCATCAGCGAAATGAACTGCGGATAGGGCAGTTTGCCGACGAAATGGACGCGGGTCATATCCAGCCGGTCCTGCACCTCGGCCAGAAAGCGTTGTTTCCAGCCGGTTTCGCCGGGCGGGGCCGCGCCATAGCTGACGCCGTCGCCGCCGACAATCACCACCTGCGCCTGCGGCCGGGCCGCCAGAACGTCGGGCAAGGCGCGCAGGAAGGTGTGATAGCCGCGATAGGGTTCAAGGTTGCGGTTGACGAAGGTCAGCACCTCATCGCCTGCGCGCAGGGTTTTGCCATCGGGCAGGGTGAATTGCGCGGCGGGTTCAGGGCGCAGGGTGGCGGTGTTCACGCCGTCAAAGATGACCGTGATCATCTGCCGCAAGCTGGGAGGATAGGTTGACGCCTGCCAGTGGGTGGGCGACAGGCCCGCATCGGCATGGGTCAGCGCCTGGCCCAGATAGGCGGCGCGGCCCTGGGCGATCATCACCTGATCAAAGTTGCGGCTGCTGAATTCGGGGTCAAACCCCACATCGGCCCCACGCCCGCGATAGTAGAACTCGGCATAGATGATCAGCCTGGCCTCGGGCCAGACCTCTTTCAGAAACAGCGTTTCGCCCCAGCCGGAATGGCCAAAGATCACATCCGGGATATACCCTTTCTGCCGCAATTGCAGCGCCGCGCGGGCCACGGTGACGCCGCGGTCGCTCATCACCGCATAGTTGCGACCCAGCCGGGCGACGGCGGGTTCGACGGGTTGGGCGGTGTGCTTGTAGCGCAGGGTTTCGATGCCGGTCTGGCGCTGGTTCGTCGCATCGGTCAGGGCGCGGACCTGATGGCCGCGCTTTTGCAATTCCGGGGCGAGGTACAGGAACTGGCCGGGAAAATTCTGATGGACAAACAGGATTTTCATGGGCCGAAAGCGGCGGCCAGCAGCGCGCGGGTATAATCGGTCTGCGGGTTGTCAAACAGGCTTGCGCTGTCGCCCGCCTCGACCACATCGCCCTCTTTCATCACCAGCACCTTGTGTGACAGCGCCCGCACGACGCGCAGGTCGTGGCTGATGAAGATATAGGCCAGCCCATGCTTGCGCTGCAATTCGCGCAAAAGCTCCACGATCTGCACCTGAACGGTCATGTCCAGGGCGCTTGTCGGCTCATCCAGCACCACCAGTTTGGGCCGCAGGATCATGGCGCGCGCAATGGCGATGCGCNNGCCGGAAAACTCATGCGGATAGCGGTCTCGCATGTCGGGGTTCAGCCCGACCTCGGCCATGATCTCGGCCACCATCTGATCGCGGTTCTGTCCGGGGGATAGGCCGTGGATGCCCAAGCCTTCACTGATGATTTCCGTCGCTGTCATCCGCGGCGACAGACTGCCGAACGGGTCCTGGAACACGATCTGCATATCGGCGCGCAGCGGGCGCAGGGCGCTGCCGGTCAGGCCCTGAATATCGCGGCCCAAAAGGGCGATGCGCCCTTCGGACTGGATCAGCCGCAGGATGGCAAGGGCGATGGTGGTCTTGCCGCTGCCGGATTCCCCCACGATGCCAAGGGTTTCGCCAGCCCGCACCGACAGGCTGGCATCGTTCACCGCCTTCACATGGCCGGTAACGCGGCGCAGGAACCCGGCAGTGATCGGGAACCAGACGCGCAAATGCTCGGTACGCAGGATTTCCGGTGCATCGGCGGGCAGGGGGTCCGGCAGGCCCGTCGGCTCTGCCGCGAGCAGTTTTTGCGTATAGGGGTGCTGGGGCGCGGCAAAGACCTGCGCCGTCGGCCCCTGTTCCACGATCTCGCCACCCTGCATCACGCAAACCCGGTCGGCGATGCGGCGGACGATGTTCAGATCGTGGGTGATGAACAGAAGGCTAAGCCCTTCGCTGCGTTTGAGATCGGCGAGAAGGTCGAGGATCTGCGCCTGCACCGTCACATCCAGCGCGGTGGTGGGCTCATCCGCGATCAGCAGTTCCGGCCCGTTGGCCAGCGCCATGGCGATCATCACCCGCTGGCGCTGCCCGCCCGAAAGCTGATGCGGATAGGCGGTCAGGCGGCTTTCGGGGTTGCGGATGCCGACCTTGGTCAAAAGGTCGATCACGCGGGCGCGGGCGGCCTCGCCGCGCAGCCCCTGATGCAGGGCCAGGCTTTCACCCAACTGCCGCTCGATCGTGTGCAGCGGGTTCAGGCTGGTCATCGGCTCTTGAAAGATAAAGCTGATGTCATTGCCGCGCACCCGGCGCAGATCATTCTCGGTGGCGCCGATCAGTTCCTTGCCCTGATAGCGGGCCGACCCCTCGACCATCGCGCTGTCGGTCAAAAGGCCCACGGTCGAAAGCGCGGTCACCGATTTGCCCGAGCCGCTTTCGCCCACCAGCGCCACGGTTTCGCCGCGCCCAACGCTGAAACTGACACCCTTCACAGCCTGAACCACCCGGCCATCCTGCCGGAAGCTGATCTTCAGCCCCGAAACCTCCAGAACCGGCACGCTCATTTAAAGGTCTTTCGCGGATCGAAGGCATCGCGCACGCCTTCGAAGATGAAGACCAGAAGCGAGAGCATGGTGGCAAAGGTGAAGAAGGTGACAAAGGCCAGCGAGGGCACCTGAAGGTTGTTCTGCGCCTGCCGCGACAACTGCCCCAGCGAGGGCAGCGAGGGTGGCAGGCCGAAGCCCAGATAGTCCAGCGCGGCAAGGCTGCCGATGGTGGCGGTGACGATGAAGGGCAACATGGTTAGTGTGGCGACCATGGCATTGGGCAGCACATGGCGGAACATGATCACCCGGTCTGGCACGCCAAGCGCCTTGGCGGCGCGGACATATTCAAAGTTGCGGGCGCGCAGGAACTCGGCGCGGACAACGCCGATCAGGTTGGTCCAACCGAAGGCGACCATCAGCAGCAGCAGAATCCAGAAGCTGCGCTCGAACACCGCAAAGACGATGATGATGGCGTAAAGCATGGGAATGCCGGACCAGATCTCCAGAAATCGCTGGAACACAATGTCGATCCAGCCGCCGAAATAGCCCTGCACTGCCCCCGCCGCGATGCCGATGGCAGAGGTCAGCGCGGTCACGATCAGCGCGAAGGCCACTGACAGGCGGAACCCATAGATCACGCGGGCCAGAAGGTCGCGCGCCGCGTCGTCGGTGCCCAGAAGGTGCTCGGCATCCGGCGGAGAGGGTGCGGCCTTGCCGCCAAGGTCGCTGATGGTCTGATAGCTGTAGGGAATGGGCGCCCAGATCGCCCAACCCTTCTGGAATCCGTCCACCCCCGCGCCGTAGCTGCCGGATTTCACCCCGGCCATGATGTCTTCGGGCGTATCGAAGCAATCGACCACGCCGCCGGTGACGATCAGGCATTGCACCTCTGGCGCGCGGTAATTCGCCTCGGTCTTGAAGTCGCCGCCGAAGTCGGCCTCGGAATAGAAATGCAGGAACGGCATCCGCCATTCGCCGCGATAGCTGACCAGAAGCGGCTTGTCGTTGGCCAGAAGCTCGGCGAACAGCGACAGGCCGAACAGGATCGCGAACACGATAAGCGACCAATAGGCCCGGCGGTTGGCCTTGAAGTTACGCCAGCGGCGCTGGTTCAGGGGGGAAAGCGCCATCATTTCCTCGCCGCAAAGTCGATGCGGGGGTCAACCCAGACATACATCAGGTCAGACAGGATACCGACCACAAGCCCCATCAGGCCAAAGGCGAAAAGTGTGCCGAAGATCACCGGATAATCACGCTGAAGCGCCGCCTCATACCCCAGCCGGCCAAGGCCATCCAGCGAGAAGATATTCTCGATGATCAGGCTGCCGCCGAAGAACACGCTGATGAAAAGGCTGGGAAACCCGGCGATGACGATCAGCATCGCATTGCGGAAGACATGGCCGTAAAGCACACGATTTTCGGTCAGGCCCTTGGCGCGGGCGGTCATGACATATTGCTTCTTGATCTCGTCCAGAAAGCTGTTCTTGGTCAAAAGCGTCATGGTGGCAAAGCCCGAGATCGTCATGGCGGTGACGGGCAGGGCGATATGCCAGAAATAATCGACCACCTTGCCCCACGGCGAAAGCTGCGCCCAGTTGTCGGACACAAGGCCCCGCAGCGGGAATATCTGCCAGTAGCTGCCGCCCGCGAACAGAACCAGAAGCAGCACCGCGAACAGCAGGCTGGGTATGGAATAGGCGGCGATGATGATGCCGCTGGACCAACTGTCAAAGGCCGATCCGTCGCGCACCGCCTTGCGGATGCCAAGGGGGATCGAGATCGCATAGGCGATCAGCGTCGTCCACAGGCCAAGCGTGATCGATACCGGCAGGCGGTCGATGATCAGGCTGACCACGCTTTGCGATTTGAAATAGCTGTCGCCAAAGTCGAACCGCAGGAAGCTGCCCATCATGATGGCAAAGCGTTCGGCCAGCGGGATGGCCTCTTTGGCACATTCCGGGGCCTTTTGCGTTCCGGTAAAGCCGGGCGGGCAGATCCAGCGGGCAAAGCCGAACTCCACCTCCAGCCGGGCGCGGAAATCGGGGGGAAGGCCGCGGGCGCCGACATAGCCGCCTTTGCCCTTGTCCGCGCTGGAGGTGTTTTTTGACGATTGCGCCTCGGTGTCGGAGCCGCCACCCAAAGCCTCCAGCACATCGCCGTTGCCTTCAAGTTTGGCCTCGATCTGGTCGATCGGTCCGCCGGGAACAAGCTGGGTCAGGCCAAAGTTGACCACCATGATCCCGAACAGCGTCGGGATCACCAGGATCAGGCGGCGCAGGATATAGGGCAACATTACCGAAGAACGCCCGCCGCGCGCAGCGCATCGCCCTTGGCCGCGTCATACCACCAGAAGCTGGTTTCACCCAAGGCATAGGGCGGCAGGTTGGCGGGGTGATCGTACTGGTCGAAATAGGCGACGAAATAGCTGGGGTTGTACCAGCGCGGCACCATCAGGTGCAGGCTGCGCAGCACCCGGTCCAGTGCGCGGGTGGCACTGTCCAGCTCTTCGCGCGTCTTGGCGGGTTCCAGATTGTCGATCAGCTTGTCCACCGCCGGATTGGCCAGCCCAATGCGGTTGCGGGTCGAGTTGTTGGCCGTGATCGAGGCATAGGATTGCTTCATCTCGCCCCCCGGTTCCTGAGAGTTCACCATGCTGGTGGGCAGCATGTCGAAGTCGAAATTCGGCGGGTCGGCGCGGAATTGCAGTTGCGCGGGGTCGATGATGTTCAGGCTGGCATCTACCCCCGCCGCGCGCAGGTTTTCGACATAGGGGCTGATCACGCGTTCCAGTTGCGGGTTGGCGGTCAGGAATTCCACCTTCAGCGTCTCGCCCTTGGCGTTACGGCGCATCCCGTCATCGCCCACGGTCCAGCCCGCCTCTTCCAAGAGGGCCGACGCCTTGCGCAGATTCTTGCGGTCCAGCGCGCGGTCTGCGGTGGAAACCGGCGCCACGACGGCCTCATCCGTCAGGATCGAGGCGGGCAGCAGGCCCTGATCGACAAGGGGTTGCAGATAGGCAACCTCATCTGCACCGGGGGCGCCCTTGGCGGCCATGCTGCTGTTTTCCCAGATCGAATTCACCCGGGCGTAAAGGCCGTAGAACAGCGTCTGGTTCGACCATTCAAAGTTGAACAACAGCTCGATCGCCTCACGCACGCGCACGTCCTGAAACTTTTCGCGGCGCAGGTTGAAGATGAACCCGGCGGCAGGCGGCAGGTTGCCGTTCGGCAGTTCGGCCTTGATCACGGTGCCATTCTTGACCGCCGGAAAGTCATATCCGGTGGCCCATTGCTTGACCGTCGTTTCCTGACGGAAGGTATAGACGCCCGATTTGAAGCCTTCGAAGGCGGCATTGTCATCGCCGAAAAACTCGACCCGGATGCGGTCGAAATTGTTCTGGCCGATGTTCAGCGGGTGGTTGGCGGCCCAGTAATCGGGGCTGCGCTTCAGGATGATCTGCTGACCCGGCTTCAGGCTGTCCACCACATAGGGGCCTGTGCCAAGGAAGGGCTTCAGGCTGGATGCCTCAAGATCGCGGTGGTTCTTTTCAAAGTCGGCCTTGGAAAAGACGGTCAAAGAGCCGACTGTGGCCGGCAGGTCGCGGAACGGCTTGCCGGGGGTGAAGGTGAACTTGATGCGGTAGGGGTCCAGCACCTCGGCCGATTGCACCTTGTCGTTGAAGACGGCGCGAAACTCGGCAATGCCCTTTTCGCGGAACAGGTTATAGCTGAACAGCACGTCGTCAGCGGTCAGCGGGCTGCCGTCGGAAAACTTCACATCCTTGCGCAGGTTGAAGATCACCCACGAGCGGTCCTCTGGGTATTCCATCGTCTCGCACATCAGGCAGTAGGCAGAGCCTACCTCGTCCGCGGTCGCGCCAAGGACGGATTCATAAAGATACGAGGTCACGCTGGCTGGGGTGCCGGCAAAGGAATAGGGGTTGAGCGAGTCGAAGGTGCCAAGATCGGCCTCGGAAATCTCGCCACCCTTGGGGGCATCGGGGTTCACATAGTCCAGATGCTTGAACCCGGCAGGATATTTCAGCGCACCGAAGGTCGAGATGCCATGCGCGGTGATGATCTTCTGATCTTCGGCCCGCGCCTGCGACAGGCCCAGCACCAGTGCTGCCCCAAGGGCAACCAGACCGCCTGCCAGACGCATCGCCACGCCGTTCCGTTCCGCCGCCATCGCAACCGCGCCCGCCCGCTGGACCATACCGCACTCCCCTTGTTTCGCCGCCACGCGGCCTTGGTGCGAATCTAGGGCGGAACGGGGGGGGGCCTCAAGGCGCGAATGCGTGAAAGTGGGGCGCGACTGCGTGAATGGCAGGTGCCATCACGAAAAAGACCGCCCGGAGGGCGGTCTTGTCGGTCAGCGCGGGGCCCGGTTGCCGGGGCCAGCTTATTTCAGTGTGGCCAGATAGGCGATGACATTGGCGCGGTCTTCCACCTTTGGCAGACCGGCGAAGGTCATCTTGGTGCCGGGAATGGCGGCCTTGGGGCTGGTCAGGAAGGTGTTCAGGACATCCGGGGTCCAGACCTCGGAGGCATGGCCCTTCATCGCGTCGGAGTAGCCGAAATCGGCGACGGCGGCATGGTTGCGGCCGACCACGCCGTTCAGATGCGGGCCGGTGGCGTTGGTGCCGTCGATCTTGTGGCAGGATTTGCACTTGCCGAACACCTTTTCACCCGCAGCCGGATCGGCCTTGGCGAAAACCTCTTCGAACGAGGGGCCGGCATCGGCGGTGGCAGCCCCGCCCTCGGCGGCGCCGGTGTCGATGGTATAGGCCTGCGCCACCTCTTCGCCGCCATGCGACGAGGGTGCGGTGTTGTACAACGATTCAGCCGCCCAATTGGCAAAGAGGAACACGAGGAGCGAGCCGCACACCGCGCCCGTTGCCTTGGTCAGAGTCATCGTGTCGAACATGTCGCGCCATCCCTAGGTCTGTCTGGCGGCTATCTACCCGCTTCCTATGCCGGTTTTCAAGGTGTAGTAGCGCGACCAATCGCCCCGATAGGGCGTTTCTGACACGCCCACCGCCCGAAGGGGCGGTTTCTGACACGGGAGACCGCCATATGACCGGCCGTATCGCCTTTCAGGGAGAACTTGGCGCCTATTCGCATCAGGCCTGCGCTCAGGCGCGGCCCGATTTTACGCCGGTTCCCTGCACCACATTCGAGGATGTGGTCGAAATGACGCGCAGCGGCGAGGTCGATCTGGGGATGCTGGCGGTCGAAAACTCGACCTATGGCCGGGTTGCGGATGTGCATAGTCTGTTGCCGCGGGCCGGGTTGAATATCGTGGACGAGGCCTTTGTACGCGTGCATGTCAACCTTCTGGGGGTGAAGGGCGCCCGGTTGGAGGATGTGCGCGAGGCGCATGGCCATGTGGTGATCCTGCCGCAATGCGCGGGGTTCCTGAAGGACCACGGCATCAAGGGCAAGGTCAGCAGCGACAATGCCCGCGCCGCCCGCGAAGTGGCCGAGGCGGGCGATGTGACCCGCGCGGCACTTGCCAGCGAACTGGCGGCCGAGATTTACGGTCTGGACGTGCTGGCCCGTCATATCGAGGATCACAAGAACAACACCACCCGCTTTCTGGTGATGGCACGCGATCTGGATGAAACCCGGCGCAGCGACCGGATGATGACCACCTTTACCTTCCGCGTCAGGAACATTCCGGCGGCGCTCTACAAGGCGATGGGCGGCTTTGCCACCAATGGGGTGAACATGACCAAGCTGGAAAGCTATATGGTCGGTGGCAGTTTCACCGCGACCGAGTTCTATGCCGATATCGAAGGCCACCCTGACGATCCCAACGTCGCGCTGGCGCTGGAGGAACTTCGGTATTTCACCAAGGAATTCAAGATTCTGGGTGTGTATCCGGCAGATCGCCCGCGCTAAGGCGGGCGTGGGAACTGTGCGTGACATTACGCCCCCGCCATCGTTCCGTCTTTACGCTGGGTCGGCTGCGACGATGCCCCCACGGAAAAGACTTTCGCCGGATTTTCTGGCGGGGTTCGAACCGGATCAGCGCCTGTGGCTGCGGGCGCGCTGCTCGATTTCATGCGCAAAGGCGGTGATGCGGTCGTGATACTTGCGCTCTACCCGGTTGCGGGCAAGGCGCAACGATTGCAGGTAAAGACGTGCGCCCAGATTAAGCGGCTTCAATTCTGTCACCACATGCAGGCGGGTGCGGCGGGCGGCCATTTCGATCAGTTCGACATGCGCCTCGCCCTCCAGCGCGGCAGAGAGAAAGTGCAGCCCGATATGCTGGGGCTGATCCAGCCGGTTCAGTTGCACCTGCATCTTGCGCGGCTTGCCGCGGTATAGGAAGCCCAGCCGCCATTCTGATCCAAGGGTGGCCGGCCGGTGCGAATCGTCCCGCGACACATCGGCCCCCCTGCGCAGGGCAGCACGTTCCCAGCCGTCAAAATCGGCGACAATGGCCCAGACCTGGGCCAGTGGGGCATCGACATCCTGTTTGGTCGAAAGTCTCATGGTCCGGTGTCCGTCAGTCCAGCCTGTCCGCCACCCAGTGACGGATCAGAAAATATGCAATGGCCCCTGCGCGTCCTGGGCGGATACGGGGGTGGCGACCAGCCAGAATCGTGACCATTTCGTCCTTGGTGACCCATTGGGCATCCTCCAGCTCTGCCGGGTCAAGGGTGATCTCTTCGGAGGTCGCCTGCCCATGCGCGCCCAGCATGAGCGAAGCGGGGAACGGCCAGGGCTGGCTGGCCAGATAGCGGACCGCGCCAACGGCGACGCCGGTTTCCTCGGCGACCTCGCGGCGAACGGCGGCTTCCAGCGTTTCGCCGGGTTCGACAAAGCCCGCGAGAAGGGAGTACATCCCCTCGGGCCAGCCCGGAGAGCGGCCCAGCAGCAGGCGGCCGTCGCGCTCGATCACCATGATCACCACAGGGTCGGTGCGTGGAAAATGCTGGGCGCCGCAGGCCGGGCAAAGGCGGCGCCAGCCCGCCTGATCCATGGCCGAGGGCGTCCCGCATCTGGCGCAAAACCCGTGGCTGGCGTGCCAGCCGATAATGGCCTTGGCGGTCGCGGCCAATTCAGCCTCGCGCGGCGACAGGCTGGCCATGACCGCGCGCAGATCGTGAAAGGCGGCGCTGGCGGGCAGGGCGGGATGGGGCAGGGCGGCGGCGCTGAAGATGCCTGCGGGTTGCGGTGGGGCTTCGGGTGGCTGCCAGGCCGAGATGTCGGCGGCAAAGCGGGGTTGGCCATCGTCAAGACACAGAAAGACCGGCGGTCCGGCATGGTCCAGCAGCGGCGATCCGGTCGGCACCCAGACCAGACCGTCCGCATTGCCGGTTTCGGCCGCCGAATCAACCGGCACTTGCCCGCGCCACAGAGCCAGAATCTGCCCCTCTCGCAGCAGCTCTTCCATGCGCTCTGGCTGCCCGCGCAGGGTCGCAGCCCGATCAAGGCCCGATCCGCCGAAAGTGACAGTTTCTGCAAGTCGCATGATGTGATGCCCCATACCCGACTGTCTTCTGCCATGCCACAGCGGGGCTGCAAAGGGGGATGCAACTTTGCAACTATGGGGCGATCATTCGCGCCAAAGCTCTCCTGTCGGGTTTCCCATGCCGGCGACGGGCCTAGATTGGCGGGGAAGATCCCTCGGTAAGACTGAATGACAACGAGAAAACCGCGGTGGGGCGGTGATTCAAAGGGTCAGGGGCCGAAGGCTGGTTTGCGTCTTCTGGCGACAACCGATCTGCACGCGCAACTTGTCCCTTGGGACTTTTACGCGGATCGGTCGATACCGGGGCGCGGCCTGTCCTGCCTGGCCGTCGAGATCGCCAAGGCGCGGGCTGAGGCGGGCGGCGCCCTGCTGTTCGACAACGGAGATTTCCTGACCGGAAACCCGTTGGCCGACGAGATGCCCGATGCTGCTGGCGGGCCCCCGGCGAACCCCATGGTGCGCGCCATGAACCATCTGCGCTATGATGCAGTGGGTTTGGGCAATCACGAATTCAGCCACGGACTGGACTATCTGGGCCGCTGTCTGGCCGAAGCGCGCTTTCCGGTGCTGGCGGCGAATATCCGGCGGGCCGATGGCGAACCGGCCTACCAGGCCCATGCGATGATTGCGGCACAGATCACCGATACGAGCGGCGCCCCCCATGTGGTGCGGGTGGGCGTGACAGCGGCCTTGCCGCCGCAGACGATGATCTGGGAAAAGTCGCACCTGTCCGGGCGGCTGTGGATCGGCGATATTCTGGCGGCGCTGCGTTTGCAGGTTCGCCAGATGCGGGCGGCGGGGGCCGATCTGGTCGTTGTGCTGGCGCATTCCGGGCTGGCGCCGGAGGGCTGGGGCAGCACGCGGATGCGGGCCAACGTGGCGCAGGCGGTTGCGAGGCTGGCGGGAGTTGACGTGGTGGTGGCGGGCCACACCCATGATGCGCTGCCTGCCCGGCCGGTCGAATCCCGGTCGGGGGCGGCGCTGGTCCTGCCCGGCGCGCTGGCCTCGCATCTGGGGGTGGTGGATCTTGAGCTGGGGCTGCGGCGCGGGCGATGGCGGGTGCTGGGGCATCGGTCCGAACTGCGGACAGTGCCGCCTGTTGCGCTGGGGCAGACGGCGCCCGAAGATGCGGTTCTGGCCAGTCTTGGCAGCCCGGCGCTGGCCCGCATCCGGCGCCAGCTTGATACGGTGGTGGGCCAGGCGCAGGTGCGGCTGGATACCCATTTCGCACTGATCGGGCGGTCGCGCGCCCTGCATTTCGTGGGGCGGGCGGTGCGCGACCATCTGGCCGGGGTGCTGGGGGCCGCAGGGGTGGATCTGCCGGTTCTTGCGGCGGTGGCCGCCACGCGGGCGGGCGGTCGCGGCGGGGCGGCAAACTATGCGCTGATCCCGCCAGGGCCGATTCGCGAGCGTGATCTGGGCAGCATCATGCCCTTTGACGACCGGCTTGCCGCCACCGAGATTTGCGGGGCGGGGGTGATGCGTTGGCTGGACCATGCGGCGGCGATCTTTCGTCAGATAGGACCGGGCGCGCAGGATGCCGCATTGGTCGATCCAGAAGTGCCCGGCTTTCTGTTCGACGCGATCGAGGGGTTGTCGTACCGGATAGACCTGTCGGCGCCGCCGGGCCCGGGCCGCGCTCGCGACGTGGCCTGGCAGGGCCGCCCGCTACGGATGACGGATCGCTTCATCCTTGCCACCTCAAGCCACCGGATGGGCGGTGGCGGCGGCTTTCCCCTGCCGCCCGCCCGCCGCGAGATCACGCTGCCGCCCACAAGGCTGCGCGACGTCCTGCGTCAGGCAGTGCGCCTGCCCGTGGGAACGCAAGAGGATCTGTGCCCCGTCTGGTCGTTCTGCCCGATGCCGGGCACCAGCGTGGTGCTGGATACCGCCGCCGAGGCGGTCAGCAGCAGCGATGATCTGCTTTCGCTTGGTCTCGCGCCAGGCGGATTTCAACGCTTTCGCCTGCATCTTTGATCGGGTATGCGAGGGCATCCCCGGAGGCCGCAATGTTTGACGCAATCCTGTTCGACCTGGACGGAACCCTGGTCGATACCGAAAGCCTGGCGATGTCGGCGGGTATGGCGGCCTTTGCGCGGCTGGGATTTCCGGTCAGCGAAGAGTTCATGCATGGTCTGGTCGGGCGCGATATGGCGACCGCAGGGCGCATAATCGCCGATGCGCTTCCCACGCTGGACCAGACGGCCCTGCATCCGTTGTGGAGCGAGGGTTTTCTGGCCGAAGTCAACCGTGGCCTGCCTTTGAAACCGGGCGCGAGTGAATTGCTGTCGGCGCGGCTGCGGCCCATGGCCATCGTCACCTCGTCGCGCCGGACAGAGGCGCATCACAAGTTGGGCGTGGCGGGCATTGCCGACGCGTTCCATCATGTCGTGGTGGTCGAGGATGTGACCGCGCCCAAGCCTGCACCCGACCCCTATCTGCTGGCGGCGCAAAAGCTGGGGGTCGATCCGGCCCGGTGTCTGGTGTTCGAGGACAGTGAGGCGGGGGCCGAAGCGGCCTTTCGCGCCGGGTGCCGCGTGGTGCAGGTGCCGGATGTCGTTCCCAGCGAGGGACGCTGGGCCCATCATCTGGCGCGCGACCTGCTGGAAGGCGCACGGATGGCGGGGCTGGCGGTTTAACGCCAACCCCGGCGTTGGTCAGGCGGCTGCCTTGGTGTGGCGGTCGATGAAGGCTGCGAAAGCATCGATCCAGCCCGACAGGAATTTGGCCGATTCGGCATCGGTCAGGGTGGAGCCGTCGAAATGGGCTTCCTTCCAGGTCCAGAACACCTCTGGGAAAATCATCAGATCCAGCCCGACAGAGGCGGCCAGGTGGCGCAATGCGTTCTGCCCGGCAGCAGTGCCGGTGGCGCCCGGCGTTGTGCCCACAATCGCGGCAGGCTTGCCGGCCCAGGCGTTCTGACCCCAGGGACGGGTGGCCCAGTGGATCGCGTTCGACAGCGCGGGCGCATAGCTGCGGTTGTATTCCGGCGTCACCAGCAAAACGGCATCGGCGGCGGTGACGTCGGCGCGTAGGCGCGTCACGGCGGCGGGGGGTGCGGCCCACAGATCGTCATTGTAAAGCGGCAGGTCGCCGATTTCGATAAAACGGAACGCCAGCCGCCCATCGGCCAGCTTGGCCAGCGCCTCGGCAAAGCGGCGGTTGATAGAGGCGGCGCGCAACGAGCCGACCAGAACGGCAACGGTTTTCATGTGGTCTCCAATGCGGGGCGGCGGAATGCCGCGCTGCGGCAAAGGTGGGCCGGGGCAGACCCGTCTGCAATGCGCCCTTCCGCGCAGCCCGTTCTGCGCTGATGCACAGAGGGCGGGGGGCGGGCCCTGCCATCTTGCGTCTGCTTTGCCCGCGCCCTATATGGGGGGCGAGAGGTTGGCGCGGGTAAGCGCCTCGCCAACCCGGTCAGGTCCGGAAGGAAGCAGCCGTAACGAGATCCGTTTGGGTCGTTGTCCAGCCTCTCACCTTTCCCGCTCTGCCGCGATATGGCCATGGGCCGCCCGTTTCGGGCAGCCCGGATTGGTGCGGCGTTACTTCAGCTTGATGCAAAAGTGCTTGAGGACCGGCTTTTCGATGGCCCAGGTGCCCTTGAAACCGGGTTCCACCACAAAGCCATCGCCGGGACGCAGGGCGACGGGCGCGCCGCCATCGGGGGTGATGGTGATCTCGCCTTCGATCAGATGGACGAATTCGTAGAATTTATAGCTGGCGTGCCAGGTGCCGGGGGTTGCAGCCCAGGTGCCGCTGATCACGCTGCCGTCAATCGAGGTATGCTGGACCCATGTCTTCATGGTCGGATTGCCCTCGACCTTGGTCCAGCCTTCAAGATCGGTCAGCAGCGGCTCTGGCCCCGGTGCCGGAAAGCGGAAAACCATATCGCTCATGTCAGTCCTTCCAGATTGTCGCTGTGGTTACGGACCTGTCGTAGGCGCTGGCCGGCGGGCTGACAAGAGGGCGGGGCGGATGGCGGCGGGCAGGCCCTTGATCTTTCCTGCGACCTGCGAGACTTGGGGGCTGGCTGGCCCGAAGCGGCGGCTTGGGACGAGGAAGGGGCGATCATGCTGATCCGGCAAGCAAGGGCGTCAGACGCCGAACATCTGGCGCGGTTCATCAATATGGCGGCGGATGACCTGCCGCTGCATTTCTGGCGGAAATCGGTCGGCCCCGACGGTGACGCCTGGGCCTGGGGCAAAGAGCGTGCGGCGCGGGAAAGCGGCAGCTTTTCCTACCGCAACGCCTGGCTGGCCGAGGTGGATGGCGCGGTGGCCGCCTGCCTGCTGGGCTATCCGGCCGAGGAGGAACCCGCTCCGATCGACCCCGACACCCCGCCGATTTTCGTGCCCCTGCTGGAGCTGGAGGCGCTGGCGCCGGGGTCGTGGTATCTGAACGTGCTGGCGACCTATGACGCGTTTCGTGGCAAGGGCGCGGGCAGCGCGCTTTTGGCCCATGCCGAAGAGGTGGCGCGCACCGCCGGGCATGGTGTGATCAGCCTGATCGCCGCCGATACCCATCCGGCGGCGTTGCGGCTTTATGCGGCCAAGGGCTACCGCGAGGTTGAGCGGCGCCCCGTGGTCAAGCAAGACTGGCAGGTTGCGGCGACAGAGTGGATTTTGTTTACGAAGGCGGTCGGGTAGGGCTGACGCCAAGTCGGGCAAGCCTCAGGCCAGCCCGGCAAGATGCAGCAGAACGCCCAGCATCGCTGATCCGGCCATGACCGCCGTTATCGGCAGCCGCAGGTGGAACACCGCCAGCAGCGCCAGCGCCGACAGGCTGGCCGCGGCCCAGTCGATTGTGGACCAGACTGGCAGGTCCACCCGGAACGGGCCGACCGAAACCGGTGCAACCTGTCGCCAGATCACATGCAGGGCGAACCACAGCGCAAGGTTCAGGATCACCCCCACCACCGCCGCTGTCACCGCCGACAGGGCCGCCGACAGGGCGCGGTTCTGGCGCAGCCCCTCCATGTAGGGGGCGCCAAGGAAGATCCAGGCAAAGCAGGGAGCGAAGGTAACCCAGGTGGTCAAAAGACCGCCAAGGGTGCCCGCCAGCAGCGGGTTTTCCCAACCCGCCCCACGCGCTGCCCCCATGAAACCCACGAATTGCAGCACCATGATCAGGGGGCCGGGCGTGGTTTCTGCCATGCCCAGTCCATCCAGCATCTCGCCCGGTTTCAGCCAGCCATAGGTGCCCACAGCCTCTTGTGCCACCCAAGCCAGAACCGCATAGGCGCCACCAAAGGTCAG
>DDEX01000040.1:0-513 GCA_002336845.1 Rhodobacteraceae bacterium UBA1943
CCCCCGGACCCCCGTGGAGTATTTCCAAAGGTGCAAGAGCTGATGGCGTTCTAGGCGATCGGACGGCGGGCGGGAACGGATTTTCGGTGCGAAGGTTCATGAGAGAAAGTCATGGTGCCGCAGGGGGCGGGGCGGGCGGCAGGATCAGGACGGCGAGGAGCGTGCAGCTATCGGGCAGGGGTGTGGCAAGGGGCGCGCCGGGGGCGATCAGCCCCGCGCCCGGCCCCAAGGGGGCCAGCGCATGGATGCGGTCATACCCCAGAAGAAGCGGGGCGAAGGCCGTGGCCGTGGCGCCTTTCGCCTCGGCCAGCAGCAGGACGGCGGGCGCTCCGCGGCCAAGGCTGGCGGCGATGGCGCGGGCGGCGGCGGCAAGCTGGGGCAGGTCTTGGGGGCTGGGCAGGACATGGGCCATCATGCCCGCCGCCAGCGCCCGGGCTGCGGCCTGTTCCGGGCTTTGGTCGGTGATCTGGCGCAGGAAATCGGCGGGGTCCATGGGCACTCCTTCGGCTGATC
>DDEX01000040.1:529-10213 GCA_002336845.1 Rhodobacteraceae bacterium UBA1943
CTGCTTGGCAGAGGGGCGGCGGGCCGGCAAGGGGCTGGCTGGACTTAACGGCATTGGCGCGTTGGACCTAATGGTTCGGCGCATGTTCCCCGATGATGCGGGGATTGGGCGAAGGGTGGCCAGATCGGCCGCCTGCCCGGCGCAATGAGGTTTGGCCCATGGAAGGCTATGCATCCGTAAACGACCTGAGCGCGGTCGTCGAAGCCGACAAGAAGCATGTCTGGCACCACCTGACCCAGCACAAGGCGTTCGAGACCGCCGATCCGCGCGTGATCGTCGAGGGCAAGGGCCTGCGGGTCTGGGACGCCAAGGGCAAGGAATATATCGACGCCGTGTCGGGCGCGGTCTGGACGGTGAACGTCGGCTATGGCCGCGAGTCGATTGCCAATGTGGTGCGCGACCAGTTGATCCGCATGAACTATTTCGCGGGCTCTGGCGGGTCGGTTCCGGGCGCGCTGTTCGCCGAGAAACTCTTGACCAAGATGCCGGGGATGAGCCGGGTCTATTATTCGAACTCGGGTTCCGAGGCGAATGAGAAGGTTTACAAGATGGTGCGCCAGATCTCGCACCGGCACCACGGCGGCAAGAAGTGGAAGATCCTGTACCGCGAGCGCGATTACCACGGCACCACCATCGGCGCGCTGGCCACCAGCGGGCAGGCCGAACGCGCCGCGATGTATGGGCCGTATCCCGATGGCTTTGTCATGGTTCCGCACTGCCTGGAATACCGCAAGCAATGGGACGTGGAGAATTATGGCGAGCGGGCCGCCGATGCCATTGAAGAGGTGATCCTGCGCGAAGGCCCCGATACCGTGGGCGCCATCGTGCTGGAGCCGGTGACGGCAGGGGGCGGCGTGATCGTTCCGCCGAAAGGATATTGGGAGCGAGTTCAGGAAATCTGCAAGAAATACAACATCCTGCTGCACATTGACGAAGTGGTTTGCGGCGTGGGCCGCACCGGCGTGTGGTTCGGCTACCAGAACTATGGCATCAAGCCGGATTTCGTGACCATGGCCAAGGGCGTCGCCTCTGGCTATGCCGCGATTTCCTGCACCGTGACCACCGAGGAGGTGTTCGGCCTATTCAAGGACGATGCCAGCGATCCGATGGGCTATTTCCGCGATATTTCCACCTTTGGCGGCTGCACCAGCGGCCCTGCTGCGGCGCTGGAGAACATGCGGATCATCGAGGATGAGAACCTGCTGGACAACACGCTGCGCATGGGTAAGCGGACGGTCGATAACCTTTATGCCTTGATGGAAAAGCATAAAGTCATCGGCGATGTGCGCGGCGCGGGCCTGTTCTGCGGTGCCGAACTGGTGGCCGACCGCAAGACCAAAGAGCCGATGGACGAAAAGAAGGTCGCGGCCGTGGTGGCCGATTGCAACGCGCAAGGCGTGATCATCGGCATGACCAACCGCTCGGTTCCGGGGCTGAACAACACGCTGTGCCTGTCGCCCGCGCTGATTGCGACGGCAGATGACATCGACGCCATCACCGGCGCGATTGATAATGCACTGACCAAGGTGTTTGGCTGATAGAAGGCCGGAACGTAAAAAAAAGGCCCCGCAGCGCAGGCTGCGGGGCCTTTTGTCTAAGTGCCGATTGGGTCAGGCGGTCCGCTTGCGGCGGCGCAGGGCGGTCAGCCCGCCAACCGCAGCCGTCAGCATCAGGCCAGCGGCCGGAACCGGCACTGGCGAAGGCGTTGCATCAAGGCCGGCGAATTCAAAGGCTGTTCCGTTGGACCAGAACACGGCCTTGTCGAACGCGGCGACCGGCGTGATCTTGACCAGTTGTGCGAAACTAAGCCCGTCGGCACCGTTGGCAGGAATGGCGCTGCCCGAGAGCGTTTCGAGCAGGGTCGAGCCGTTGTAGAAGCTGACGTAGTTGTAGCTGTCGGGCGTACCCCAAGCCAAGGCTAGGGCGCTTTGCAGGGCGGTGAAGGTGAAGGTGATCGAGCCACCCGACCAGATCGAATAATAGGGCGAGTTGTCCTGGGCCGACTGATACCAGGGGCTCAGCCGGTTGCCGCCGATCGAGTCGGTATAGATACCGGCATTGCCGCTGATTGAGCTGGCAGGGGCCAGCGTCGTCGTGGCGGGCGCAGAAGAAGCCTCGACAGTGGCAGCATTTGCCCCACCAGCAAGAACCGCAGCACATGCGGCAACAACGAGAATAGTTTTCATATCAACTCCGACAGGAACAAAGCCACCCAGCACGGGGCATCGGGCCGATAGGGGGCTTTGTCAAACCATTTCATAGACTTACAACCCATGATTGAGCCATCGACGCAAGGGCCAAGCTTCTGGATTGTGTCGGTTTGGCCCGCCGGTCACAGGTATGTCGGCATTTGGGCAAATGCGTCATAAATATGTCTAAAATCTGGCGGTGGGGCTGGCGACGTGCCCCCTGGTTATATGGCCGAGAAAGGTGATTCGAGGTCGGCAAGCCCGGCTCTCAGCCCGCGCAGCACTTCCGGCGTGTCCCTCGCCCCCGTCGGCGCGCCCTTCACCAGCCAGTCGAAATGGGCGCTGATCTTGGCGACATGGGCAGGGTCGCGGAAGGCGATGTAGTCGTGGCCAAGGTAAAGGACGGCAAGGTTCGGTCCGAACACCGTCACCGGGGCCGACCATTGATTATGCCCGTCGAACAGATACAGCCGCAGACCGGGGTAAAGCTCGTCCGCCAGCCGGATCAGGCGGTCAAGCTGATCTGCCCGGATATCAGCGGGCAAGCCACACCAATAGCCTGACCCCTCGGCAAAGGCCTGCAACAGATGCAGAGGCAGGGCGATTTCATAATCCGAACGGGCCGAGCGCAGGTGTTCAAGTTGCGCCTCGAATGCCGCAATCGCCTGTGGTGCGGTGGGGCCGAGCGAGGCGCGGTATTCCCATTCCACCACGGCGCGGGTCTTCAGCATGTCGGGCAGGGTGGCGGGCACATGGCGCACCTTGTAGCCCGCCGCAGCCTGATGCCAGCCAAAGATGGTTTCATCGAACAGCGCGCGGGGGGCGGGGGTAAAGCTGAGGGCCTGGGCGAGCAGGGTCTGAATGGGGTGGGGTTGGTCGGCAAGGCCCAGAAGCCAATCGCAGGTCACCCCAAGGGCTGCGGCGCAGTCGGCGGCCAACTGTGCGTTGGGCAGGCGCGTGCCGGGAGCCAGCAGTGCTGAAAGGGTGGAGCGGTCCACCCCCAGGGCCCGCGCCAGCGCGCTTTGCGTCTGGCCTGCGCTCGCCATCGCCTCGGCAAGCCGGGCGCGGAAGATTTGGGCGCGGTCACGCTTGTCGATCATTTCCATCATATGATGCTTATTCGAAACATCCGGGATTTAATGTTGCGTATCCTCTGAATTCTCGACGTCTCTGTCCAGTGCTAGCGTCACATTGCGCGCTGAAAGGATAGCGATGAACGACAAGACCGGATTTGAATGGCCCACCCTGCTGTTGCTGATCGCAACCTATGTGCTTTGGGCGGCAGGGACGTTGCTTTGGCCGGTGTCGGGACTGCTGTCGATCCTGGTGACCGGAGTTGCCGTCGCGCAGTTCAGCTCTTTGCAGCACGAGGTTCTGCACGGCCATCCTTTCCGCAATCCGCATCTGAACCATGCGCTGGTGTTTCCCGCGCTGCTGCTGGTGGTGCCCTACGAGCGGTTTCGCGATACCCATTTGCAGCACCATTACGACCCGGCGCTGACCGACCCCTATGACGACCCGGAATCGAACTATCAGGATCCGGCGGTCTGGGCGCGGATGTCCCGGCCCGTTCGGGCGCTGTTGCGGCTGAACAATACGCTTCTGGGGCGCATCCTGCTGGGGCCGGCTGTCGGAACCTGGTTCTTCATCAAGGGTGACATCGCGCTGCACCGCAAGGGCGATTCAACGATCCTGCGGGCCTGGGTGCTGAACGGGCTGGGCATTGCGCTGGTGCTTGGCTGGCTGTGGGCCTTTACCGATATGCCGGTGCTGGCCTATGTGGCGGCGGCTTATCTGGGTTACAGCCTGCTGAAAATCCGCACCTATCTGGAGCATCGCGCGCATGAGGCGCCGCGCGCGCGCACCGTGATCATCGAGGACAGGGGGCCACTGGCGCTGCTTTACCTGAACAACAACCTGCATGTCGTGCACCACATGCACCCGGCGGTGCCGTGGTATCGGTTGCCTGCGATGTATGCCGAACGGCGCGAGCGTTATCTGCGGTGCAACGAAACCTATGTTTACAAGAATTACGCCGAGATTTTTCGCCGTTATCTGTTCAAGGCGAAAGACCCGGTGCCGCATCCGGTCTGGCCGGTGCGCAAGGGCGGCGAGTGATCAGGCGATCCGGCGAAAGGTTGGCACCGGGCCGGAATTGTCGAAAAACGGCACGCCGGGCTGATCGGTTCCCGCCAGAAGGGCCTGCACCTCGGCCAGAACCACCTCGGTGATGAAGGGCAGGTCCAGCGCCCGCGCCTCGGCAAGGCCGATCCAATGCAGGTGCGACAGTTCATCTTCGGCTCCGGCAAAGGTTTCGCTGTCCCCCGTCGCCCCCGCGGCGGGCACCAGGAAAAAGCGGGCGTCAAAGCGGCGGCTGCGGCCCGGCGGTGTGATGGCGCGAAAGATGAAACGCCAGGGCGCATCGGGGGCCGGGGCAAGGCCGGTCTCTTCGGCCAGCTCGCGCAGGGCGGCCGCCGCAAGGGCAGAGGGCGAGGGTGCGCCGGGCGGGCAATGCGCGGCCAGACGTGCGGCACACAGCGCATCCAGCGCCGGGGCCGGACCTGTGGCATCGGCGGCGTCAAGCCGCCCGCCGGGAAACACATATTTCGACGGCATGAAGGCCGCTTGCGCCCCGCGCTGGCCCATCAGAACCTGTGGCTGCCCCCCTTTGGTCTGCCGCCACAGGACCACCGTTGCGGCGGGCCAGATCGGATCGTCACTGGTCACCAGGCATCACCGCATCCTTCGGGGCCCCGCCAAAGCCGTGCATCCGCTTGGCCCATTGAATGGCGACCATCACGCCCTTCATGCGCGGCAGCAGGAACAGCGACAGGGCAACACAGGCAACCGACAGCACCGCAGACATCAGCCACGGATCGGGATGCCACAGGTTATAGCTGATCAGCAGCGCCGGAGCCAGAAGATGGCCGACGATCAGGATGGTCAGATAGGCAGGGCCATCGTCGGCACGCTGGTGAAACAGCTCTTCGCCGCAGACCGGGCAGCTTTCGCGCACCTTCAGATATCCGCGCAACAACGGGCCAGAGCCGCAGTTGGGGCAGCACTTTCGCCAGCCATTCAGCACGGCGCGCCCAAGCGGGCGGTCTTCGGGTAGGGCTGTGGCCTCGGTCATCGGTCTTCCTTTCGGGGTTGCCCCCAATCTAGCGTCGGACGGCAAAGATGTAGAGGGGGTGCGCATTATGTCGCAATTCCGTGATCGACAGATTGCGACGGAAACCGGCATCCGTGCCGTTTTTCCTGGCAGAAGGGCGCGGAACGGCTTCGCCCCCGGATCAAGGAAACGAAAGATGCGCAAGATGAATGCCCTGAATTCGCTGACGCTGGCCGCGCTGCTTGCAGCCGGTGTTTCGACCGTAGCGCTGGCCCAGCAAGAGCCGGCTGCCCCGCCGCCGCCCGGCGAGGATATGGCGATGCAGTTCTTCGACAAGGTGGATGCCAACAAGGACGGCAAAATCACCCAGGACGAGATTGACGCCTTCAAGGCCGCCCGTTTTGCCGAGGCGGATACCGACAAGGATGGCAAGCTGTCGCCCGCCGAACTGGTGGCGATGCGCGAGAAGATGGAAGCCGAGCGCCGCCTGGCGCGGGCCGAAAAGATGGTCTCGCGCTTTGATCGCGACGGTGACGGGTTGCTGACGGCCGATGAACTGGCCGCCGGTCCGCGTCCGAAATCCATGCTGGAACGGCTGGATACCGATGGCGATGGCGCGGTGTCGAAGGCCGAGGCAGAGGCGGCGCATGACAGGATGGCCGAACGGATGGGCAAGCACGGCAAGGGCGGCGATAAGGGTGGCCACGGCAAGGGGGGCCACGGCCCGATGGGTGACGGGCCCAAGGACGGTGGCCTGAAGGGCGGCGACATGATGGAGTGGTGGTTCAACTGACCACGGCCATTGTCCGGCGCGGGCTTGCCTCGCGCCGGGTTCCCGCCCTAGCCTGACCGGATGACGATGCCCAGGGACATGACCGCCGAACTCAGCGACGACGCGCTGCTGGTGCTTTATGCCAACGGCGATGGCATGGCGGCCCGTGCCCTGACTCAGCGGCTTTTGCCGGTGGTTCTGGGGTATGCCAGCCGTCTGCTGGGCAACCGGACAGAGGCCGAGGATGTTGCGCAAGAGGCGATGATCCGGCTGTGGCGCATCGCGCCAGACTGGCGGCAGGGCGAGGCGAAGGTGACAAGCTGGCTGTACCGGGTTGTCACCAACCTGTGCACCGACCGGCTGCGGGCGGGGCGCAGGCGTCGGGCCGAGGCGCTGGAGGATGTGCCGGAGCCGGCGGATGGCGCGCTTGATGCCGAAGGTGCGATGATCGCCGCCGACCGGATGGCAGCCTTGCAGGCGGCGTTGGACAGCCTGCCCGAGCGCCAGCGGCAGGCTGTGGTGCTGCGCCATATCGAGGGGCTGACCAACCCCGAGATTGCCGAGGTGCTGGGCATCGGGGTCGAGGCGGTGGAAAGCCTGACGGCGCGGGGCAAGAGGGCGCTACAGGCGTTGCTGGCCGGGCGGCGGGAAGAGTTGGGATATGAGGAATCGGCTTGAAATGGGGGCCGGGATGATGGGCAACGACGATCTTGACGACCTGTTCGCGGTGGCGCGGGCCGATGGACCTGTGCCTTCGGGCGATCTTGTCGCGCGGGTTCTGGCCGATGCGGCGCGGCTGCAACCGGACACTCTGGTGCCGCCGCGTTCCCCCGTGCCCCGTTCCCCCGTGCCCAGACGCAACCTGTTTGGCGCGATTGCCGCGATATTCGGCGGCGGGCCGGTGCTGGCGGGTATGGGGTCGGCCGCGGTCGCCAGCCTGATGCTGGGATTTGCCCAACCCGCCCCGGTCTCGGCCCTGACCGCCCTGATGGAAGGGCAGACGACCGCTGCCGCTGCCGATCTTGATGTCGCGACCGGCATCGACGCCCTGATTTCGGAGGAATGACGATGGATGATCCTGTTGTGCCGGGCGCGACCTCCGCACCAAAAGGTTCGGGGCTCAAGGGCCGGGGGATGCAGATCGCGCTGGCGCTTTCGGTCACGCTGAACCTGGTCGTCGCGGGCCTTGTGGGCGGTGCCTTGCTGCGTGGCCCCCATGGCCCGGACGGCAAGGAGAGGGAGTTCAGTTTCGGCCCGTTTTCCGATGCGATGGAACCCGCCGATCGCAAGGCGCTGCGCAAGGATATCCTGCAACGCGCACCGGGCTTGGGCCAGATGCGTCAACAGATGCGGGCCGACATGGACAAGGTGCTAGAGGCGCTGCGGGCCGACCCTTTCGATCCGGTGGCCCTGACCACCGTGATGGAAGCCCAGCAGGCCCGGCTGACCGGGCAGATCGCCGTTGGCAGCCAGGCCTTGCGCGACTTTCTTCTGGCGATGGATGCCGCGCATCGCCATGCCTTTGCCGACCGTCTGGAAGAGCGGCTGAAGCGCAAGGACAAGCATTAACAGCGCCAAAGGTTTCGGTCGGGGCGGCCAGGCGCAGGTTCTGCGTGCCACCCGCGTCCGGCTGTGCCCCGATGTGCCGGTGCGCAGTATTCCCGCAAGCAATGCCGGTTCAGACTGGCCCGGTCAGACTGCCAGCGTCAGGCGGCGCTGCGAAAGACCGTGACGCGGTTGCGGCCATGCGATTTGGCATACAGCAACGCGCGGTCGGCATGTTCCACAACCTCGCGGGCCTGATCTGCGGGGTCGCGCAGAGCGCAGGGGCGGCAGGCGGCGATGCCCACCGAAACCGTGACCGGAATCGAATGACCCTGCGGCACGGCGATCGGTGTTGCCTCGATCGACTGGCACAGCCGCTCGCCAATGGCGCGGGCATCGGCCAGGCTGGCGCCTGGCAGGATGGCCAGGAATTCCTCTCCCCCCATCCGCGCCAGCATGTCGCCGCGGCGCAGGCTTTGGCCCATCCGCTCTGCCACAGCCACCAGAACGGCATCACCGGCAGGATGGCCCCAGTTGTCGTTCACCCGCTTGAAACGATCAAGATCGACGACCAGAACCGCGAACCCCTTGTCATCGCTTACGCCGTCCTGCGTCACCTTCACCAACTGCTGATCGATGTACCGGCGGTTATAAAGGCCGGTCAGCGGGTCATGCGCGGCAAGGCGCAGGCTGTCTTGCACCGAGGCGCGCCGCCTGTCAGCCGCCTGCTTCTGGCCGATCAGCCGCGACAGGCGCAACGCAGTTTCTACCGCCGTTGTCTCGGGATCAATCAGGGCATGGGCGCCCAGATCATAGGCCATAGGCGCCGAAACCTGCGTGCCAGCCGGAAGCAGCAGCACGAATCTGGCGTGACAGGTGGTTGCGCGGCTTTGCAGTTCCGACATCAGGCGCAATCCGCCCCCCGACTCTGGCAGGTCAACCTCGATCATGATGGCATCCGGGGATTGTCCGGGGCGGCTCAGGCTGGCCAGTGCTTCGTCCGGGGGCAGGATATCGATACGGTCTTGGCAATGCGCCGCGAGGTCGCGTTTTAGCCGCAAGGCGGTTTCGGGCCGGGCGGTGATCAGCGCGATCTGGCCTTGCGGCCGGAACGACGCAGGACCTTCGGCGAGCCTTTGCAAGGATTGCCCGGTGGGATCGGCGACCGCCAGCGCGATATGACGCATATGGCTGCGGATCAGCGCCAGCAGGTGCTGGTCATCGACCGGTTTTGCCAGAACCTCATCCGCACCGGCGCGCAGACAGTCGGCCCGCAGGCTGTGCCGCCCCTCGCGGGTCATGGCGATGATGGGCAGTTGCACATTTGCCGTCCGGGCGCGCAGCGTGCCGATCAGTGACAGGGCGTCCTGCGACGCAAGGTCGATGATGATCAGATCGGGCATGGCCGCCCGCAACATCCCCAGCGCCGCGCTTGTATCGGGCGCCACGACAGGATCATAGCCGGCCGCGCTCAGCTTTGCCTTCAGGACGATGCGATTCGTCGGCACATCGTCAACAATGAGGAGTCGTCCCGTCATAAGGCTTTCATTCGCCCCTTTCGCGCTATCTTCGACTTTGGGTGAAAAGTGGTTAAGAATTCCTTTCCGAAATACCTGCGATAAGGGGGGCGCTGCGCACCAATGCGTGATCTTGTTGGGGATAAACCGATGAATGAGCGGGATTCAGCCGAAGTTCTGGCCCTTGGGGCCTTGGGGTGGCTGGCTTCGGACGGGGAAAGGATCGGGGCGTTTCTGGCGGCAACCGGGCTGGCGCAGGGGGATATCGCGGCCTTGACGCGTGACCCCGCGTTTCTGGCGGGGGTGGTCGATTTTTGCCTGGAAAGCGACGATCGGGTGCTGGGCTGTGCCGCCGCGCTGGGGGTTCCGCCCGAAGCGATCGGACAGGCCCGCCGCGCCTTGCCCGGCGGTCGCGATCCGCACTGGACGTGAACCGGCGCCCGCGCCATGATCCGGCGCGCAGAGGAGGGTCAGATGATCGACGCGGTGATTTTCGACAAGGACGGTACGCTTTTCGATTTTCGCGCCAGTTGGGGCGCCTGGACCGAG
>DDEX01000040.1:10300-77378 GCA_002336845.1 Rhodobacteraceae bacterium UBA1943
GACCTGCCCCTTGCCGAGTTGAACGACCTGATGAACCTGCTGGCGGCAGAGGCACCGATGATGCCCGCCGTGCCGCTGCGCACGGTGCTGCTGGGGCTGCGCGACCGTGGGCTTTCGTTGGGGCTTGCCACGAATGATACCGAGATTCCGGCTCGCGCGCATCTGGAAGGGGCGGGTGTGCTGGATCTGTTCGACTTTGTGGCGGGTTGCGATTCCGGTTGGGGCGGCAAACCCGCGCCGGGGCAGCTTTTGGCCTTTTCCAGCGCGGTCGGGGTGCCGCCGGATCGTGCCGTGATGGTGGGCGACAGCCTGCATGACATCGTTGCGGGCAAGGCGGCGGGCATGGCGACCGTGGCGGTTCTGACCGGCATTGCCGGGCCTGAAGAATTGTCGCCCCATGCCGATGTGGTGCTGCCAGACATCGCGGCTCTGGGAGCCTGGATTGATGCTCGCCGGGCAATCTGAGGCCATATCCGCGGCTGCGGCGATCAAAAACGACAGAAATTGGTCGGAAAATCGGTAAGCGCCAAGGCGCGCTTTGCGCCATGCTTTGGCAAGCCCGCCCGAACAGGGCCAAACCGGGCAAGTCCGATGATGGAGATCAAGATGACCGATGATGCAGCCACGCGCAAGCGCCGTGCCGGGGGGCGGGCAGGCAACAAGGTTCGCGCCGGTTCCTCGGTCATCGACCAGATGCCTTGGCGCCTGCCGGTAAACACCGACCGTCCGATCGAGCCGATGGACGAGGATGGTGTGCAGGCGATCCATCGCGGCACGATGCGGATACTCAAAGAGATCGGCATCGAATTCCTGAACCCCGAGGCCGTGGCCCATCTGAAAAAGGCGGGCTGCAAGGTCGAGGGCACGAATGTCCGCATGGACGAAGAATTCGTGATGGAGATGCTGGCCCGCGCGCCCGAAACCTTTACCCTGACCCCGCGCAACCCCGAGCGTGAGCTGATCATGGGCGGCAAATACATGCTGTTCGGCAATGTCTCGTCCCCGCCGAACGCCTGGGATCTGGAGCGCGGCAAGCGGTCGGGCGATTTCGAGACCTATAAGGAATTCATCAAGCTGACGCAGTATTTCAACTGCATCCATTTCGCCGGCGGCTATCCGGTAGAGCCGGTGGACATCCACCCCTCGGTCCGCCACCTCGACTGCCTTTATGAAAAGCTGACGCTGACCGACAAGGTGGTTCACGCCTATTCCCTTGGGGCCGAGCGGGTCGAGGATGTGATGGAGATGGTCAAGATCGCAGGCGGTCTGACCGAGGACGAGTTTCAGGCCAAGCCGCGGATGTACACCAACATCAACTCGGTCAGCCCCCTGAAGCACGATTATCCCATGCTGGATGGCGCGATGCGGCTGGCCAAGCGCGGTCAGCCGGTCGTGGTGACGCCCTTCACGCTGGCCGGTGCCATGGCGCCGGTGACGATGGCGGGGGCCGTCACCCTGTCGCTGGCCGAGGCACTGGCGGCGATTGCCCTGCTGGAATACATCGCGCCCGGCTGCCCGGTGGCGATTGGCACCTTTACCTCGAACGTCGATATGAAATCGGGCGCACCCGCCTTCGGCACGCCGGAATACATGCGCGCGACGCAGATGACCGGGCAGATGGTGCGCCACTACAAGGTGCCGATGCGGTCCTCGGGCGTTTGTGCGTCGAATGTGCCCGATGCGCAGGGGATGTGGGAGACGATGAACAGCCTGTGGGCGGCGGTGCAGTCGCGCACCAACATGGTCTATCACGCGGCGGGCTGGCTGGAGGGCGGGCTGATCGCGTCCCCTGAGAAATTCGTGATGGATTGCGAAGTGTTGCAGATGATCCAGCGTTATTTCGAGGAAGCGGTCTGGGCCACGACGGACGACGACATCGCCATCGAGGCGATCCGAGAGGTGGGGGCAGGCGGGCATTACTTTGGCGTCCAGCACACGCAAGACCGCTATCAGACGGCGTTCTATCAGCCCTTCCTGGCCGACTGGCGCAATTATGAGGCATGGCAGGCGGATGGCGCGGTCTGGACGACCGAACGGGCCCATCGGATGTACAAGCAGATCCTGGCGGAGTTCGAAGCCCCGGCGATGAATGGCGACCATCAGGAAGAGCTGCGCAAGTTCGTGGCGCGCCGGAAACAGGAAGGCGGGGCGCCGACCGATTTCTGAAGAAGGCCGGGGGCTTTGCCCCCGGACCCCCAGGATATTTATGCCAAGATGAAGGGGTTAGCGCAGGCCCCGTGCTGCCCGTTCGAGAAGATGGATCGCAAGGCCCGCGATAAGGCCCCAGAAGGCGGCGCCGATGCCGAAAGCGGCGATGCCAGAGGCGGTGATGGTTGTCGTGACGGTGGCGGCAAAGCGGGTCTCGGGCGCGGTGAAAGCCCCGGTCAGCGCGCCGGTCAGCGGCCCGAGAAGGGCAAGGGCGACCAAGGCGGTCATCAGCGCGGTCGGCAGGGCCGCCAGAAGCGGCAGGATGACCGGACCGAGCAGGCCCAGACAAACCCAGACCGCCGCATAGACCAACCCCACCTTCCAGCGTTGCGTGCGGTCTGGGTGGGTGTCATCGCCCAGGCAGATGGCGGCGGTGATCGCGGCCATGCTGACGGTATGGGCGCCGAACAGGCCGGTGACCGCGCTGAGCGTGCCGGTGGCGATCAGCGCCGGGCGCACTGGCGGCTCATACCCGGCGGCGCGCAGGGTGGCAAAGCCGGGCAGGTTCTGTGAGGCCATGGTGACAAGGTAAAGCGGCAGGCCAAGGCCCAGCAGGACATCGGGCCGGAATTCGGGGGCGATAAAGGTCAGCGTCGGTGCGGGCAGCGACAAGGCGGGCAGGCTGGCGCCGCCGACAGCGAAGGCCAACAACAACCCGGTTGCCAATGCCGCCAACACGGCCAGAGCAGGGTTCTTAAGCCTTACCAGCAGAAAGACCGCGATCATCGGCAGGATGATGGCGGGCAGGTTTTGTGTTGCCGCCGCCCCTTTCAGGCAGAACGGCAAGAGGACGCCCGCCAGCATGGCGGCTGCGATGCCATCGGGGATGAGGGCGACAAGACGGCCCAACGGCCGGATCAGCCCGGTCAGTGCCACCAACACCCCGGCGAGGACGAAAGCCCCCACGGCCTGGGCCATGGACAGGCCGGAGGTTGCCGCGATCAGCGCAGCCCCCGGCGTGGACCAGGCAAGGACCACGGGCACCCGGGTGGTTGCCGACAAAACCGCAGAGCCGATCGCCTTGGACAGGCAGATGGCAAAGACCCAACTGGCGGTTTGTGCAGGCGTTGCCCCCACCGCCGCCGCAGCCGACAGCACCAGCGCGATGGTCGAGCCATATCCGACCAGCGCCGCCACCAGCGCGGATGAAAACAGGGACAGGCGCATCACAACCTCGGGGCCGCAGGAATTTGCCCGGACTATCGGCGGTGGGCGCTGTGGATGCAACCAGAGAGGGGAGAGGGCGCGGCGGTCTCAGGGAGGAGGAGGAGACCGCCGCATATCAGACCGGCCCAGGGAGGAGGAGAGGGCCGACCGATCCATGTCGCGGTGCCGACGCTGCGGCTTTGCGACTGCCGGGCCTTGCGGCCCGAAAACCTGTGCGGCGACCCAGGGAGGAGGAGGGGTCACCGCAGGTCCGAAACGCCCAGGGAGGAGGAGGGGCGTCTCGGCCATCTGGCCCTCCAGGGAGGAGGAGGGAGGGCCGGAAGAGGGTGCGGCAGTCTCAGGGAGGAGGAGGAGACCGCCGCTGATCCGAACGGCCCAGGGAGGAGGAGAGGGCCGGTCGAAGTCTATAAAAAGGCGGCGACATCAGGGAGGAGGAGAGACGTCGCCGCGCCTTGCCGAAGGTCCAGGGAGGAGGAGAGGACCCTCGCCAAAGATCTTATTTGCCGTAGGCAGCCTCACGGGCGACCATGTTGATCACCGAGCGCGAGATGCCAAGATCGGAAAGATCACGGTCGGACAGCGACCGCAGTTCCCGAAGGGTTTGTTCATAGACCCGGCGACGCTGGATCGCGGCACGCAGAACGCTGACAGTTGCCGCCAGGCGATCGGAAAGCGATACGCTGACCGCACGGGTGGAGTTTGCATATGCCATACTAAGCCTCATCTTCTTCTTGGGAGCGTCCGGCCCATTCCTTAGGCTCCTTTTGTTAGCCCAAACATGGGCCATTTGCTGCGACTGCACAATGACCCCTGTTGTCAATGCTGCCATGCGGCGAATGCATGGCTGAATGTCTTGAATAGTTCAATGAACGTCACGGGTTAGCTGAAGAAATGGGCGGTTTGCGAACTGTGGGGGCGGCGAGGGCTTGCACTTGTCTGCAAAGCGGCGAAACCTGCGGGAAACATGACTGGAGTATGAAGAAATGGCTGTCTCGCGCGACGAAGTTCTGGCGGTGATCGACAGAATCGCCTGCCCCGGCGGGGGCACCCTGATCTCGCGCGATCTGGTGCGCGCCTTGCAGGTCGAGGGTGGCACGGTGCGATTCGTGATCGAGGCCGCCAGCGCAGAAGAGGCGCGCAGCCTTGGCCCGGTGCAGGAAGCGGTCGAAGCTGCGTTGCGCGGCTTGCCGGGCGTTACTTCGGTTCAGGCGGTGATGACGGCCCATGGCCCTGCCGCCAAGGCGGCCCCGCCCACGCTTAAGATCGGCCAGCACCCCACGCCGCAGCAGGGCGGGCCACAGCGGCTGGCGGGCGTGGACCGCATCATCGCCATCGGTTCGGGCAAGGGCGGGGTGGGCAAATCGACCGTTTCATCGAACCTGGCGGTGGCCCTGGCGAAACAGGGGCGGCGCGTCGGGTTGCTGGATGCCGACATCTATGGCCCCAGCCAGCCGCGGATGATGGGCGTTTCCAAGCGCCCGGCCAGCCCGGATGGCAAGACAATCGAGCCTTTGGTGGCGCATGGCGTCACCATGATGTCACTGGGCCTGATGCTGAAAGAGGATGAGGCGGTGATCTGGCGCGGCCCGATGCTGATGGGCGCGCTGCAACAATTGCTGACCCAGGTGGCCTGGGGGCGGCTGGATGTGCTGCTGATCGACCTGCCGCCGGGCACGGGAGATGTGCAGCTTACCCTGTGCCAGCGCACGCAACTGACCGGGGCGATTGTGGTCTCGACCCCGCAGGACGTGGCGCTCTTGGATGCGCGCAAGGCCTTGGATATGTTCCAGAAACTGAAAACCCCGGTGCTGGGGCTGATCGAGAACATGTCCACCTATATCTGCCCCAACTGCGGGCACGAGGCGCATCTGTTCGGTCACGGTGGCGTCGCGGCAGAGGCACAGCGGCTGGACCTGCCGTTTCTGGCCGAGATTCCCCTTTCGCTGGATGTGCGGCTGGCGGGCGATGCGGGAACCCCGGTCGCGGCGGGCAGTGGCCCGGTGGCCGAGGCCTATGCGCGCCTCGCGCGGCGGCTAGTCGATGGCGGGATGGCCTAACCGCGCGCGAACTTTGCGAAATCCGTGACGAAGTCGGCCAGCCGGTTGCGGGTTTCGCCATCGGTCAGGGTGCCATCTGGCGCAAACAGGCCGCCCGCCCGCGACACCATCAGCCGCCCTTCAAACCATGGCCGGCACCCCAGAGTGCGCAGGACCGGCAGCCAGCCGTTCTGCGCCAGAATGGTGCCGAAGCCGCCCGGAGAGGCACCAATCACGGCAACCGGCTTGCCTTTGAACAGATCGGTGCCGCCGGGCGGGCGACTCATCCAGTCGATGGCATTCTTGAACACGCCAGGCATGCTGTTGTTGTATTCCGGCGTGATCAGCAACAGGCCATCGGCGTCGGCCAGACCGTCTTTCAGCGCCTTGACCGCGGCGGGCACGCCCTCTGCCGCCTCTAGATCTCCGTCATACAGCGGCACGCCATGCAGGGTGCGGGCATCGACGGTAACGCCATCTGGCGCGGTGGCTTTGGCTGCCTGCAAGAGCCCGGTATTGAAAGAGGCTTTCCGCAAGCTGCCGGAGATTGCGAGAATTGTGGTCATTGGTCTGCTCCGCTTGCGAGGGCTGTGAAAGGCACCTGCCCAAGCAAGCCCGGCCCGCGCCGCAGGTCAACCGTCATTTGCCGGAAAGGCCCCGGTCCGGCGGGGGTAACCCCTCACACGCCGTAATAGTCGCGATACCATTCGACGAACCGCTTTACCCCCTCGCGGAACGGTGTCTGCGGGGCATAACCGGTCAGCGATTTCAAAAGGCTCGCATCGGCCCAGGTCGCGGGCACGTCGCCCGCCTGCATCGGCATATAGTTGCGAATGGCCTTGCGCCCGGTCTCCTGCTCGATTGCGTCGATGAAATCCATCAGGCGCACCTTGTCGGAATTGCCGATGTTGACGACGCGCCAGGGAGCGGCGGGCGACAGGCTGTCGCCTTCCGGCACCGGACCGTCGGGCAGGGCAGGCGGCGCGTCGATCAGCAGGCGGATGCCGCGCACGAGGTCTTCGACATAGGTAAAGTCGCGCCACATATCGCCGTGGTTATAGATGTCGATCGGCGTGCCTTCCAGAATGCCCTTGGTGAACTTGAACAACGCCATGTCGGGGCGCCCCCAGGGGCCATAAACCGTGAAAAACCGAAACATGGTGACGGGCAGCCCATAGATATGCGCCCAGGAATGGCCCATCGCCTCATTGGCCTTTTTCGTCGCGGCATAGATCGTCAGCGGCGTGTCGGCCTTGTCCGTCTCGCGGAAGGGCATGGTTTCATTGGCGCCATAGACCGAACTGGTCGAGGCCATGAGAAGGTGGCGAACTTTGTGGTCGCGTGCCAGCTCCATCACGTTGAAGGTGCCGGTGATGTTGGTCTCGATATAGGCGCGCGGGTTTTCAAGGCTGTAACGCACCCCCGCCTGCCCGGCGAGGTGGACGATCACATCGGGCTTCGCCGCATCGACCGCGCGGGCCAGCGCCTCACGGTCCTCCAACAGGGCTTCGGTCGTGGTGAAGGCTTCGTTCTGGCGCAGCATGGCATGGCGGCGCTGCTTCAGGCGCACGTCATAGTAATCGGTCATCCCGTCATAGCCATGCACCCGGAACCCCTCGGCCAGCAGAAGCCGCGCGAGATGAAAGCCGATGAACCCTGCGGTTCCGGTGATGAAGACTGTGCCTTTGGACATCGCGCTTCCCCGCGTACATAGATGCAATGCCGGGGAAGGGTGGAGGCGGGTACCGGAATCGAACCGGTCTTCACGGATTTGCAATCCGCTGCGTAACCTCTCCGCCAACCCGCCGCCGGAGGTATGGGGGGGATAGCGAAAGCCTTCGCGGGGTGCAAGGGGATTGCGCGAAAATCGGTGGGAGATGAAATGCAAAACGGGCCCCGAAGGACCCGTTTCTGATTGGAGCGGGCGATGAGATTCGAACTCACGACCCTAACCTTGGCAAGGTTATGCTCTACCCCTGAGCTACGCCCGCACTCCGTGGGCGGGTGATAGCGGGGCCGAAGGAGAAGGGCAAGGGGGCAAGTTTGCCGATTTCATGACATGGCCGGAAAAGCGAACGGGCAAATGCAAAAGGGCGCCCGAAGGCGCCCTTTTCGAAGGTCCGATTGGAGCGGGCGATGAGATTCGAACTCACGACCCTAACCTTGGCAAGGTTATGCTCTACCCCTGAGCTACGCCCGCACCGTTCGGATGGCGGGGAAATAAGGGCTTCGCGAGCCGGGTGCAAGGGGAAAATGAAACGGGCCGCGCAATTTCCTGCACGGCCCGGATTTCATTTTGTCGCCAATGCCTTGAGGCGTCAGGTTCCCTTGACCGAGGCCACGGCGGACAGCACTGCCGTGGCGATATAATCCAGCTCTGCCTCGGTCAGCCGGGTCGGCAGGCGCACATCGCAGGCCCGCATGAGCATGGCGCGGGTTTGCGGCAGGTCAGGCTGCGGGCCCAGAAACTCCCAGTTCCAGAAGGCGCGGGCATTGCCGTCGGACAGGCCGAACACCTGCACCGTGACACCGCGCTTTTTCGCCTCGGCCTGAAACCGCAGGGCCTCGGTATCGGTCCAGTCGCCCGCAAGGTTGAACTGGATCGAATCCGGCGCGCGTTCCTCGGGCGCAAGGGCAGGGGGCACGGTCAGGAAGGGGCTGGCATTCAACTGGTCCGCCACCCGGTCATGCCCGGCACGGCCCTTGGCGACGCGGCCCGCCACCTCGGGCAATTGCGGCCGGATCACCGCCGCCGACAGGTTCTGCATACGCATGTTGTAAAGCGGCAGCTTGTTTTGCCACAGCATATAGCTGTTCTGCATGCCGGGATGCTTTTTCCAGTTCGACTCGTAGGCGCCCGACATGATCACGCAGCGCGCCGCCAATTCGGGGTCGTCGGTGATCAGGATGCCGCCTTCGCCCGCATTGACCAATTTGTAGGACTGGAAGGAAAAGCAGCCGATCTTGCCGATGGTGCCGATGTTGCGGCCATGCCATTTGGTGCCAAGGCTGTGCGCGGCATCCTCGACCACAGGAATATCGCGGGCATCGCACAGCGCCATGATCGCATCCATGTCGCTGGTGTGGCCGCGCATGTGGCTGATCATCACCGCCGCTGCACCGTCGAGCTTGGCTTCGAAATCTGCCATGTCCACGCGGTAATTCTCGCCCACCTCGACCAGAACCGGCACGCAATCGGCGTGCACCACGGCCGAAGGCACGGCGGCAAAGGTAAAGGCCGGGATCAGCACCTTTGACCCGCGCGGCAGATCCAGTGCTTTGAGCGACAGGAACAGCGCAGCGGAACAGGAGGCCACAGCCAGCGCATAGCGCGCGCCCAGCAGGTCGGCGAATTCCTGTTCCAGAAGGGCGACGGGCGCGCCTTCGGGCGCCGTATAACGGAACAGATCGCCCGAGGTCAGCAGACGCTCGATCTCGGAGCGGGCGGCTTCGGGGATCGGTTCGGATTGGTGGACGTCGGGGGCGGTGGTTGGCGAGGTTAGGAGTTGGCCGTCAGGTGCCATGTGAAGGATTCCTGAAACTGATCTTCAGGAAATCTTTAAACTCCCAGAGCGCAACAGGCCAGTGACAATCCTCTGTCGCAGGCGGGATATTGCTGAAGTATTTTCTCCGGGGCCGGATCGCGGGCGACTGTTCCAGCCCATGGGCGCCGCCGGCGATTTGCGCTAGACAGGGTGGTCTCGCCCTCTGCAGCGCCTTCGATGATGGTCGGACTGGCGGTTCCTAGGGATGCACGGGGATGGGATTAAGTGCGGGAATCGGCCCGGGATGAGCATGTCTTATGGCTAAGACGATGGTAGATGGCGTAGAAAAATCAGGCTTTTATGGAAGTCACAGGTTGTCTGTGGCACCCATGATGGATTGGACAGGTTCGCAATAAAATCAAGTCACTATTTTATCGTGTGTATACTGGCGTTACACCGATTTCAGGTCTGAACGATCTCTTTGGCCGGTAATGAAGAAGGGGCGGTGTTACCCAGCCCCTTTACCCATGTATTCGCTTCAGTTCATGAACTGCCGCGTCTCGCCTATCATCTATCCATCGCGCAAGGTCGGTGATGTGAACGCCCTTGGTCGCCTTCTGGCTGTCCTCGATCTGAACCACAGGGATCGTGATTTCGCCGGAAATGGATTTCCGCGCGAAATTCGATGGGGTCAGGTGCTGGAAATAATCTCGGCAAACCAAGGGAAGCGGTATTATCGCCGTCTCATATTGGGCCATGAGAATAAAGGCTGTGTTCATGGGCGATCTCCATTATTTTCGGTATCGGTCGCGGCGGTAAGATGATCAGCGTCAAGAATATCAAGGAGTGCTTGACGGTCAGACACCAAACCGTCAGCAGGACAGTCTTGCAGAGCGCCGCCCATGCCTAAGCCTTCCTCTCCGCATTTGTGGCAGCGGCCTTTGAACGGCTGTCCGAAGGGGCTGGTGCGAATAACAGCATGGGTCATCTTTCTGCTTCCTCATTGTCGATGCGGCGATCTCGGATCATCATCCCCAGTTCGCGCGATGTGACTTCCTTCGCGCCGAATTCGACAGCCTTGACCCGCGCTCCTTTCGACAGGTCGAAATGCTCATAGACAGTTCCGGCCTTCTGTATCCACTTCCGCTTGACGCCGACGCGATCCGCCATGGCAAGTAGTTCATCGGTCGTGTCGGCCATCATGTGGCACATGATCATTCGGCCAAAATGATGCTTCGCTTCATCGACATAGACAGCCATGCTCACGCCTCTCCCTTAGCTGCGGCCTCATACGCTGCCGCCAGCGCGGCAATGTCGATCTGGGTCATGTATCCGATCCTCTATCTGGCGTTCAGGATGCTGCCCGACACGCGGGCAGTCACCAGAGCGTCAGTCCGCAGCGCGGCGCTTTTTCTTACGCAGCGCCATAAGTTCCTTGTCGGCCCAGAAGTAGGTCACCGCAGGCAGATCGGGCAGCGCCGTCACGCCGGGCAGGTTGTCGGCCCGGAAGTAGGTGATCTGATCAAAATCAGGGTTCGAGGCAAGCCACTGATCATACTTGGCTTGGCTATAGAATTCGACGCGGGTTTGCGGGACTTGTTTTGCAGCCATTTTGGTATCTCTCCTGTGAAGACTGTTGGTTAAGGGCGAATGTCGCAACGCTTTGGGGCGATGACGCGCTGGCAGGCGTTCTTTGCGCTGGCCGCGTCGCCATTCGGGCCGATGATGACCCGCAGCCGACCATCGGGCTTGATGCAGCACTGGCGATAGGACGGGCCGTCCTGCCCATCTGATCCGTTCGACGCCGGACGCGCCGGTTCTGGTTTCTGATTTCCGCCGCCAAGGTCTTCGCCATTCGGCCCGGTCCACGACCCGTCCGGGTTCTGGGTGGAACCGGGGATAGCATTCGCCGGGGTCGCATAGGCCCAGACTGCAATGGTCACAGCGAGGACTAACGCAGCGAATATGTAGACCAGCCGAACGAGGCCACGGCTTGCGGTCTGCGGCGGTGCTACCCAGTCGAATTCCTGCTGGTCATGGCTATCCAGGGTGCGGATGCGGTGCGGAACATCGGGGCGCATCAGAACACCCCCGTTGCCTTGAGAGCGCAGATCACGACCCCGGCGAAGAACGCCGCGCCGTGGGTGAAGATCGGAAACATAACGCGGTGCGCTGCTTCAATCAGTTCTTCCGGGCTGTATCCTATGGTATCGGCCTTGCTAGAGCGGTCCATGTTGTTCCTCATATCAACGTTGTGATAAACACAACACTAAGTCCAGCGTTGTGTTTATGTCAACACTTGAATTTCAGTCCAACATGATTTCTGCTCGGCGCTTTGCCTCGGCCTGTTCCTTGGCGGCGATCATCTTCATCACGGCCAGAACAACGCGCCGATGCGCGATCTCGCCGCGCCTGAGTGAAAAGGCGACATTCTTCGGCTTCCTGCCGATCTGCCGGGCAAGGTCAGCGATGCTCATGAATTTCATCCCGGCAACGGTGACTGGCTTTGTCTTGGGAGACTTCCTGTTCTTCGCCGGGATGTAGCTGCGCCCCAGGCCAAGGGTGCCAGGGTCGCGCCTTGATATGGCGTCATAGACCGTTGCGACCTTGACGCCCAGAGCCGCAGCGGCATCGTGGGCTGACGGATAGATGACGCCGCGCACAGCAACTGGCATCACCATTCTTTGTGCGCCCCGTCTCGCTCGTTCTGGTCGTATCCCTCGTTGTATTCTTTGATCTCATCGGGCGAGAGGTCATCGACGCGAAACCGGCCCAGCCCGTCCATCCATTTGTGCGGTTTCGGCGGGCGGCGGTAATAGCTGTCAGCCGCGCCACGGTCGCGCGGTGATACTGGGCGATCTGCCGGACTTTCCATCATTCTTCCCCATGCAGAGGGACGGGCGGCAATGATGCCAGCCACTCGTTGCACTCGGTCGCGGTTATCCCGCAGCTTCCTGTGTCGGCGATGGCATCAAGGCGCTGCTGGCGTGTCTTCGGGGCTGACCTTGCCAGTGGTGACTTGCGGGGATCGGTCGCGCGCACTTCCTCGCCGCGCAGGATGCGGTTCACGGCCACAAGGACATCGGCCCAGCGCCTGGGCTGCGACACGGCTGCGCGCGCCTCTGCCGGGATGTGCATTTTGGCAGCGATGTTTCGCCCGACGCCAATAATCGCCAGATCAGCGATCAGCTTCACGGTGCTGTCGTCGTCCATCGCACGGATGTCTTTCGGCATGAGGCAGGCCAGCCTGCGCGCAGCATCGAATTGATCGGTCATGCCAGTTCCCTTTCCTGCCCTGCCGCAAATCCAGTCCATTGTGCGGCGCAGGCGGCGGCAACGCCCTCGAACGTGCGTGAGCGGAACCGCCAGCTGTCGGGGCCTGGCGACGCCCGATGGATTGCAGACCAGGCTTTGTGTTCGTCAGTTCCCGGCGCTGGCGGGGTCAGACGGTTCGTCGCCTGTAATGGCGGCAGTCCGCGCAAATAGAACCCGGTCGCCTTGAAGAACGGCTCACCGAACCACCACGGCTGGATGATCTGCGGGCGCACCCAGTTGACGATGCGTTCGCGGGCGTGTCCGTGCATGACGGGGTTTTCGACGGCGATGCGTTGGATGGGCGCATTCAGGCAGGCATTGAACAGATCGACGCCAAGCCGCAACTGGTCCCATATGAAGGCCAGCCGCCTATCCCGATCCCATTCCAGATAGGCCGCGCAGACGGCGGGCGTATGTTCCTCTGGCTTCAGCTTAGTCGGCGGCTCAGACAGCCACCTGACGCCGCTGTTGCACAGCCTCGTGCATGGCGGGTGCATGACGGCCAGCAAGTCCCAGCCCATGTCGAGGTAGTCGCGCACGTCGCCGATCAGGTGCCGGTTTGATCCGTCCTCTGCTGGCAGAATGTCGTTCGACCAGACATCGTGTCCCAGCGCGGCGAAGGCGCGACGCATGACGCCGGAAGTCTCGCATCCAATCAGAATTCGCATAGGGGCTGGCATCAGATGTCCTCGCTGTTCGTGACGGCGCTAGGAACCGGCGCGTCCTTCTGGCGCAGCGATAGGAACCAGATGCGGTATCCGGGTCCGTCAGGGTCCGATGCATCGACCTTGAGGCTGGTAGCCTTTGCTTGGATTTTGCGGATGTTCTTCGCCCAATAGGTGAACGCAGCAAGGACGCGGGTGCGCTCCTTGTCGGTATCAACATGCCAGCTTGCGCCAGGACGAAGCCGGGCGAAGTCATACTTCTCGCCCCCTCTGGCGGGTTTCACCACGTCAAGTCGTTCTTTCACTTGCGCCTCGTATGTTGTGATTACAACAACGATAATGGCAAAAATCGCATCACGTCAATCAGAAAGTTTAGACGTTCGGGCAGTTTCGTTCCGTTGAAAGTGTTTTGGAGTTATGGCAGATCATGGCGCGTTACAGTTTTTCAAAAGATCGAAAAACGACTTGCGCCCTTCTTTTTATATTTGTTTTCATATAGTTACAATATATAGGCAAATACAATAACAAAGAGGGGTAGCTGTAGAATAGCAGATAAAAAGAACAGAATGAGAACATGCGTGGTTGGAAGTGAAATGTGGAGCGACTAGGGAAATGCGTTCTAACAACCCAAATGCCCAAACATTCTAGCGTTGATGTTGGGGGCTATTTTCACAACAACCTTTCTCGCCGTAGACATGGACCGATCTGAAGGACCGGGGACATGAGCGCGAAGCTGACGCCAAAGCAGCAAAGATTTGTCGATGAATACCTGATCGACCTGAACGCAACGCAGGCGGCGATCCGGGCTGGTTACTCGCAGAAGACCTGCAAGGAGATCGCGGCGGAAAACTTGTCAAAACCTTACATCCGAGAGGCCATAAACTCCGCCCTTGATAGCAGGTCGAAGGAAACCCAGATCGACGCCGCGTGGGTTCTCAAGCGCCTCGCCGCAGAAGCCGAAGCTGACGTGGCCGATCTCTATGGCGAAGACGGACAGCTTCTGCCGGTCAATGAATGGCCTCTGATTTGGAGGCAGGGCCTGGTCGCTGGGGTCGAGATCGAAGAAATCTCGGTCGAAGGCGTGAAGATGGGCGAGATCAAAAAGGTTCGCCTGTCTGACCGCGTGAAGCGCCTCGAACTGATCGGCAAGCACGTCCGCGTGAACGCCTTCCAGGAGATCGTGCAGCACAAGGGGCTGGAAGGTCTGGCAGACCGGCTGGCGCGGGCGAAGAAGCGCAGGTCGAAGGAATGACCGACGCCGAGGCCGAGATCATCGACCTTGCGGCGGAATGCCAGTTCGACCCGCTGGCATGGTCTGAAAGCGCGTGGGACTGGGGCGAGGGCGAACTGTCTGACTATGCCGGGCCGCGCGACTGGCAGTCCGACATCTTCGGCCAGATCAAGGCGCACCTTGACGATCCGGTCACGCGGTTCCAGCCATTGCAGGTCGCGGTCGCATCTGGCCATGGCATCGGAAAATCTGCCTGCATGGGCATGATCAGCAACTGGGCGATGTCCTGCTGGGATGATGCGAAGATCGTGACCACGGCGAACACCGATGGCCAGCTTCGCACCAAGACCGCGCCTGAGATCGGAAAGTGGTTCCGCATGTCGATCACGTCGCACTGGTTCGACGTGCAGGCGACCTCGATCAAGAGCCGCGATCCGACGCGCGGCGAAAGCTGGCGGCAGGATTTCATCCCATGGTCGGAACACAACACCGAAGCCTTCGCCGGTCTGCACAACAAGGGACGGATCATCCTTGTCCTGTTCGATGAGGCGTCGAAGATCGCGGACAAGGTGTGGGAAGTTGCAGAGGGGGCACTGACCGACGAAGGCACCGTGATCATCTGGATTGTCTTCGGCAACCCGACGCGCAACAGCGGGCGGTTCCGCGAGTGCTTCCGCCGCTTCCGCCACCGCTGGGTGCAGCGCCAGATCGACAGCCGCACCGTTCCTGGCACGAATAAAACCTTCCTTCAGCGCCTGGTCGATGACCACGGCGAAGACAGCGACATCGTAAAAATCCGCGTTCGCGGCCAGTTCCCGAGCCAATCCGCCATGCAGTTCATTTCCGCCACCGACGCAGACAGTGCCCGTGATCGCCACCTGCGGCCTGAACAGTATCGCTTCGCCCCGAAGATCATCGGCGTCGATCCGGCATGGACCGGCGATGACAGCCTTGAGATCGTCCTGCGCCAAGGGCTGTTCTCGAAATCGCTGGCCAGCCTGCCGCGCAACGACAACGATGTGCATGTGGCGAACCTGATCGCGCGGCTGGAAGACGAGCATCAGGCAGACGCGGTGTTCATCGACGCCGGTTATGGCACCGGGATCAAGTCGGCTGGCGATGTCATGGGCCGGTCGTGGCGGCTGATCTGGTTCAGCGGAAAGCCGATTGATCCGGGGTATGTCAACAAGCGCGCCGAAATGTGGGGCACCATGAAGCGGTGGCTGAAGGACGGCGGCGCAATAGACCCTTCCGATGAAGACATTTACCAAGACCTGATCGGCCCGGAAACAGTGCCGCGACTTGACGGCAAGGTTTTGCTGGAAAGCAAGGAAGACATGAAGGAGCGCGGCCTGCCGTCGCCGAACAAGGGCGACGCGCTGGCGCTCACATTCGCTGAACCTGTTGGAAAGCGTGTGCGGCAGGTTCATGGCGGCAACCATCATCAGGTAGCGGTCGATTACAACCCGCTTGGATGAGAACCCCCTATGTGCGCCTTCAGTCAGCAAGATATTACCGCGCCGACCATCGCAACGGAAATGGCAGCGGCAAAATCTCCTGATGCGAACGCGGCGGCTGGCGCTGGGAACATGGCGCGGAACCGCGTCCGGTCTGCGGCAAGCACGATCCTGACATCAGGAAGCGGCGTCACCGCCCCTGCTTCGACCGCGAAGAAGACCCTGCTGGGGGCGTGACATGAACGTGAACGCACCGGCGAACGAAAAGCAGGTTGTTTATCACCGCCGCCGCCTTCAGGAACTGAAAGCGGTTCGTTCGCCGTGGGAAGCGATGTGGCGCTCGCTGGCCGACTTCATCGAACCGACCAGGCTGCGGATGCAGTCAATGCAGGAAGGCCCGATCAGCCGCGACAAAATCCTGGACAGCACGGGAACCTTCGCCCTGAAAACGCTGGCAAGCGGGATGCACTCTGGCATCACGTCGCCCGCGCGCCCGTGGTTCCGCCTGACCACGTTCGATCCTGACCTGCGCGACTATGGGCCGGTCAAGACATGGATGGCGGCGGTCGAACAGCGGATGCGCGAAGTATTCCAGAAGTCGAACATCTATCCGTCCTTTCATACCGGCTATGGCGATCTGGGCCAGTTCGGCCAGTCATGCGGCATTCTGGTCGAAGACGCGCGCGAAACGATCAGGATGCAGCAACTGCTGCACGGTCGGTTCTGGATCGCCCGCGACGAAATGGGTAAGGTGACGACGCTCTATCGCCAGTTCCGGTGGTCGGTCCAGAGGATCGTCAGCCGCTTCGGTTATAACAACTGTTCGCTGCCGATCCGGGATCAGTGGGATCGAGGCAACTACGACAAGACGTTCGACATCTGCCATGCAGTCGAACCGCGCCTGTCGCGCGATGCCGAGAAGATCGACAAACGCAACAAGGCGTTCCTGTCGAACTACTGGGAAGCGGATCACGCGAACGAAGATCGCCTGCTGGAAGAAAGCGGGTTCGATGAAAACCCGATCATCGCGCCGGGCTGGGAACTGGCTGGCGATGATCACTATGCACTGTCTCCCGGCCAGATCGCGCTGGGCGATGTGAAGATGCTTCAGGTCGAACAGACACGGAAGCTGGAAGCGATTGACAAGATGGTCCGCCCGCCGATGACCGGGCCGACCTCAATGAAGAACAACCCGGCTTCGCTTCTGCCGGGGTCAGTCACCTATGTCGATGATCCGTCCGGCAAGGGCTATCGCCCGGCGATTGAGATCAACCTGCGCCTCTCCGAACTGATGGCCGACATCCGCGAGACGCAGCAGCGGGTAAATCAGGCGTTCTATGCCGACCTGTTCCTGATGATCAGCAACATGGAAGGCATCCAGCCGCGCAACCAGTTCGAGATCGCCGAGCGCAAGGAAGAAAAGCTGCTTGCCCTCGGGCCGGTGCTGGAAAACATCTACAACGGCCAGCTTGCGCCCGTGATCGACCGGACGTTCAACATCCTCGAACGCCGTGGCGAACTGCCGCCCGCGCCGCCCGAACTGCAAGGGAATGACCTTCAGATCGAATACATCTCCATCCTTGCCCAAGCGCAGAAGGCGGTGGCGACTGGCTCCATCGAACGCACCGCGTCGTTCATCGGGAACCTCGCAGCGGTCAAGCCCGACATCCTCGACAAGTTCGACGCGGATGAGGCGGTGGACCAGTATGCCGACATGGTGGGCGCGCCGCCGTCGATCATCGTGCCGGATGACAAGGTGAAGGCCAACCGTGACGCCCGCGCCAAGCGGCAGCAGATGGCCGAGAACGCTCAGATGGCATCGCAGGTGGCCCCGGCCATGAAGGACGGCGCACAGGCCGCGTCTGTCCTCGCCGACCTGCGTAACGCCCCGTCCGGTGCCGGGCTGCTGCAACAGATCGGGCTGGGCTGATGGGTGAGCGCGACGATCTTCATTCGGCTGTCAGCGCCGTCCTTGCGACGCCCGCTGGAAAGCGCGTCCTGTTCTGGGTGCTGGAACAGGCGGCGATCTACCGCGACGCCTTCAGCGGGCAGGACGCGGTGACGAACTACACGCTGGGCCAGCAATCAGTCGGGCGCAAGGTAATCGGCCTGATGGATGACATCGACCCGCGCACCTACCCGAAGCTGCTTCTGGACATCGCAGACATGAAGGCAATCGACCGCGCTGTCGCGGCGCAAGATCAGAAAGAGGACGACGAAGATGCGTAAGTGGACGCTGTGGAACATGATCCTTCGCAACACGCCGGACGCGGGCGGCGGCGCTGGGGCTGGCGGCGATGCGCCGCCCGCTGATGCCAAGCCCGATGCCGGTTCGATCCTGTTCCCCGCCGACGCCAAGCCGGAAGGGCAGGGCGACCAGAAGCCCGCTGATCCTCCTGCCGGGGCTTCTGACTGGAAGGAATACCAGGATGACCCGGCCAAGACGGCTGAGGAAAATGCGGCGGCGAAGGCTGAACACGACAAGACCAAGCCCGCCGAAAAGAAGGCTGACGATCCTGCCGACAAGGTGCCGGAAGACGGCAAGTATGACCTGAAGATGCCCGATGGCGTCGAATTGGATACCGAACTGGCCGAAGCACTAGGCCCGGAATTCAAAGACCTCGGCCTGACGAACGCCCAGGCGCAGAAGCTGGTGGACAAATACATCGGCATTCAGCAGGCGCGCGCCGCCGTGCAGGGCGAGACGTTCGCCAAGACCGTCGCAGGCTGGGCTGACACCGCGAAGAAAGACCCCGAGATCGGCGGCGACAAGTGGGATGTGTCCGTTCAGTCCGCCCAGCGCGCCGTCAACCGCCTCGGGACGCCCGCGCTGAAGGATTATCTGAACGCGAGTGGTGGCGGAAACCATCCTGAACTTATTCGTTTCATGGCAAAGGCCGGGAACCTGATCGCTGAAGACAGTCCGGCAGGCGGTGGCGCAGAGGGAAAAGGGAAACCCGCTGAAGCTGCATACACGTTGTTCCCGACTGACGCACCGAAAGGTTAAACGCAATGGCAATCATCGGTCAGACCTACCCGCAACTGATTGACGCCCATAAGGCGTCTGGCCCCGGACAGGTCATCGAACTTCTGGCGCAGGACAACCCCATTCTGGATGATGCGATTGCGCGCCAGTGCAACATGGGCGCTGTCGAACGCACGATGATCCGCACCGGCCTGCCGACGACGACCTGGGGTCGCCTTTACAAGGGCGTTCCGCAGTCCAAATCGACCATGCAACAGGTGGACGACACGACCGGCTTCCTTGAAGCGCGGTCGGCAATCGACACCCGCCTTCTGAAACTGGCGAAAGACCCTGCGAAACAGCGTCTGGTAGACAGCGCGCAGTATTTCGAAGCCATGAACCAGGAAATGGCGGCGGGCATCTTCTACCACGACATCGCCACCACGCCCGAGAAGTTCAAGGGCTTGGCGTCGCGCTATGACGCCTATTACACCGGGGCCAAATCCGGCGCTCCGAAGAAGGCCGATGCTCAGGTGGTGGACGGCGGCGGTCGCGGCTCCGACAACACGTCGATCTGGTTCGTGACCTGGGGCGATCACGCGACTTCGCTGATCTACCCGGAAGGCACCACGGCTGGCGTTACCATGCAGGACAAGGGCGAAGAACCCGTTCTGAATGATCTGGGAAACACCTTCTATGCCAAGGTCGCCACCTATGAATGGCATATTGGCCTGACCGTGAAGGACTGGCGCTACAACGTCCGCATCGGCAACATCGACGTGTCTGATATGCTTGCCGGGAACATCGACGTGTGGGCGCTGCTGCGCGATGGCTACTATCGCCTGAAGTCGCGTCGCCGCAATGGTGTGGCCTCGCGGATTGCGATCTACATGAACACCGATGTCCTGTCGGTTCTCGACGCTCAGTCCACCGACCGGGCGCTGACCACGGCGCGCAACAACACCGTGTCGCTGGGGCAGGCGCAGGTCGAAGGCAAGGAAGTCCGCACCTATCGCGGCATTCCGATCCGCGAAACCGACGCGCTGCTGAACACCGAAGCCGCGCTGCCCGCGACCACCTGATCCTGATGGGGCGGCTTAGGTCGCCCATCTCGCCACAGATTGAGGCCGCGCCTCGCAACTTCACCCGAAAGGTCGTGTCATGATCCTCGACAACCAAACCCTTCTCTCGAACGCGCAGGCGATCACCGCCGACGCCGGGTCCACCAACCAGATCGACCTGTCGCCGCGCGGCGCTGGCATCGTGCGCGACATCGGGCCGGGCAAAGGCATTCCGATCACGATCCAGGTCGTTGAAACCTTCAACAACCTGACCAGCATCGTCGTGTCGATCCAGACCGATGAAGACAGCGCGTTCGGTTCTCCAGCCACCGTGGTTTCGACGGCGGCGATCCCGCTGGCCCAGCTTGTTGCCGGGTATACCTTCAATCTGGACTACATCCCGCGCCTGACGAACGAACGCTACATTCGCATGTTCTACGACATCACCGGGACCGCGCCGACCACCGGCAAGATCACGGCTGGCGTGAACCTCTCGGGGCCGCAGACGAACAATGGCTAAGGTAATCGCCACCCAGCGCGGCTATTTCGGCGGCGTCCTGCGCGAACCTGACGACACGTTCGTTGTGCCGGACGGTGCCGAAGCGTCGTGGTTCAGGCCGGTCAGGGCAGGGGCCGTCGAAGCCGCAGCGCCTGCTGAACCTGACGCGACAGTCGGCCCCGATGCTCCTGCCCAGCGTGGTCGCAAGAAGCCGAAAACGGTCATGGCCCCGACCGCCGCGCCCTTCGCCGATCCGCCCGCGCCGGTTCGTGTTGAAAACGAGATCAACGCTGCGACGGGCGGAACCCAGCCAGACTGGATCGCCCAAGGCGCTGACATCTGAACCATCGGGGCGGCTTCGGTCGCCATGACCCCCGCAAGACTGGTGGATGCGATGAAGCTGACAAGCCTTGGCGAGAAGTATAGCGACCTGTCCGAAGGGCCAGCCGATGGCAAGGATGTCGAATACTTTCCGTCGCTCTACTTGAACGAAAAGCAGATCGAGGCTCTTGGCATCGACAACGCCCGCGTCGGCACTGACATGACGTTGATCGCAACGGTTCGCCTGTCCAGCCTGAGCGAAAGCAAGGGCGGATCGCGGTCCATGTCGTTCGAGATCACAGAGGCGGCAATCGGCCCGAAGGAAGCTGCCACCGATGCTGCGTCCGTGCTGTTCCCGAATGGCTGACGCCGCTTCCAACATCCAGTGAGGTAGCCATATGGCCTTCGCCTACATCACCGAATACCTGCGTCAGCCGAAAGACGGCGTAAGCAATGTGCTTCCTGCCGGGCAAGAACCCGGCCTTGCCGTGCAGCGCGTCGCTATCGGCGCTGGCTCTATCCAGTCGAACGCCTTCAATGCGAAGACGACATTCATCGCGATCAACGTCGATGCGACCTGCTCCTATGATGTCGGGGCGAACCCGACCGCAGACGCGACGAAGATGCGTATCCCTGCGAACGGAACGATCTACATGGGCGTCAAGCCTGGCGACAAGATCGCCGTCATCACCAACACTTGAGGCCAGACATGATCCTGCCGCCCATCCCCACGATCAATTCGGCTCTCGACATGCTTGAACTGGTTCGGCTCCTGTCAACATCTGATGGCCTTGAGACTGCCCTTGTCTCCGTCAGGGATGAGCGCGCTGCGCTTGACGCTCTGGCGGCAGATGTCCAGACGCGCGAGAACGCGATGGCTGGCCGTATTGCCGCCGCTGAAGCGACTGAGGGCCGCGCACAGACCGCGCAAGATGTCGCTGAAAAGGTGAAGGTCAAGGCCGAAGCGGCGACCGCTGAAGCCAATGCCGCTCGCGAGGCGCTGAATGCAGCCCTATCCGCCGCGAAGGACCGCGACAGGGCTGCTGCTGATCGGGATAAGGCGCTGTCCAAGCGTGAAGCTGATGTGACATCCGCCGAAGCTGCGCTGGCCGACCGATCCGCCGCTCTTGACGCGCGCGCCGCCGAACTGGATGTGCGTGAAACTGCCCTAACGGAACGCGAAGCGAAGCTGCGCGCCGTTCTGGGGGTTTGACATGGCGGCTGGCGCTTGGAAGGTATACGGGTCGGCGGCTGAGAAGATCGCAAAGGGAACGCTGGACCTTGACAGCCATGCGTTTCGAATTGTGCTGCTGACCGCAGCGCATACGCCGAACCAAGGCACACACGCGACTTGGGCCGATGCCTCTGCTGGCGAAGTGGCGAACGGGAACGGATATGCCACGCACGGCAAGCTGATCACGCAAACCGTCACGCGGTCTTCGCTGGTGGTCACGTTCGACTGCGACGATCAGTCGTGGGCCGCATCCACCTTCACGGCGAAGTGGGCGCTGATAGTGCGCGATGCTGACGCCAATGGCGCGCTGGCATCGACCGACGATCTGCTTGCCTATTGCGAACTGGAAGCCGGTGGAACCGTGTCGCCAAGCGCCGCCGCCCTGACGATCACGATGAACGCGGCTGGCGTGTTCGCGCTGACAGCATCGTAATAAGGGGGGGGCGACCGTTGGCCTATGCGGTCGTATCGTCCTATACCGGCGCGACGAAGACAACCGAAGTCATCGGCGGAACCAGCTACGATCTGTATACCTTCAACACGGCGGGAACGTGGTCGATCACGTTCTTGCAGGGCGGGGATGTTGACCATCTGATCGTTGCGGGTGGCGCGACGGGTGGGCGCAACACCACTGGTTCATCAAACTATTCGGGCGGCGGCGGTGCTGGCGGGGTGCTGATTGGCACCACGACGATTGCCAGCGGCGCGCAGTCGATCACGGTTGGCGCGGGCGGTGCCGCCATGACTGCCGGTGGCGTCGGGAACAACGGCGGGAACTCTTCAGCCCTTGGCCTCACAGCCAACGGTGGCGGTGCCGGTGCGGCTGGCAGCAGCCCAGTTGCGCCAAACTCTGGCGGTTCTGGGGGCGGCGGCGGTTCCACTACCAGCAGCACGTCCAGCGCCGAAAAATTCGGTGCGGCTGGGACCACTGGTCAGGGCAATGCTGGTGGCGATGGCTTCTATTCCACAGGGACAGGGAGACGCGGCGCTGGCGGCGGCGGCGCGGGCGGCGTGGGCGGAACTGCTACATCGGGCGTTGCGGGTGTTGGTGGCAATCCGGTGTCGTCCTCGATTACAGGGACGCCGATCTATGTCGCTGCTGGCGGTTCTTCGCGCGGCGCAAATCAGCCGACGAATTGGGGCGGGCCTGGGTCTGGTGGCTGGGGCACGAACAGCGCTGTAGCCGGGACATGGCAAAACGCAACGCCAGGCCTTGACGGCATTGTCATCCTGCGGGTCGCAACGCCCGCCGATGTGATCGCATCACCCGGCGTCGGATCGGTTGTCATCGGCGGTCTGGCAGCGTCTGTCGCGGCGAACGTGGCGTCGGCCCCGTCTGTCGGCTCTGCTGCGATTTCAGGTCTAGCCCCGACTGTCACGGCAGGCGCAGGCGTGACGGTGGCACCTGGTCTTGGCGCTGCCGTGATCTCTGGCCTTGCGCCGTCTGTCGTGGCGGGATCTGGCATCGCCGCGCTTCCCGGTGCTGGCGCTCTTGCGGCGGCAGGGTTTGCGCCAGTCGTCGCGGCTGCGGCGAATTCGAATGTCGGCCTCGGCGCTGCATCGCTGATCGGTCTGGCCCCGTCCGTGTCAACCGGCGCTGCCGCTGATCCGACCCTGCCGCAGATCATTGCGCCGGTTAAGGCCGGAAGGATGATCGGGCTGTAGTCCTTCGCGCCAACCTTTCAGCGCGATTATCCCGCCTGCAATACGCGGGATAATCTCATGGCCTCTGTCGTCTCCATCTGCAACTTGGCGCTGTCCAACATCGGGAAGGGCAACATCAATGCCCTGACCGACTCCGGGGCCGAAGCCCGCGCCTGCAACCAGTTCTATGAACAGACGCGGGACATGCTGCTTCAGGGATACCCATGGCGCTTTGCGGGTGCCACGGTGTCGCTGGCGCAGATCGAAAACGACAAGGCTGGTCAGTGGGCCTATGCCTATCAGCGCCCGACCGACTGCCTGAAGCTGCGCTGGGTTCGACCAGCCTATTCGGAAAATGATCTGGCTCTGACGCGGCAGGAAGAACTGTCGTTCCCGCATGAGGCGGAAGGCCGGACGATCTACTGCAACCTGTCGCCTGCCTTCCTGCGCTTCACGGCGCGGATCACCGATGCGTCAAGGTTCGATCCGCTCTTTGTCGAAGCCCTGTCGTGGCACTTGGCGGTGCGGCTGGCGATGCCTTTGACCCGCGATCCGAAGGTGCGGGCTGACGCTTGGCAGGTGGCAAACATGATGACCGGCCAGGCGCAGATGGCCGATGCGAACGAGGAACGCGAAACATCGGACATTGAAAGCACCTTTGCGGCGGGGCGGGTCTGATGGCCGACCTGCGCGCATTTCAGCCCGCCTTTACTGCCGGGGTTCTGTCGTCTTCGCTGTGGTCGCGCGTCGATCTGGCGAAATACGGCACTGGCCTGAAGACGGCGACGAACCTGTTTGTCCATGCTCACGGCGGCGCATCGAACCGGGCCGGGTTGGAATTCATCGCTGAAGTGAAGGACAGCGCGACCGCAGCGCGGCTGATCCCGTTCCAGTTCAATACGTCGCAGTCCTATGTCCTTGAGTTCGGCGCTGGCTACATGCGCGTGTTCCGCGATGGCGGCGCGGTTATTTCCGGGGCCGCGATCTATGAACTGGCGACGGTCTATGGGGCGGCGGATGTCGCGGCGATGACCTTCATCCAGGAAGCAGATGTCATGTATATCTGCCATGAAGGCTATCCGCCCAAAAAGCTGTCGCGCCTTGCCGATGACAACTGGACGATCACGGATGTCGTCTTTGCGCCGAAGATCGGCGCGCCGCTGTCGATCATGGCTAACGGGCGCTGGAAGTTCAGGTCAGGGTCATCCTCGAACTTCGGGTTCCGGGTTTCCGCCGTATCTGCTGGCGGTGCAGAAAGTGCGGCGGCGGCGGCGGTGACAATCGCATGGCAATACGAGAACTATGACGGGAGGTTCATCCACCTGTCCTGGTCTGCGGTGGCTGGGGCGGCTTTCTATCGGGTCTATCGGTCGGACAGCCTGACCGGGATAGTTGCGGAAACGACCGACACGTCCGCCGACATGCCGCAGGGGCCGGGCACCTTTGCTGGCGATGGAACCGCGATCCCGGTTTCATCGGCACCAGGCGCTCCCCCTGTCCCGACCGGCGTTGCAGCGGCGCTGAACTTCGGGAAGGAATATTCCTATGTCGTCTCGGCGATCTCTGCCGACAACGGCGAAGAAGGCCTGCCGTCTGCCGCGCAGACCGTTTCGAACGATATGTCGATCAAGGGGAACACCAACACGATCACCTGGTCAGCGGTGGCCGGGGCGGCGGAATATTACATCTATCGGAAGGACAATGGTGCTTATGGCTATATCGGTCGCTCTGACACTTTGTCTTTCGTGGATGAAAACATTACCGCCGACATTGCAACTGGTCCTCAGGATGGGTTCAATCCATTCGTCGGTGCCGGGAACTATCCACGGTGCGCGACATTTATCGAACAGCGTCTGGGCTTTGCTTCGACGCAGAACGAACCGCAGGGCGTCTGGCTGTCGCAATCGGCCAGCTATGAGAACTTCGGGGCGTCAAGCCCGGCGAAGGCATCGGATGCCGTCACCTTCAGGATCAAGGCAAAGCAGGTCAACGAAATCCGGTCGATGATCTCGACGCGCGGTCTGATGCTGCTGACCTCTGGCGCGGAATGGATCGTGACCGGCGATGGTTCAGGTTCGCCGATCACGCCGACGCAGATCAAGATCGACAACCAGGGTTATCGCGGTGCATCGCGCGTTCAGCCCATTGTTGTCGGTAACACGGTCCTGTTTTCCCAGGATCGTGGCGGCGTGGTGCGGGATTTCAGCTATGAATTCACCAGCGACGCCTATACCGGCAAAGACCTGACGATCTTGGCGCGTCACCTGTTCGAACGGAAGTCGATCAAGGCATGGGCCTATGCTCAGGCCCCATATTCGATTGTATGGACCGTGCTGGATGATGGGTCGCTGGCCTCGCTGACCTATATGCGCGAACAGGAGGTCTGGGCCTGGACCGATCATGAAAGCGGTGGGGCTGTCTTCGAAGATGTTGTCGTTATCTCGGAAGGCAACGAGGACGTGCCGTATTTCCTTGTCAAGCGTCTGATCGGCGGCGTTTGGCGGCGCTACATCGAACGACTTCATACCCGCGCCATGATGGATGTGAGTGATGCCTTCTTTGTCGATTGCGGGCTGACCTATTCCGGCCCTGCGGTGACGACGCTGACCGGCCTTGGGCACCTTGAGGGGCAGTCAGTCGTGGCGCTGGCCGATGGGAATGTAGTGCGCGGGATGACGGTGCAGGGCGGCATGATCATGATGCCAAGCGCCGCGTCGAAGGTCCATGTCGGCCTGCCCATGACGGCAAGCTTGCAAACGCTCGACCTTGATCTGGGACAGGTGCAGGGCCTCGGAACGGTGCAGGGTCGGCAGAAGTCGGTGTCTGAGGTCTGCCTGCGGGTGGAAAACACGCGGGGCATCTGGATCGGTTCGGAAGACGGTCAGCGCGGTGATCAGCACCTTGTCGAATACAAGCAGCGGGCGACAGAGGCGTGGGACGAGGCGATCCAGATGTATACCGGCGACATCCACATGACGCCGCATTGGGATTGGAATTCGTCAGGGCGCGTCTGGGTGAAGCAGTTCGACCCGCTGCCGATGACCATTCTGGCGATCATGCCGGATATAACGATTGGGCGCTGATGTGGCGCTGATCGAACTTGTTCCCGCGCGCGCCTCGCATATCCGGCATCTGGCCGCGATCATGCGGCAGGCTGACCGGGACGAAGTGGAAGCCCTGACCGGAAGGCCGGTGCTGGCCGCGCTGTCGGCGTCGTTCCGGCGATCATCGGTCTGCATGGTGGTGCTGATCGACGGCCAGCCGGAAGTGATCTTTGGGGTGGGCGATCTGAATGTGCTGACCGCGACCGGCGCGCCGTGGCTTCTGGGGTCGGATGAGGCGGTGCGGAACCGGGCGATGTTCCTGCGCCTGTCGGTCCATTGGCGGGATCAACTTTTGAGGCGGTATTCCGTCCTGAGGAATGTGGTGGACTGCCGGAACGCGGTGTCGATCCGCTGGCTGCGCTGGCTGGGGTTCAGCTTTTCCGAACCGTTCGCCCATCGGGGCTATGACTGCATGATGTTCGAACTGAGGGCTGGCGATGTGCGTTGATCCTGTGACCGCGATGATGATCGGCTCCACCGTCATGGGCGGGATGGGCGCGATCCAGCAAGGCAATGCCGCCGCCGCGTCTGCGAAATACAACGCGCAGGTTTCCGACATGAACGCGAAGCTGGCCGAACGTCAGGCCCGCGATGTTGTCGAACGTGGCCAGATCGAAGAACAGCAGCAGCGCGCGAAAACCGCCGCGATCATCGGGCAACAGAAGGCCGCGATGGCGGCGAACGGCGTTGACCTGAACTTCGGATCGCCGCTCGACACGATTGTTGACACGGCGACGATGGGCGAACTGGACGCACTGACGATCAGGACGAACACCTACCGCGAAGAACGCGACACGCGGCAACAGGCCGAGAACCTGCGCGGACAGGCAGGCATGTATCGGGCCGAAGCCGCCTCGGCCAAGACTGCCGGGTTCTTGAACGCCTTCGGAACGGTCTTGGGCGGCGGGGCGCAGGCGTATTCGAATTACAAGAAAACCAAGATTGGGAGTTATTCCTGATGGTCAAGGTGCCAACCTATGATCTGCGTCAGGTCGCGCCTCGGCCCGGCTTTCAACAGGGGGTCGATGTGCGCGCGACGCCTTCCGCCTTCGGTGCCGACATCGGGCAGGGTATGCAGTCTGTCGGGCAAGGGCTGGGGCAGGCGGCGGATGCGTTCGCCCAGTTGCGGGACCTTGACGATCAACTCCGGTCGAATGGTGGGGATGTAAAATTCGCCGACTGGCTGCGAAATGCCTCGTATGGCGAAGGTGGTTTCATGACGCTTGAAGGCCAGGCGGCAGTCGATGCGCGACCTGCCTTCGAGGCGCAAATTGAGGAAAAGCGCAAGGAATTTGGCGCTGGCCTGACGGGCGGTGCGGCGCGCGCATACGACAATGCAACTCAGTCTCGCAAGCAATCCGCCCTGCAATCGGTAATCGTCCACGCCGGAAATCAGCGCAAGGCGTGGTATGACCAGTCTACGGCTGCGCTTCTGGACAGCAATGCAGAGGATGCTGTTGCCGAATACAAGAACCCCAAGAGGGTCGATGAAAAGATTGCGGCTGGCTTGTCCGTGATCCGTGACCAGGCGAAAAATCATGGCTGGGATGCTGCAATTGTCGAGAACCGCGAAAAGGAATACACGTCCAGCGTTCGGATGAACACGGCGCTGCGGATGATGGGTGATGATCCGATTGCGGCTGAAGCCTATTACAAGTCGCATAAGGACGAACTGACCGGGCCGCACCAGGCGCAGATCGAAGAAACGCTGAAGGTTCCGGTGACCAATGCGCGGGCCTTGCAGCACACGAATGAGTTCTTCAGCGGCTCGGCAGGCGCATCCTATTTCGATGCGATCAAGTCGGCGGAAAGCGGCGGGAACCCGAACGCAAAGAACCCGACATCTTCCGCGACCGGCCTCTATCAGTTCATCGACAGCACATGGCGCGGCCTGATGGCGCGCTATCCGTCGCTTGGCCTGACCGCAGACGGTCGCAGCGATCCGGCGCAGCAGGAGGTTGCGATCCGGGCCTTCACCAAGGAAAACGCCGGGGTTCTGGCCCGCTCGGGGATCAACGTCACCAATGGCGCGCTCTATGCCGCGCATTTCCTCGGCGCGGGCGGGGCGGTGAATGTGCTGCGGGCGGACCCCGCCGCCTTGGTGTCCGACATCGTGGGCGCTGGCGTCGTCTCGGCGAACTCGTTCCTGAAGGGGATGACGGTTGCCGATTTCGCCGCATGGGCGGAACGCAAGGGCGGCGGTTCGGGCGCGCCTGCCGCTGCTGCTGGCGGGCCGATGTCTTACAATATGATCGAACCGTTCCTTGCATCCATTTCCGATCCGACCGAGCGGGAAACCACGCGGCGGGCGATCTATGCGCGGCTTAACGGTCAGGAGAAGGCGCGGGAGGAAGCGCGCAAATCCTACACCGAAAACGCCTATCAGATGATGGTGACGCAGAACATCAGCCCGTTTGATATGCCTGCTGAAGTTCAGGCGGGTGTCGGTATGGAGGGCATGTCTTCGCTGATGTCGTTCTGGGAGAAGAAGTCCAAGGGCGAGCCGATCAAGACCGATGATATGGTCCTCTATGATTTGCAGACGGCCTATGCGACCGATCCAGTCGCGTTTTCCAAAGAGGATATGTTCAAATATCGAAATTCCCTTTCGGATACCGACTGGGAAAAGGTCAACGGCTGGCGGCAGACGGCGCTGACGGATCAGACCAAGGCCAGGGAAGAAGGCACTGTTTTCAAGAAGGCGAACGATGTCGCTGCTGAATTCTATGGCTCGGCTGGGATCAAGACCGGGGATAGCGCGGCTGCGAAGTCTGGTGAAAATATCCGCCTTCAGGCGCAGTTCCAGCAGTCGATGATGCTTGAAGTGCAGCAATGGCAGATGAACAACCAAGGCAAGCAACCAGGCTATGAAGACATGAGGCTAATGGCAGCAGCCCTTACGATGAATGCCATTGCGACAGAAAAGCGCACGAGTTCTTTCACCCAGTGGTTCGGCGAGGATGGGCTTGATGAAGTTTGGTCTGGCAAGCTGTTTGATCGGACCAATGCGCCCGCTGGCTCTGATGTCACTGTGACGGCAAGCTTTGAAAGTATTCCGGTTGACTGGGTTGCTGCAATTTCCAGTGCGCTTCAGCAGCGTGGTGAAGAACCGACAAAAGACGCAATTGCGGCTGAATGGGTGAAAATCGTTATGGAAACCGTGGGGAATAACTGATGACGCCGGATGAATACCTGAAGAAGAATGGCGTTGTTACTCCTGATGAAACTGCCGCAAAATCAGCGTTCATGGTGTCGCAACCTTTGCAGAAGTCGCCAGATGACTATGCAAAATCAGCAATGCTGGCAAAGTCTCTCGGCCTGCCGACTGCTGTTGTTGATCCGCAGTATCAGCCTCTTTCCCTGCGACTGATGCAGAAGCGGAACGAAATGATCCTGAAGGGTTCTCCAAAGCTGGCGTCGTGGCTCTTGGACAACGAGAATTATCGCATCGCGGCGGACAGCGTGGATGAATTGTCGTGGTGGGAAACCGCTTTCGGCGCGACCGTGAACGCCGGAAAACGCGGCGCTCTGCGGGCAGGGCCGCAAGCGTTCGATCAGTATATGGCGAACGCAAGTTCCCAGATCGCACAGGATCAGCGCCGGTCGTTCGGTGAAATCCTGTGGGACGCGCGCGAACCGATGATCGGCGCTGACGGGAAAGAGGTTGCGCGCGAATTAGTCGGCCCGACTGCGCTGGCCTCTGCCGGGTATCGGTGGCTGAACAGCCGCACTACCCCAGCCGGGCCTGATGCGATGGAAGCCGGTGCAGCGCAATGGCAGCAAGCTGCTGGGTTGGTGGCGAAGCGGATCGCCGAAATCCCGATGTCGCCGGGCGGCGAGGCGGGCAAGAAGCGGTTCATCGAAGCATCGCAGGCTGACGGATGGCAGGCACAGCTTTCCGCGCTGGGGCAGGCGTTCCGCGAAGAACCAGGAAACATGATCTCGTTCTTGGCACAGACCGCAGTTGAAAGTGCGCCCAGCATCGCCGTGGCTTCTGGGGTCGGATTGGCGACCAAATCCCCAGCGGCTGCTGCGGCTGTCATGGGCGGAACGTCTTTCGCTTCGGAATACGGCTCAACCCCCGTCGAATTCTTCCAAGAGAAGGGCATCGACGTTTCAACACCCGAAGGGGCATGGGCAGTCATTTCCAATCCAGACTTGATGAAAGAGGCTGAACAGCGTGGCATCACGCGCGGCGTGATCATCGGCGCACTGGACGGCCTGTCTGGCGGTCTGGCTGGGGTGCGGCTGGCGAAGTCTGAGGCCGGGAACATGGTCCTTCAGATGCTGACGCAGGCCACGCTTGGTTCTGGCGGTGAGGCTGGCGGTCAGTTCGCATCAGGTCAGAACTTCAACCTTGCTGAAGTCGTCCTGGAAGGTCTTGCTGAATTCGTCTCTGCGCCTGTCGAAGTCGGCGGCATGGCGGTTTCCAGACTGCGTGAGGCGCAGGTTACGGCGGCTGATGCCGAAGCCCGCAAGTCGCTGTTCTCGGAACTGTCCGGCCAGGCGGTCGCCTCGAAGCTGCGGGCGCGGATGCCAGATCGGTTCCGCGAGTTCGTCGCGCGCGCCACGGCGAACGGCCCGGTGGAAAACGTCTTCGTTCCAGCCGATCAGTTCGTCCAGTATTTCCAGGGGCAGGGGATTGATCCTGCGGCGCTGGTCGATGAACTGGACGGCGTGTCGCGCGAAGACCTTGACGCTGCTTTGGCGGCTGGCGGCGACCTGCGTATTCCGACCGCGACCTATGCGGCGAAGATGGCCGGGTCCGAACACGACGCTTTCCTGATGGAGAACATGCGCTTCGACCCGATGGACATGACGGCGCGCGAGGCGGCTGATTTCAATGCCCGTGCCGATGACATCATGCAGGAAATGTGGGCTGAAGCCGAAGACATCCGGCAGGAAGATGAACGATGGAGGGCGGTGGAAAGCAAAATCCACGATCAGGTCGTGTCGGAAATGCGCGCGGCGGGCCTATCGACAGAACGCGCCATGGCTGAAGTGCAGCCGATTGTGGCCTTCTACCGGACGCGGGCGGCGCGGCTGGGGCTGGCGACTGAGGAATACCTTGCGAAGCACCCACTGCCGAAGATCGAAGGTGCGATCCCGCAGGGGATGCAGTTCAAGAATGTTGATGACCTGAACCGGGTTCTGGCTGAAGCGCGGAACCGACGCGCGCCCGCTGCCGACACGCGACAATCCCTGCTGGAATTCATCGACGGCTATGGCGGGATCAGCGATCCGGGCGGCGAGTTGAAGGCCCGTGACGCGGCGTCGATCAAGCGCGGCAAGGGAAAGAAGACGCTGAACCTGCTGCGCGATACCGGGGGCGCAGGGCAGGGGGCCTTGTTCGCACCGTCGCCGGATGGCAAGCGGTTCGGCGCGGACGATGTGGCGCAGGCCGCAATCGAAGCTGGGTTCATGGCCGATCTTCCTGTAGTGCAGGAATACAAGGCGGCGATGCGGGACGGCGGGAAGGTTCCCGACATCACGCGCGCGCTGTGGGATGCCATTGATGCCGAACTGCGCGGCACCAAACAGGCGTCGGAACAGGACGCCGCGCCGGTCGATACGTCACACCTTGACGACATCGAAGCCTATCTGAACGGCCTTGGCGTGGACTTGTCGAATACCGACGAAGAAATCCGCGCGGCGATTGAGAAGGATCAGGCTGCGCCGGAACGTATGTATGCTCAGTCTGGAAAGAACACCGGACAGCGTGATCTTCCGGTGCAGTTCAACGATAATGCTGAACTTGCGCCGGTCGTGATCGGTGGGCAGCGCGGCCTGACCATGGCAGAGGCGACTGCGGCGTGGAAGGGCTTCAAGGGCGAGAAGGTGGCGCTTGCCAGCGGTGAGCCGGTGGCATTGAACCGGGCGAACAAGGCGATCCACTCGTGGATGCACGGTGGGATGAACCGCAGCGACCTGATCCCGCACCTGCCAGAGATCGTTTCTGCGGCTGTCTCATATGCCTCTGCACCTGACACATCGCAGCCAGGCCATAACTTCGTGAACGCCGTGGCGCACATCGTCATGGATGGCAAGGACATGGCCGTGCGTTTGGTCCTGCATGATGTTGGCGACGGGACGCTGCGGCAATATCAGATTGAGGGATTTGATGTCACAGCAACCCCGCAAACAATCTCTGGCCAGAAGACCTCGGAAAGTGGGGGCGGGGCTGCTGCAACGCCTATGACTGTAACAGAAGCGGTCGCAAGTTTCAAATCGGAACTGCGGTTGTTCCAGAACAACCAGACCCTGCACGGGATGATCCAGTTCGGCAGTGATGGCCAGTCGATGATCAGACTGTTCGAAACCGCGAACCTCTCGACCTTGCAGCACGAATTCGGCCACCTGTTCCTGACGATGATCCAGCGCGACGCGGCGGATGGCGATCAGGGGTCGGTGGCCGACCTAGAAACCGTGAAGTCGTGGTGGCGCACGAACGCGGCTGACGTGGCGGCTGACGGAAACAGGGCCGTTCCCGAAGCCAAGATCACGGCGGAAGACGTGCAGCGGGCAATCGACACCGGATCGACCGGCGATCTGATGAAGGACGCGGCGGTCGATGTCGGGATGCAGGAACAATGGGCACGGGGCTATGAAGCCTATCTGATGGAAGGCAAGGCCCCGTCTGTCGAACTGCAAGGCGTCTTTGCCAAGATGCGCGCCTGGATGATCTCGGTTTACAAGTCGTTGCGCGGCCTGAACGTGAACATCACGCCGGAAATCCGCGCGGTGTTCGACCGGATGCTGGCGACGGATGAGGAAATCGCCAAGGCGCAGCACGCGACCGGCGACGGCGGCGGGGTATTCTCCACGGCTGAACAGATGGGCCTGACGCCAGAAGAATTCGACCGTTTCAAGAAGCTGCGGGTGCAGGCCGAAGATGAGGCAAAGGCCCGGCTTCAGCGCGAGATCATGGAACCGATCAGGCAGCAGGCAACGAAGGAATACAAGGCAGAGAAGGCCAATGTCGAAGCCGAAGTGACGCGGCAGGTCAACGCCATGCCGGTGTTCCGCGCGAAGGAATGGCTGGGGAACCGCCGCTGGCTGGGCGATGGTCAACCAGCGGCCATGCCTGACATGCGAATGTCAAAGGACATCCTGATCGACCGCTATGGCGAAGGCGTCCTGAAGACCCTGCCGCGCGGGATGCAGGCCGTATATTCGGTCGAAGGCGGCATGGACCCTGATGACGTGGCAGGCTGGTTCGGCTTCGACAGTGGCGACCAGATGATCAAGGCCATGGAACGCGCGCCGGATCGCAAGCAGGCGATCAAGGACGAAACCGCACGGGTGATGAACGAGCGGCACAACGATCCTCTGACTGACGGCGAGATCGAGCGCCGCGCACTGGAAGCGGTGCATTCCGACCGAAAGGGCGAGTGGATCGCAGCGGAACTGAAGGCGGTGGCGGAAGTCGCTGGCGTCGCTGTGAAGCTGACGATGAAGGACGCCCGTGCCTCGGCCCGGCAGACGGTCGCCCGCATGAAGGTGCGCGATGCCACGGCGGCGAACCGCTATCTGGCGGCAGAGCGGAAGGCAGCGCAGGAAGCGGCCCGCCTCGGCGCTATGCTGGCCCGTGAAGGCGTGTGGATGCAGAACGCCCGACGCCGCGTCGCGGTGAAGGCAAAGGCCGCTCTGCGCGATGCTGGGATGGTAGAGGCAGTTCCCGGCCAGATCGACAAGGCGAATGCTTCGACGGGGAATTACAACGAAACCGTGGCCAAGCTGATCGACGCCAAGCGGCGGCAGTTGATGAACCATGCGCTGTTCATGGAAGCCCGCGCTGTGGCTGAGGAAGTTGGCAAGGCGGAACGGTTTGTCCAGAAGCTGAACAAGGCGGCGATGCGCGAGAAGATCGCCGGGGCCGGGCGGCGCGATAACGCCCAGGTGGACTATCTGGGGGCGATTGACGAAATCCTTGATCGTTATGACTTCCGCAAGCTGTCGGACCGCGCAGAGCAGCGCAGGGGCGCGCTGCTGGCCTTTGTCGAAGCCATGAAGGAGGCGGGCCGGGAAAACGAACTGGTGATCCCTGAAGCCGTCCTGCGCGATGCAGGCATGAAGCCATACAAGACCCTGACCGTCGAAGAACTGCGCGGCGCTGTAGACAGCCTGAAGAACCTTCAGCACGTCGCCTTGCGCTGGAACGATCTGATCGACGCCAAGAACCAGCGCAAGTTGGATGAGGCAGTGGCAGAGGTCGCCGAAGCCATTGGCCAGAACCTGCCGAAGCGCCCGCCTGGCCGCGTCAAATCCGCTGGCGAGGGGGCGCGTCATGCTGTCCGGCAGTTCCTTGACCTGGTGCTGAACGCAACGACGATCCTGCGCGAGATCGACGGGTTCAAGGATGTCGGTGCCGCCTATCGCAACATCAAGGCCCCGATTGATCAGGCGATGGACCGGCTGACGATCCGCAAGGAAAAGGCCGCGGCTGATATGGAAGCCCTGTATTCGGTCTATTCGAAAGAGGATCGACGGCGCATGGCTGTGCGGGAACACATCCCGGCGCTGGGCTATGCGCTGTCGAAATGGGAACGGATCGCGGTCGCGTTGAACGCCGGCAACGAAGGGAACCTTCAGCGCCTGACTGATCCGAAGGTGCGCGGATCGCTGACGGAACCGCAGGTCAAGGCCGTGCTGGCCACCCTTGACGAACGTGACGCGAACTTTGTGCAGTCGGTCTGGGATTATGTCGGATCGTTCCGCGATGACATTGCCGCGCGCGAACGGCGGGCGACCGGCGTTGAACCGCAATGGGTCGAAGCCTCTCCTGTGGACATTGCAGGGAAGACGCTGAAGGGCGGTTACTATCCGCTGAAGTATGACCCGCGCCTGTCGTCTTTGGCGCGCGATGACGAAGCGCAGTCCATCGCCGACAACTTGCAGGCCGGGAAGTTCGGCAAGGCGCAGACCAAGCGGGGCCACCTTGAAGCCCGCGCCAAGTCCTCTGGCCGGGATGTCGAACTGGATATGTCGGTTCTGCACCGCCATGTGAACCAGGTGATCTATGACCTCGAACTGTCGGAACCTGTGTCGAATAGCTGGAAGGTTCTGAAGTCGGCGCAGGTGCAATCGGCGCTGCGGGATGCGGGGCGCACCGCAGATTTCGACGCACTGGAAACCTGGCTGCTGGATGTAGGCACCGGCCAGATTGCCGCTGGCGACTGGATCAGCCGGAATTCGCGCCGGTTCAAGTCGAACTTCACGGCAGCGAAGCTGGCCTTCAACCTCGGCACGGTCGCCATGCAGATCACCGGCCTGTCGCAGACGATGGTTGTGGTGGGAAAGCGCGACTTCGCGGTGGGCGTCTCGCAATACCTTGGGCGCGGCGGGCCGTTCGGTGGAATGGCTGCTGAGATTGCGGCGAAGTCTCCCTTCATGTCCGAACGGGCGACCACGTTCAACAAGGATATTTCCGACTTCTACAACGATCCGTCGCTTGGCCCGACTGCCTCGCGCTGGGGCGACATCAAGCGCGACGTGATCGGCCCGGCTGCTTTCTGGCTGATGACCAAGGTGCAGTTTCTGGCTGTCGATCTTCCGACTTGGCTTGCCGGGTATCACCAAGGGCTGCGGATGTTCGGCGGTGACGAGGCGAAGGCTGTGGCCCATGCCGACGACATTGTGAAGCGGGCGCAGTCGTCCGGTCTGTTCTCGGATCGCTCGTCCATTGAACGCGGCTCCCTGTCGCGCACCAGCCGCCAGAATGACACGGTGCGCCTGCTGTTCACGACGCTTGCCAGCTATATGTATGCAAAGGCGAACGTCGCCTATGAGCGGGCGGCGAAGGGTGCGCGCGTGATCCGGCAGGAAGGCGTTTCGGTTCGGTCGGCGCAGGAAGCTGCGTCGGTCGCGCTGGATATGGCGTTCCTGTTCACCTTCGAAGCCGTGGTGACGGCGGCGATCAAGGGCCGGTTGCCTGACGATGAGGACGATGAGGACGAAGGCTGGGCGGCATTTCTGGCCAAGGAAACGGCGTTCTCTGTCCTCGGCACAATCCCGTTCATCCGGGATGCCGTGTCGGTCGGCCAGGGGTTCGATGGCGGCGGCGCTTATGGCGGCATTACTGCGGAAGCCGCCAAGCCCTTCGTTGAAATCATGCAGGGCAAGATCGACAAGGGATTGGTGAAGTCGATCATCAGCGGGACCGGCCTGTTTACTGGCGCGCCCTCGACGCAGATCAATCGTCTGGTCGATGCCGGATGGCGGCAGGCTGAAGGTGAAGACGTATCGCCCCTTGAATACCTGCTGGGTCGAACGGGCAAGTAATCCGCGCCAACCTTTCACGGTCATAGTGCCAGAAACTTCAAGCGAGGCGCTATGACCGTTCCGAACGAAACCAGCAAGGCTGGCCCTTATCTCGGCAACGGCGTCACCAAGGCGTTCGGCTTCGGGTTTCTGGTTATCTCCGCCAGCCATGTTCGCGTGGTCAAGACCTTCGCTGATGGGACGTATTCCGATCTTGTGTTCGGCGCTGACTATCTGGTGTCCGGCGCGGGGAACCCGGCTGGCGGAAACGTCACCATTGATGTTGCGCCTGCAACCGGGGAGACGATCACCATCCTGCGCGACCTGCCGTTCACACAGGAAACCGACCTCGAAAATCAGGGGGCTTTCCACGCCCAGACGATTGAGGATGCGCTTGACCTTTCCGTCATGCGCGACCAGATTTTGTTCGACCGACTGCGGAATTCGATCCATGTGCCGGATACCGAAACAGCGGACATGGAACTTCCGTCCGCCGTGCAGCGGGCGAACAAGTATATGCTGTTCGACGCGAACGGCGAACCGACCTATGTGAACAGTCAGATCGACGCGCGCTATTACGGGTCCGCCTCGGTCGATCCCGCCCTGCGTCCTGATGGATCGGCGCGCCAGGCGTCTGACCTCTATTTCAACACGGCCTTGCTGCGCTTCCGCGTGTTCACCGGGGCCGCGTGGGTCGATGCACTGCCGACCGCGAACCTGACACTGGTGAACTACCGCGAAGTCTCGGCCACGGCGAAAACCACCTTCAACATTGCTGGGGGTTATCAGTCCTCGGCGGTATTCGTCTATTTGAACGGCGTTCTTCTGGACACTTCCGAATATACCGCGTCGAACGGAACCACAGTCGTTCTGGCATCGGCCTGCGCGATCAACGACGAACTGCGTTGCGTCTCGTTCTCGAACTTCTCGGTGGCCGACACGCTGGCCCGGTCGAACAACCTTTCCGATCTGCCAAGCGCGTCGGCGGCGCTGACCAACCTTGGGTTTACGGCTCTGGCGAAAACGCTGGCGGCGGTTTTGGATGCTGCCAGCTACAGGGCCGCGATTGGTGCCCTTGGGGTTGGCGGAGTGTCGTTCGGCGACATCACTGGGGCCGTTCTGGGTGTTGTCGGAACCTCGGTCAATGACGGGACGATCCTGACTGGGACATATACGCCAGACCCGCTGGCTGCTTCCCCGGCTAACTTTCGTCGCCTACTCAATGGCGGGGCCTTCACGCTTGCAGCGCCGACAAGGGCTGGCCCCTATACCATGGTCATCACCCTGACCAACGGGGCCGGGGCCGGGGCCGTCACGATGTCTGGTTTCACCAAGGTATCGGGGGATGCGCTGACCACGACGAACGGGCACAAGTTCTTCATCTTCATCACCAAGGATGAAGGGCTGGTATCTGCTGTCGTGCAGGCGCTGCAATGAGTTTTCCCCTCATGCCTTCGCCTCGGCCACAGACCTTTGCGAGTGGCAGGCTCAGTCTGGTCGGGTCGATCAGTGGTGCTTTCACCACGCACGTCATCAGCATGGGCCCCAGTTCCGGGCACCGCACCATCGTGTTCGTGGCGACAGGCACGTCCGGGAGCGCCATTGCCAACTGGAACCCCCCGACGATCAACGGCAATGCCATGACACAGGTTGTCCAGGATGGTGCGACCGGGGGCGATGACGGACAGAAGGGCGCGATCTGGGTCTATAAACTGTCAGCAGGCGAAAGCTGCACTTTGGCTGGCTCCTTGCCGTCCTTCCAGATCGGTCGGGTGTTCGTGATGACCGGGGTGCGGAACCCGGAAACGAACTTTGTCACCCGCGTCGGATCGGGATCAATCGTCACGGCCAAACCGTCCTGCTGCATCTACTACGGCGCTGATAACTTCGGAAGCCTGACCAGCATCACCAACATGGTGGTTGATCATTATGGGTCGAACCACATCGGTTACGACCTCGAAACCGATGCCAATCCCATGACCTACACCATCACCGGATCGAGCCTGTATCTCAACAGGTTCGTCGCCTGGCCATTCGATTATTAGGGGGTGTCCTCATGCTGATCCTGAAAAGAAACGGGCTTGCGATCCATACGGTAGAGGAAGGCGGTTGGTTTCGCCTTCCGAACGGCGACAGTGTGTCCCCGGCTCATATCGGCTGGGCGAATGACGAGGGCTATTCCATCGAAGCTGCCCCAGAACCGGACGTGGTTATTCCGACGCTGGATGAGCGCCGTGCCGCAGCCAAGATGTCGCGCAAAGCCTTCTGTCTTGCTGTGAAAGCCTCTGGTCTTCTCAGCCCGGAAGACGCTGCGTCCGCCGCCAAAGGCAATCTGCCCATAGCCTTCAGGGACGCTCTGGTCGCGGCGGGTGTGGATGGGTTCGATGCCGAGATCATCTGGGCAACCTCGGAAGAAATCTGGCGCACCGACCCACTGATCGTGAGCCTGGCAAGTCTGCCGATGGTCGGCGACGCCACGGCAGACGCCCTTTTTGGCATCAACTGAGGAACAGTCATGAACACCTTGGTATGGAACATCGTCTTCGGCCCCCGCCCGCGCTGGTGGAACCTTCCGCGCCTGATCCTCTGGTCCCTGTTCGGCAACCATGATGACGGCCCATATGGCATCTACGCCGCAGAGGCACATGGGGATCGTGACTGGCGCGTTGCGTTGCGCTGGTGGGCCAGAAATCCGCTGCATAACCTGTGGTTCTACACGCTGGCGGTGCCCCTGCTTTGGAAGGTCGCCCTGATCGGCAAGGGGAAGGACGGTAATACCTACTGGCCCGCGTCTCGGCCCGGTATCCTGCTGGCGCTCAACACCCTTCCCTATCTCGCGTGTCAGACCTCGAACTGGTCGGCCTACATCGGGTGGCGTCCACAGCAACAGCGCGCGGCGGGCGGGCGTCAGATCGGGGCCTTCGGCATGGCCTTGCGCCGAGAATGATCGTCGCGCCACACGAGGTCGCGGATCGAAACGAAAACATGGATTAAGCTGATGGCACGATCTCTCGCAAATGCGAACCAGGCCAAGAATATCGACGGCGTTCCCATCGGGGGCACCACGCCTTCGACCGGCGCGTTCACCACGCTGTCAGCTTCCGGCGCTGTGTCGCTTCTTGGCACGGTGTCGGGCGCGGCGCTGACGGCATACATGGCATCGCCTGCGGCCATTGGCGGGACTGCGCCAGCGGCGGGCAGCTTCACGAACCTGTCGGCGACGGGGACGCTTGGCGCGACCGGGGCCGTGACGTTCGGCGGTGCGATGACGGTGACGGGCGCAGCGACGCTGAATGGCGGCATGGCTGTTGCCGGGATTTCCGCGCTGGGCGGCGACGTGTTCCTGAAATGCCCGACCCCGACCGGCAAGGCTGCTGCGGCAACGCTGACGGCGGCGGAACTCCTGACCGGGATCGTGCAGTATACCGGGGCGGCGGCTGCGCTTACCTTCCCTCTGGCGACGGCGCTGGATGCGGCCCTGCCTACGCTGGCAGTCGATCAGGGCGTGGATTTCTCGGTGATCAACACCGGAACTGGTGCAGCCACCATGACGGCGAATACCGGCGTCACCATCGTTGGCGNNCAGGAAGGGGTAGATCGTCTGCGCGACGATTTCACCGACGAAAAAAAGTCGGCCTCGGTCAGCCGCAAGTCGATGTATGAGCGGCAGGAAGAACTGGCGCAGGAACTGACCCGCCTGACAGCCGATATGCAGGCTGTCAGCCAGAAGATCGAACAGCACAAGGCAGACATCCAGCCGTCGATTGATGACTGGCAGCGGATCAAGAACCTCGGGATGGGGATCACGGGCATCCTTGCGCTTGGTGGTCTGTCGGTCGGCGCGATGCTGTCGCTGGGGTTGGACGCATGTAAGGCCGCGCTGCGGCAATGGCTTGGAGGTTGAATTATGGGGCTTTGGGCACGAATTCTGGCGCGGTATCTGGTGGGCGCGCTGGCGGGGCTTCTGCTTTATGCCGGGCTTCCGACCGATGTGGTGGCGACGGTCAAGTCGGACCCTGAAATCACCGCAGGCGTCGGCATTGCCGTGGCCGCGCTGATCGAATGGCTGACCAATGTTGCCCGCAAGCGCGGGTGGCAGACGTGATCCGGGTGCTTCTGTCCTGGTTGTCGGGCGGGGCGCTGGACCGAGTGTTGAAGACCGTTGACGCCAAGATCGCGGCTGAAACTGACAGGGAAGCCCTGAAGCGCGACTTGATCGTGGAACACTATCGGCAACGGGCCGACTGGATGCGCGCGGGCGGGTTCTGGCTGATGGCCTTGTTTGCAGGGCCGCTGGCGCTGTGGTGGGCCTCGGTGCTGCTCTATTCAGTGCTGTGGTGCCGTGGCTGCGTCTGGCCGCAGACATGGACTGTCGCGGCGCTCCCGGCCCCTCTGGACCAATGGGCCGGGATGATCGTTCTGTCGATCTTCGGGGTGATCGGGCTGGACAGGTTCAAGAAGTAAGGGGCCAGCGGCCCCCTACTTGATCACAGCCACGGGTCATCATTGACATACCAGATGCGGAAGCCCGGCCCGTCCGGGTCATCGGCCCCCACCGCGCGGCGCGAGATTTTCAACTGCGCGTCATTCTTCTTTTTCCAGTATTTGAAATTCGAGGCGATGCGATTGTATTCCTCGGCGGTTTTGACGTGGAAGGACTGACCCTCCTTGGCGGCGGCAAAGTCGGGCATAGGTGCCCCGCCGCCGCGCAAGGGCTGCGGAATATCCCGGCGCACCTTGGGCGCGGCGACGCGGCGCGACCGGAACTGAACGGTGGCGGTGGGCAAGTGGGCCCATGGGTCTACCGGCTTGGCAACCGGCTCGGGCCGCTTGGTCAAGGTCATCACCAGATCGCGCAGTTCCGCAAGGCTGGCCATGACGCCGGACAGATCGACGGGCTGATAACCGAACTGCTGAAGCTGCTGGCCTTCCAGTTCCAGCCAGCGGTCGATGATCCGCTTGCGAAGAACCACGTCATAGCCCGCGACAAGGGTAAGGGTCAGGTCTTTGGGGAGGTTGTAGCTGGGTTTCTCGCGCCCGTAGGCGTCCGAATAGATGCCCTCAAATCTGAGGGCATCTTTCTGAAGGCTATCCAGCATGGTCTTGATGTCGCGCATCACATTGTCATGGCGCTTGCTGCACAGTTCCGCGATCTCGCGCGACGACATGGTGAGCGGGGCGTCGGTGGCGACCCGCAGGGTCTTGCCGGTCTTCTGGTCAATCCCGGCAATTTCATAGGCGGTTTTGGCCAGCGCCTCTTGATCGACGTTGACCTTCATGTCGCCGCCGTCATCGGCGATGATGATCTTGAGCGCCATGTCCTGAACCGTGAGCGGTTTCCACTGCATCGCGCTGTCGGATGCGGCGGTCATGCGGCGGAAGGCGGCGGCGTCTGTCGCGGCGTCGCAATCGTCGGGCAGCGCGTTATAGGCGTCCTTTGCGGCCCGCCATTCGGCATGGATCGCGCGCAGCGGCACGGGGGCTTTCTGCGCGCAGGGTATGGTGATAGGTTTGGCCACAGCCATTCTCGATCTCCGTTTGATCGGGTTTCGGTTAGACCGCGCTTGGTGTTGTAGCATCTTGCGCGGTCGCTCCATTACTCTTACAGTCTCTAACATCTGTCAATAAGAATGTTAGAGAATGTTAGAATGTCAAAAACAGCCGCACTTGGTTTCCGCATCCCTGACGACATGAAGGATGCTCTTGAACGGGCAGCAAAGGATGATGACCGTTCGGTGTCGTCCTTGGTGACGATCATCCTGCGTGACTGGCTTAGGGGCGGGGGCTACCTGCCAAAGTGACGATTATTTCACTCGGAACTTCCGAAAAATATGGAGATCAGTATGATGACAATCGAATATGCCGCGATAAGACTGTAAAGCTTCAGGTATGCCTTATCAATTCTAATAACGATAATCTCACGCTCAAGCGGTCCGCCAAGCATCTGTTCTTCCAATGCTATTTCTTTAGATGTGCGAATAAACGGCACTTTCGAAAAGCGAATACGCTCAAGTTTCTCATCCAATTGCCTCCTTGGGTCCATGAACTATCTCCTATCTTTGGCGACTGCCTGCCTGTTCGTTCATAGCGGAATGAATACTGTGGTAAGGTGCGGCTGGATAGTGGATGCGTAGAAGGGGGCGCTTGGCCCCCTTCGGATTACATGCTTCGGCTTGCGCTGGCTAATCCTCGACGGCAACCGGGGTTGCATCCCCCACATAATCCGGGATCGGCCTATCCAGCACCGGATCATATTCCCCAGCGAAAGCGGCCTGCGGCTGGGTGGGTTCTTCGATCCGCCGCGTCTTCGCCTCGGTCTTGATCTCGACATCTTGCGCCGCCCGCAGAAGCGCCGCGTAGTCGCCGGTTTCGTGCGCGGTCTTGACGATGGACAGGGCGGCGAACTGCTCGTCCAGCGTCTTGCCGGTGGGAAGGAACGCCTTCACGACGATTTCGATGCCAGATTGGTTGATGGCCATGTGATGCTCTCCTGTAAATGTTGACTATTTCGATGCGGCGACGAAAGCGCGGACATTCGCATCCTTCGCTTCCAGCAGCTTCCGAAGCGACACAGTGCGTTCGGGGTTGCGCGGCGTCGCGTCGATGATCTGCCGAGCAAGATCGCAAAACGGTTTCGACCTGTTGCGAAGGGCTTCCGGCAGGTGGGCATAGTGGAAGAACTGCAGGATGTGATCCTGTTGGATTTCTTCCGGCGTGAATTCTTGCGGTGCGGGATGCAAAGTCATGCTCAATTCTCCTTCATTTGAGCCGTGGAAATTTGGTTGATCTCAATGGCGACCGCCGCGAGATAGTTGATCGCCCCGAGAACTTCCCTCTCGGCGGCGTTGAATTCGCCCCGGCGCAGCATCCCCTGCGCCTCGACCATCTTCTTGATGGCCTGACCATTCTGGAAACCCATGCCGACAAGCCGCCCGATCTGGATGATGGGCTGATCCTCGAACGGCGTGTCAGGCTGCGCGTGGCGTTCCTTGCCCTTGCCGTCCTGAGCCTGATGCAGCGCCTTGCAGAGGATCGTGAACAGGCTGTCATAGCCTTCGCGCACGAAGACGGGCATGGTGCGGTCAGCCCGTATCCGCTCGGCAGGATCATGGTCTGCCAGAAGGTGTTCACTCATGTTCATCTGGTCCCCCGAAGCTGGCTGGACGTTGCGCGGATAGCGTCGTGCGCGGCCAGGCGCATGAGCCGATTATCGGCGACACTGGATGCGATGCGGCGCAGTTCTGTGGCCAGATCGCCAAGCGCCTTGGTGGCGGTCACAAGATCGTCGGCACTGTCGTGCCTGATCTCGACGCGGCTGAAGCTGGGGACGGTCATCAGATGTCATCCCCCGGCTGGCGCGCGCTATCTTCGGGGTCGTAGTCATAGACCTCGCCAGTCTCAGGATCGTGGTCAGGCTGGCGCTGATCGGTCTGGTGATGCTCGGCCTGCTTCTGCGTCGGCGTCACGTCCTTCAGCTTGGCGGCACCGGCCCCGCGCGTCTTGCCGGTCGGCTGGGTGGTCGGTTCGGTCGGCCCGCCGTTCGTGGCGTCGAAATCAAAGCCGTCATCAATGCGCTCGACGGCGCGCATGAAGTCGTCCTTGTCGGACGAGGACGGCAGGTATTTCGAAATGCGGCGGATCACGGTCTTGCGCCACCACTCGCCATAGTTCTTGCCGTTATTCGGGTCATACTGCCCCGAATTCCGCGACTGGCTGGCGATGTTCATCACCTGCTTGCGTGACATGATTTCGACAACGGTGGACCCATCCTTCAGGCGGCAGACAGAATAGACCCCGACCGGTTCGCCACGGTTCCCAAACCAGTCAGGGCGATGATCCGGCGCGTCATCGGTAGCGGGGTTGTAGGAAAACGGATCGTCCTTGTAGACGATTTCCGCCGTGATCGCCGAAATGTCACCGCTGTTCCGCGCCTTCTTCATCAGGCCCGCGACCATGGGCATATACTGGACTTGCCCCTTGAACGTCACAAGCGCGGCCTCTCGACCGTCAAGAATCAGCCCATCCGTCGCGGCCTTGGTGCAGGCGGTCATCAGCGACTGGATACCTGCGGGCGTGTTGCAGGCGTCGGCAATGCCAGCGGTCATCGTGATCGCGGTCTGAACGGTGCGAATGAACTTTTCAACCGGGATATGGCCGGGCAGGGCCTTCTTGAATTCAGGACCGGCGTTTTCGATCCTCTCTCGCAGGGTGAGCGGTTTCTTCTCAGTGGACGGCAGGTTCTGCGTCATGTTGTTCGATCTCCTTCAGGACTTCGATTGCCCTGTCTCGGATGGGCTGGAAGTCGGACACGGCGGCTTCGGCAAGGATGCGGCGCGCGACGGACTGGTTTCTGTCCGGGGCGCGGCGGATGAACACCGCCGCGTTCCAGAGTTTCAGCGCGGCCAGTTCAAGCGGCTGCATGGGTCAGGGCATTTTCGGACAGCCGCTTCATCGTCTCGACCAAGGGATTGACGAATTCTAATTCGATCCCGATGGCGCGGCCCTTGTCGATGGCATTGGCAAGCAGTCTGGTGAACTCAGCCCTGTCACGGTCTTCCTTGGTCGGGATGGCCTGAAGGATTTCTCCGGCGTTCTCCAATGCCTCTGCGATGTCATCCCCACGGCCAATCTCGGTGCGGCCATAGGAAATGCCGTCCTCGTCCCAGTGCAGATAGATGCTCGGGAACTCACGGGCAGAGATAAAGGCGGTGCATTGCGGCGACCGAAGCCCGCGCGCCAGCATGTCGGCCAGCAGCGCATCCACGGCGGTCTGGATTTCCTGAGCGTTCATGCCGCGATCTCCTGATCCAGCGCGCCCGGCGCTTCGATCATGGTGTAGGCCCAGCGGGGGAACGACAGTTCCTGAACCCCATCGGCATAGCCCGGCCAGTCGCCGGTCTTCTGGCACTGGTCGAACACCGGCAGGGCCTTGCGGATGATCTCGCGGCCTTCCTGAACGATGGACGGCGGCAGTTCATAGACTGCCTTCGCATAGGGGCTGTCCTTCTCGAAAGCGATGAACACGAAGGCATCAACGGTGTTGCCAAGCGCGCGCCAGCCGTCCGTGTAGAAGGCTTCCTGCGCGTGGTAGCCGTAGTTCACGACAGACTTGGCGAAGTCTGCAGGGGCGGCGCTGGCGGTGGACTTCACGTCGATGATCACGCCAAGATCGCGGCGGTAAAGGTCGGGTCGGCACCGACAGAGGACGCCGGTTTCCGGGTCGGTCCAGTAACCCGACGCCTCAATCTGACGTTCGCCGCCAGTCACGATGCTGTTGATCCAGGCGTCGGCATGGACTGCATCACGGATTGCCAGAACCGCATCGAAGTCGCCACTGGTCAGCAACAGCTTGCCTTCGATCTCGCAGAACTCCTGCGCGTCCTTCCACCTGTTTCCGCGCCGGTCATCCGGCCCGCGATAGACCATGGTTTCGAAATCTTCCGGCTGAAGGATCGCCAGATGCGCGGCCTCGCCGAAGTCGAATGCCTTGCTTTCCTTGCGCTCGGCGAATTTGAAGTGGGCTGGGGTGCTGGTATGGATTTTCCACAGGCCCGACTTCGAAATGCCGGGGCCGGAATGATATGCTTCGTTAGGAATGTTCTCATAGATGCCGGGCTGAATATCGGCCCGGACCAAAGGCGCGTTCATGGTGCGAACTCCGTTGTTGCGATGCGAATATCGCAACACTAAGCCCGGCGTTGTGCTTATGTCAACACCTGAATTTCAGAAATTCACGGCAGGACGGCGAGAACCGGCGCGGCGGTTTCCAGGATCAGTTCGGCGGTGCCGCCGTCAGCGTTCTGGATCAGGGCTTCGCCTGTTTTACGCGCGCGCAGCAGCCTTGCGATGCCTTGGGTGTTGGTGTCCCTGCATCGGTAGATCGCCAGCATACCGATGGCAGAAGGCTCGACATCCTCGGTCGGCATGAACAACACGACCGCATCATCCCACAACGCAAGCGGGCCGTCAGACGCCCTGATCTGGGCCGCGATGATGCGCCCGTTCCCGGCCTTGGAGATCGCGGCGTGGGCGCGCTCAATCAGCCCCTGAGGCAGGGTCTTCGGCTCGGGCAGGCGGTTCAGCAGACCGTCTTCGGTGATCACGGCTGCAAGCATGATCCTGTTCGGCACCCCGTCCAGATCGACGCTTACCCCTGCGTGAGCCATTACATCCGATACCGGAACCCGCAGGAAATGTGCGATTTGCCGGGCTTCTTCCATCTGCATTTTTCGCTGTCCAGAAAATGTTCGTGATACCGCACCGGGGTCCATACCTAGGTTTTTTGCGAGGCTTCGCAGCGACATATTCTGGTCTTTCAACCGGGACGAGAACCACTCCTGGTCAATCACATTCGTCATTGTTCTAATCCTGATGGCCGATTGTTGTAAAACCTACAACATCAAGCAAGTTCAGACCAGCACCGACTTTCTTGACCCGTTCAGACCTTCCGATCTCTCGCGCCAGTTTCGCGGACCCCATTGACGTTGACAAAAACACAACGTAATGTTGCAGCTATCGCATCACTTGGGGGTATAAAATGGCTGAGATAGCGGAAAAAGAGACGCCCTGGCGCATCGTGTTCAGGAAGTTTGGCATGACGCAGGCCGAACTTGCCCGCGCGATTGGGGTGGATCGGTCTAAGATAAGCGTGGCGCTGCGCGACGATCATGGGATCATCAATGCCCATGATCAGGTGAAGCTGATGAAGGCGGCGAAGCGTGCCGGGGTCAACCTCAAGGCGTCCGACCTGCTGCCGGTGATCCCATGACCGATCAGCGCCAGCCCATGAACATCGAACAGCAAGCCGATCTGATCGGATACCTGATCGGCGGAACGACGATGCGCGATGGCAGGACGGCGCGTGAGACGATCATGACACTGAGCGCGCGGGATGTTGCGGACCTTCGGCATATCGAAGCGCGGCTGCGGCGCATGGCCCCGTATGAAGGCCAGATCAAATCAATCGTGACGCGGGGCCGAAATGGCTGATCGCATCGAATTTGGAAAGCATCTGAAGCCGCTGGCGCATGAGGCGGCGATACGCGCGACGTATCTTGGGCAGGCGCACATCGCCGGAACTGGACCGGCTGGGATGACGTGCCGGGAATGCGCGTTCTGGGGCGTCATGTGCAAGAAGGATGATGGCGAGAAAGTCATCATATCGCCGGGCCATTATGCAGCCAGCAACAAGGCGAGGGGGGGGCAGCTTCACAAGGGCGGCTGCTACCGCTATCGGAACCGGAAATCAAACCGCAAATTCCCCGGCGATGCACAGGCTTGCCGTCTATTCGAGAAGAACGAAAACCCGCCGCCTGTCGTTCGGCAGATGGGGGTCGATAAGTGATCCGTCTGCGCGAAGATCAGGAAGATGTGCGCGGCAAGCTGCGCGTGGCGCTGCGGACAAGCTCGTCGGTGCTGGCGTTCGCCCCGACCGGCTTCGGCAAAACCGTGCTGGCGGCGGCGCTGATCCAGCTTCTGTTCAACGCGGGCAAAAAGGTGATCTTCGCGGTGCATCGCATCGACCTGATCAAGCAGACCGCTGGAACATTCGAGAAGTTCGGCATCCCCTTCAGCTACATCGCGGCTGGCTATCACTTCAATCCGATGCACCGCATCTGGATTGCTTCGATCCTGACCCTGAAGAACCGCCTTGGGAAAATCCCCGCCGACTACATCTTCGTGGATGAAGCGCACCTGTCGGCTGCTGCTGGGTGGGCGGCTGTGGCGGCGCACTACAAGGAAACAGGCGCGAAGCTGATCGGCCTGACAGGATCGCCAGAACGCCTTGACGGCAAGCCGCTGGGCGATGTCTGGGGCCAAATGGTCATGGGGCCGACCGTGCGCTGGCTGATCGACAATGGCCACCTGTCGCGCTATCGGGCCTTCGCGCCGAAGGGCGTGGTCGATACCTCGGGCCTGCATACGCGCGGCGGGGAATTCGTCCAGGCGGAAGTCGATGCCCTGATGGAGGGAAAGGCGGTGATCGCCGGGGCCGCGAAGCACTGGCGCGCAAAGGCTGACGGCCTTCGCACCATTGCGTTCTGCCCCTCGGTTGCGCGGGCAAAGGAATACGCTGACGAGTTTTCGGCGATTGGTATCCCATCCGTGGCGCTGGATGCGGAAACTCCGCAAGAGGACAGGGCTAAGGCATTCATCGACTTCGCGGATCGCAAGCTGCTGGTGATCTTCAACTGCGCCCTGTTCTGCGAAGGCTTCGACCTAGCGGCGCAGGTGAACCGCGATGTGACTATTGAAGCCGTCATGCAGCTTTCGCCAACGCAATCGCTGGCGAAGCATCTGCAACAGCTTGGGCGCGGCCTTCGCAAGAAGGACCGCCCGGCGATCCTGCTTGATCTGGTCGGCAACCTGGAACGCCTCGGCCTGCCGGACGATGATCGGGAATGGTCGCTGGAAGGCCGCAAGAAGAACGCGCGCGAAGTGAAGGCGATGACCTGCGATGAGTGCTTTGCAACCCATCCGCCCGCGCCGGTCTGCCCGGAATGCGGCTTCCAATATCCTCGCAAGGAAGCCGGTGCTGGTGGCGGCAGGTCGATTGAGGAAGTCGATCACGAATTGGAAGAAATCGACATCGAAGCCCTGCGTCGGAAGCGCCAGACAGAGCAGGCGCAGGCAAAGACGCTGGAAGACCTCGTGAGCCTTGCGACGGCGCGGGGATACAAATCGCCGCAAAAGTGGGCGGCTCATATTTTCACCGCAAGGCAGGCAAAGGACAGTCAGAAGATGGTGCGTTATGGCTAAGAACTTCTCACCAGAAGGCTTGTATCAGCCCATTGCCTGCCCGTGTTGCAGCCAAATGGTCGAGACGCCTTCGATGGCAATCGTGGTCGATCACTATGGGGTGACGCCGCTTCAGGCGCGCATCCTCGGGGCGGTCTGGCGCGGCAAGGGTCATCCGGTCCAGACAGAACGCATCTTCGACGCGATGTATGAGGATGATCCTGACGGCGGGCCAACGCCGACAAGGATGTATGCCGCGTTCAAGGTGGCGCTCTGCCACCTTCGCAAGAAGCTGGAAGGCTCAGGGATCGGGGTCGAAAGCGTTGGCTATCGCCAAGGATACCGCCTGGTTATGGGAGTTGCAGGGAAATGACGAAAAGACTGAGCGCCAAGGTTGGCGAGTATCAGAAGGACGGGCAGACGAAGGGAAGATATGTCGAAGTCGGGGTGATCCTGTCGGGCCAAAACGGGGAATACGTCCTGATGGACCCGACGATCAATCTTGCTGCCGTCCTGTCCTTGCAGAACATGCTGAACCATAAGGCGGGCAGGAAGATCAGTGATCGCGTCATGGTCGGGATTTTTTCGGAAGACGGCACGGGGCAGGCCAAGTCATCTGAAAAATCTGATGGCCCAGACGATGAAATCCCGTTCTGAGGCGCGCCAGAATGATCCGTGTCATCGACTATGAGACGACCGGCACCAATGAGGATGCCGACGCTGAGATTATCGAGGCTGGAAGCTATGATCTAGTGCAGTCTGAAGACGGTGCGTGGCAGATCGGCAGGCCGGTGCATTGGCTGGTGAAGCCGTCGAAACCGATCCCGCCGCAGGCTCGCGCAGTCCACCATATCAGCGATGACGATGTGGAAACTGCCCCGACATTGCGCGAGATCGTTGACGACTTCTTTGACGGATCAGACATCTGCGCCGCCCATAACGCGCGCTTCGAGGAACACTTTACGCCGTTCAAGAACCTGCGCTGGATTTGCACCTATAAGTGCGCGCTGGTCGTGTGGCCTGACGCGCCGTCCCACGGGAACCAGGTGCTGCGTTACTGGCTCGGTCTGGATAATGGCGAAGACTTCGACGCTGGCCGAGCCATGCCTTCGCACCGCGCGCTGCCTGATGCCTATGTGACGGCGCATCTGCTGCGTAGGCTGTTGGACGAACGCACGGTTGATCAGCTTCTGACGATCTCGCGTTACCCCGCTCTGCTGCGGAAGATGAACTTCGGCAAGCACAAGGGCATGTCCTTCGCTGATGCCCCTGCCGACTATCTCGAATGGATCAGGGACAAGTCGGATATGAACGAAGATACCAAGTTCACGGCGAAGTATTGGCTTCAGAAGCGGGCGGCGGCATGAGCGCCGAAACCCCACTGATGCGCGAACTTCAGATCGAAGCGTCGCGGCTTGGCGCTCGGCTGTTCCGGCAGAATACCGGGATGGCTTGGGTCGGGAAGGTGCGGCGGATCGCGCGGGCAATGAAGGTTCAGGTCGGGGCCGGTGATGTGGTGATCTCGGGCGCGCGCCCGTTCCATGCCGGGATCGCAGGCATGTCAGACCTTGGCGGCTGGGTGCCGGTGGTGGTCACGCCGGAAATGGTCGGGTCTACTGTCGCCGTCTATGCACAGGTCGAAGTGAAGGACGGCGGGCGCGCCACGGCGGAACAGCTTCGGTGGATCGAAGCTGTCGGGAAGGCGGGCGGGCTGGCAGGCATCGCGCGGAATGCCGCAGACCTGCGGTCGATCCTGGCCGCGAAGGCCGTGCCCAAGGAATAATTTCACGGCGGCGACGATCAGTGGTTGTGTCGGCGTGTTGCATATGTTGTGAGTATCACAACATAATGAGCGGGGACGGGAATGGCTTCGGACATCGACCGGCTGCGGATGGAAAATCCGCTGTCAGATGTGGCTGCGGATTTTGGGGTCAGCCTCGAAAAGGACGGCCATGAGTTCGTGGCCTGCTGCCCGTTTCACCAGGAAGATACCCCATCGTTCACGATCTTCACCGGAAAGGACGGGGTGCAGCGGTTCCAGTGCTTCGGCTGCGGCGAGAGGGGCGACGTGCTGGACTTCGTGCAGAAGATCAAGGGCGTCGATCTGAAGGAAGCGATCAAGGTTCTGGGCGGCGAGTTGACGCGCGCCAATGTCACTCCCCAGCGCATTGCCGAACCCGTGGACATCTATGCCGGGATCGTGCCGCTGCCGCCTGCCGGTGAGATAGAGGCCGGGAAGCGGGTGAAGCTGTGGAACCCGAAGCGCAGCAAGTTCGGAACGATCACGCCTTCGATGGTGTTCCCATACCGGGCTTTCGATGGGTCGCTGATCGGCTATGTCCTGCGCCATGATTTCGAGGACGGTGGCAAAGAGACGCCGATGGTGATGTGGTGCGACGTGCCGGGGCATGGCATGGCGTGGTGCCGCTATCCGTTTCCGAAGCCGCGTCCCTTGTTCGGACTGGAACGGCTGGCGGACGGCAAGCAGGTCATCATCGCGGAAGGCGAGAAATGCGCCACGGTCGGCGCATCGGTCACCGGGCGGCTGTTCATGTCGTGGGCCGGTGGCACCTATGGCATCCACCATGCCGACTGGTCGCCGCTGGCCGGGCGATCTGTGGTGATCTGGCCAGATGCTGATGAGCCGGGCATCAAAACGGCGGGCGAGATAGCGTCGATCCTTGTCGGCATGGGATGCACGGTCAAGATGATCGACGTGTCCGGCAAGCCGAAGGGCTGGGACGTGGCTGATGCCGCCGACGAAGGCTGGACGCGCGATGAGATAGACGCCTTCATGCGGGCGCAGGTGAAGTCATGGGAACCGGCTGCGTCAAGCGATGGCCCTGCGTCGCATGAACCGGACAGGCGCGATCCCGCGCCTTCCTATGAAGCTGGCGGGCCTGCCGAAGCGCCGCCGCCGTCTGACTACGACAGCTTGCATGGGGCGTGGGAACCTGACCCCTATGGCGGCATGGCTGACGCCCGCGAAATAGCCATGGATCGGTCTGACGAACTGATCGAATACACGCGCGAGAACCGTCGCGCCGTGCCAGCATCGAAACGCGAGAAGCCGGGGCAGGTGTTCAGGATCTGGGGTGGAAACCCAGATCAACTGCGGGAATGGGCCTTCCTTTCCGGCGACGGCGTGTTCTGCAACGTGCATACAGGCGAGAGGATGTCGAAGTCGGCTTTCGATCTGGTGAAGTCGAACATCGTTCCGATGGTCGAGATCATGAATTCGAAGGGCGAAAGCAAGAACGTCAAGTTTCCGGCGTCCAAGTGCCTGATCGACTTTCTGGACGGCCTGGTCTGTTCGACCACCATGTATCGACCCGATGTTGATGACATGATGATCTGGGTCGATGGCATCCTGCACCTGAACTCATACCTGCCGTCCTCGGTTCCTGAAGTCGCCGCCGACTGGCAGGCGCACGACGCTTGGCGGGCCGCGCGGGAACACATCTACAATATCGTGCCAGATGGGGCGGAGATCATCATCAAGTGGCTGGCGCACAACGTCCAGCGTCCCGGCAAGAAAATACTCTGGGCACCGATCATCGTCGGCGCGCAGGGCGACGGCAAGACGACTGTGGGGAAGATTGTTCAAATGGCGATGGGCCGGAAGAATGTTTCCCCAGTCTCTCCGGAAGCCCTGTTCTCGGACTTCACAAGCTGGGCCGAGGGGAAGTGCGTCCGCGTCCTTGAGGAAATCAGGGTGCAGGACAAGGGCCGGTCCTCAGTCATGGACAAGCTGAAGCCGATGATCACGAACGATGTGGTCGATGTCGTCAAGAAGGGAAAGGACGGGTCTGACGTGGCGAACGTCACGAACTACATCGCCCTGACGAACCACATGGATGCGCTTGCCATTGATGAGGGCGACAGGCGCTGGGGTGTCTGGCGCACCAGGTTCAAGGATCACGCGCAGGTGATGCACGAACTGGACGACGCCTACTGGCGGCGGTTGAATGATGCAATTGGCAAAAGCCCGGAAGTCGTTCGCGCCTGGCTGATGTCAATCGACCTAGCACAGTTCAATCCTTATTCATCCCCGTCGATGACTAAGGCGAAGGCAGCAATGATCGAGGCCAGCCGGTCGCCGCTGCAAGCCGATATCCGGGAAGCAATTGCGCTAGGCGCGGTCGGCGTCGGGCGCGACGTGCTGGCGACGGACAGCCTGAACGATGCGGTCAGGCATATCGGGAACAGGTCGGTCAATACGACCACGCTGGCGAACATCTTGCGAGAAATGGGCTGGATCAAGCACGGCCCGACCGTGAAGTGGAACGGAAAAAACCGGCGCGTCTATTACCTGCCGGGGGATTGGTCTGCGGATACGGAAGGCGCTGCGCTGTCGCCGATCCTGCGCGAACGGCTTCAGGCGTCCGAATATGACTTTGGCGGCGATGAGCGGCAGTCAGATGCCTTTGAAGCGAGCGATTGGTAAGGCCGCGCCCGAAGACGCGGCCACCTGATTTGCCAGAATTTCACCCGCACATATGCCACATCCGCGCGGAACAGGTGCCGGTCTTCCCGGACGATAATGGCCATGTTTCGCAGCGATCTCACAGGATTGATCGCCTAAGAGAACCGCGCGGTAGTCGTCGGGGTCAACTATCTGCTGAACAAGGTTGTTGCGGTCAAACCTGAGAGTTCCATGATGACAAAAAACAATCTTGCAGCCTGCCTGGCCGTGACGCTGCCGCATGAAGGTGGCTGGTCGGATCACCCCAAAGACCCTGGTGGCGCGACGATGAAAGGGATCACGCTGGCGACGTTCCGGCGCTATCTGCCTGGCGCGACGAAGGCCGATCTGCGCCAGATCACGCCTGAGTGGGTCGAACTGATCTACCGTCAGGGATATTGGGAACCTGTGCGCGGCGACGATCTGCCAGCCGGTGTCGATCTGGCGGTGTTCGACTTTGGCGTAAACTCCGGGCCGGGCCGGGCGTCGAAGGCGCTGCAAGGTGTCGCGGGCGTGGTGCAGGACGGCAAGATCGGGAAAGCCACGGTCACCGCAGTTGCTGGCAGGGACGCGACAGGTGTTGTCAAGGCGCTGTGCGCGCGACGCTTAGGCTTCGTGAAGGGCCTGAAGACCTTCAGCACGTTCGGGCGCGGGTGGTCGCGCCGGATCGCTGATGTCGAGGCGAAGGGTGTGGCGATGGCACTGCGGGCGTCAGGCGCTGGTCGGGCGGTCGCAGCGGCGGTGCTGGCAGCAGAGGCGCAGGCGGCTCTTGGCCGGTCAAAGGTGCAGGACAAGGGCGCTGGGACGGTGGTGGGAGGCGGCGCGGCAGGCGGCGCGGTGGCCGGTGCCTCAGATGTGAACTGGTGGATCGTGGCCGGTGTCGCGCTTGCCGCTGCGGCAGTCGTCGCTCTGGTGAAGTCGAGGGCCAGCATCAACAAGGATCGGGCGGCAGCCTACCTGTCCGCGTCGTCTGAAGACTGATCGGGCTGGCTCGGCGCAAGCACGTCGAGCCATTTCCATCCTGCCCAGCGGTCGCCGGTCTGCCGCACATGGGTGTATCTCTGAAGGCTTTGCCAGCTACGGTGGCCTGAGACGGCGGCGACGTGCGGAATGGTCCAACCCATTTCGAAAAGTCGCGTGATGCCCTCATGGCGCAGGTCGTGGAAGTGCAGGTCTTCAATCCCCAGCGTGGCGCATCCGCGCGTGAAGGTCGTTGAAATCGTTTCAGGCGAATAGGGGAAAATCCGCTCGTCCGTCTTCGGCATGGATTTCAGGATTTTCTCTGCCTCGGGCGGAAGATCGACCAGGACATCATTCCCGCGTTTTTTGTCTGGGTCTTTCATATCCCTGACCATGATCCGACCAGCCTCAAGGTCGGCCCATGTGAGCCGCGTGATTTCGTCCTGCCTGCGGGTGGAGAACATGGCGAACGCGATGATGTGCGGCATGGGTGCTGCCTGTTTCGCGCGACGGCTGAAGAATGCCATGATGGCGTTCAACTCGTCCAGGCTGGGGCGGCGGCTGCGCTTCTTGGACTTTCCGATGATGCCGATCCTGCTCGCCACGACGCGCGCGGCGTCCATTTCCTTCGAGTCCAGATCGAAGCCCCATGCGGGCTTTGCAATGGCGAAGATCGAGGCTAGATGCGAAAGGTAGTTTCCGACCGTGGCCGGTGACCGGCCTTCTGAAATGTTCTGGGCGAAGGACACGATGTCAGGGGATTTGATCTGGTGACACAGCATCTGGGCGATAGGGTCGCGGCAGATCGCGGCGAGGACTTGGGCCTTTGTCCTGCCGGGCGTCCTGCGCTTGTCCTTTCGCGCCTCCAGCAGGTAGTGGTTGATCGCTTCTTCCAGCGTTGTCGTCTGGCTCGGCGTTACCTTGCCTTCACGCACATCGGTTTCGCGCTTGGCAATCCATGCGACCGCCGCCGCCTTCCGGTCGAACGTCCGCGTCTCGCGGTGGATGATCTTGCCGCCCTGCTTCAGAACGACTTTTCCCATATAGGCAATCGTTCCATCCGAACGCTTTCTGGCGACAATGGTTCCCATCGGTATCACATGGCCTGTTCCGGTGTTCACTTTGTGATACTGAATATGCTGAAATATGCAATAACGCAACGCTATGCGCGGCAATCAACAACATGATGCGATTGTTGCTCAACATAAATCAACGGAATATACAATGACTTCAAAGAGTTCTGTTGCTCATCGTGTTGCGGTTGCCCCGATGATGGACTGGACGGACAGAAATTGTCGGTTCTTTCACCGCCAGATGACGCGGCGCGCGATGCTTTATACCGAGATGGTAACGGCCCCGGCGGTGATACATGGGCCAAAGCCCCGCCTGCTTGACTATTCCGCCGCCGAACATCCTGTTGCGCTGCAACTGGGCGGGTCTGATCCAGCCGAACTTGCCGCTGCCACCCGGATCGCGCGCGACTGGCACTATGATGAGGTCAATCTGAACGTCGGTTGCCCCTCGGATCGGGTTCAATCAGGCTGTTTCGGGGCGGTGTTGATGCTGCGCCCCGATCTGGTGGCCGATTGCGTCAAGGCAATGCAGGATCAGGCGGATGTGCCGGTGACGGTCAAATGCCGGATCGGCGTGGATGATCAGGCGCCGGAACAGGTGCTGCCCGCCTTCCTGGACACGATGGCCCGCGCAGGTGTGCGCCATGTCATCGTTCATGCGCGCAAGGCTTGGTTGCAGGGCCTGTCGCCCAAGGAAAACCGCGAGATTCCGCCGCTGGATTATCCGCTTGTCATCGAGATGAAGCGGCAGTTCCCCGATCTGACCCTGTGCATCAATGGCGGCATCACCAGCCTGTCGCAGGCGAGGGGCCTGCTGGATCAGGGGCTGGACGGGGTGATGCTGGGGCGCGCGGCCTATCACGATCCGGCCTCGGTGCTGATCGGGGCCGATGCGTTGTGGGGCGATACCTTCGCCCCCGATCCGTTGCAGGTGGTCGAGGCGATGCGCCCCTATATCGCCGATCATCTGGCGGCAGGCGGGCGCATTCACGCCATCACCCGCCACATGCTGGGCCTGTTTCATGGCCGCCCCGGTGCCCGCCTGTGGCGCCGGGTTTTGTCAGAGGGGGTGGGGCGCCCCGGAGCCGGGCTGGACCTGATCGACGCGGCGGTCGATGCGATGCAAGACGCGCAGGCGGGGGCGTGATTTCACGCGCCCACCCCGACTTGCCGTCGCATCATCACGACCCGGCTCAACAGAAACGCCGCCACGCCGCAAATGGCGATCGTCACCAGCATCGGCACGGGCGTGCCGTCAAAGAACGGCCCGGCGGCTGCGACCAGCACGCCGCCCGTCACCATCTGCAAGGTGCCACCAAGGGAAGAGGCGAGGCCCGCCTCTTCGCCATGATCATCCAGCGCAAGCACCATCGCGGTGGGGATCACCAGCCCAAGGCAGGCATTGGCGCAAAACAGCCCCCCAATCACCAGCAAGAGCGGGCTGAAACCGGCAAGTGCAATCGCCGCCAATGCCACGGTGAACAGACCGAACCCCGCCGCCGCAACCGCCATCACCGGGCGCGGGCCGAACCGCATTCCCAACGGCCCTGCCGCTTGCGAGGCTGCAAAGAACCCCAGCGCGTTCACGGCAAAGGCCAGCGAAAACCCGGTGGGCGACAGGCCGAAATGCTCGGTATAGACAAAAGCGGCCGAGGCGATGAAGACGAAAAAGCTGGCCATGCCAAAGCCGCCCAGGAAGGTCAGGCTTAGAAAGCCCCGGTCGCTCAGCAGTTTGGCCGCTGCGGCGCGGGTTTCGGACATCTGGAAGGGGTGGCGATGTTCGGGCGCCAGCGTTTCGGGCTGAAACAGGGTCAGGGTGATCAGGCTGATGACCGAGGCCGCCAGCAGCGCCCCAAAGATCACCCGCCATCCCGCCAGCGCCATCAGGCCAGATCCGGCCAGCGGCGCCAGCATCGGCGAGACCGAGATCACCAGCATCACCGCCGCCATCAGTTGGGTGGCGCGCGGCCCGGTGTGCAGGTCGCGGATGATCGCGCGCGGCACCACCATGAAGGCTGCGCCCCCCAGCCCCTGCACAGCCCGGCCCGCGATCAGCCAGCCGACCGAGGGGGCAAAGGTGCAGATCAGCGAGCCAAGGGCGAAGACCACGATCCCGGCGTAAAGCGGCGGCTTCCTGCCCGCCTGATCGGCCCAGGGGCCATAGATCAGTTGGGCCAGGCCAAAGGCCAGGAAATAGGCTGTGATCGTTGCCTGCATTCCCTGTTCGCTGGTGGCCAGCGCGCGGGCGATTTCAGGCATGGCAGGAAGGTAAAGGTCGATGGCAAAGGGGCCGACGCAGGACAGAAGCCCAAGCACCAGCGCGGGGCGCAGCAAGTTATCGGACATAGGGGGAGCCTTCGGGGGGAGCTTTCGGGAAAGTCTGAACCGCAGATTAGGCATTTTGCCGCAACTGCACAAGGGTACTGGTCCTGCGCCTCTGGCCCTTGGGCGGCGGGCGGGCTAGGCTGGCGCGGATTTTGGGGGCGGCAATGACGGAATATGTGATCCTTGGTCTGGTTCTTGTGGCGATCGGCGCCTTTGCCGGTGTTGTCGGCGGCTTGTTGGGCGTGGGCGGCGGGATTGTCCTGGTTCCGGCCTTTTTCTATGCGTTTCAGCATCTTGGCTATGGCGGCGACCAGTTGATGCAGATTTGCGTTGCAACTTCGCTGGCCACCATCGTCGTCACTTCGACCCGGTCGATGAACGGACATAACAAGAAGGGTGCGGTCGATTGGGCCACCCTGCGCCGCTGGGGGCCGGGGCTGGTGATCGGCGCGGCGCTGGGTGTTCTGGTGGCCGCGCAGGTCAAGTCGGCGGTGTTGCAGGCGGTGTTCGGCGTGCTGGCCGGTATCGCGGGCCTTTACATGGCCTTTGGCCGGGCGCAGTGGCGGCTGGGGCAAGAGATGCCGGGGCCGGCGGGTGCGGGCGCGCTGTCGGGCGCAACCGGGTTCTTTTCCGCCCTGATGGGAATTGGCGGCGGCACCTTTGGCGTGCCTCTGATGACGCTTTACAACATGCCGATCCATCGGGCGGTCGGCACTGCTTCGGGCTTTGGCATCCTGATCGCGGTGCCGTCGGTTCTGGGCTTTCTGATGGTGCATGTCGCGGATGCCCCGCCCTGGACGGTGGGGGCGGTAAACCTGCCCGCCTTCCTGATCGTCATTGGGTCCACCCTGTTGACGACGCCCTGGGGCGTGCGGTTGGCCCATGCGATGGACCCCAAGCCGCTGAAGCGCGCCTTTGCCATTTTCCTTGTGCTGGTCTCGCTGAACATGCTGCGCAAGGTCGCAGGGTGGTGACGGGCTGGCGCCGATATGATGCCGATCCCGGCATCGCCGCCTGGGCGCGCGCGGCATTGCCGCTGGCCATCGAGGCGCTGCATAACAGTGAAGAGCCGCGCCGCTGCGGTGGCACCTGGGATGTGGGGCTGGATCTGTTGCCGAACGAGCCTGACGGCTCCGTAGGTGGCGTCGCCTTTCCGTGGGAGGCACTGGGCCTGCCCCCACAGCCCCTGCATCGCGCACAGCTTTCCACCGTCTATCCCGGCTATCCCCAGCCCTCGGACGAGGAAACCGAAGCCGCCCATCGCTTTCGCCTGACCCGCGATTCCGCCCATCTTGATGGCTTGCTGGCTGTGGGTGACGACCGTCGCCGCATGGTCAAAGAGCCGCATGGCTGGATTCTGGGCCTGCCGCTGAACGATTGCTCGCCCGATGCGGCACCACTTGTGGTGTGGGAGGGCAGTCCAGAAATCCTGCGCAAGGCCCTGCGCACGGCCTTCGGCGATACCCCGCCCGAGACTTGGGGTGACGCCGACCTCACCGAAATCTATGCCGCTGCCCGCCGCCGGATTTTCGAAAGCTGCGCCCGCGTCGAATTGCCCGCCAGGCCCGGCGAGGCGACCCTGTTGCACCGGCTTTCACTTCACGGTGTGGCGCCTTGGGCCGCCGATGCCACTGCTCCGGCAGAGGGGCGGATCATCGCCTATTTCCGGCCCTTGATGCCCTCGGTTCAGGATTGGATCGAAGCGCCCTAGCCAGAATGGCTCAAGGATATTGCCCAGTGGCTCCCTTCGAGCATCACGCGCCTTCTGGTCCCTGAAGGTAAAGAGCCAACGGTGGCGGTCGCGGGCATCGTTGGGACGGCTGTGAACTCCGCGGCCAGCGCGGTGATGTTTTACATAACGGCGGTGAACCAGCGTTCTCCTTGGCGGCCACTTCAGCCTCCCTTTCCGGGCCTTAAGATGGGTCCATTTTCACGGCTGCCCGAGTGGCCGTGGCGCGGTCCAGGTCGTGATGTCCGCTTGGTTGGAGGTCAGAAACCCTCAGGCTGCGTCGCGCGGGTCGTGGCCGGCGGGCTTGCCGTAAAGACCGATATTGGCATCCCCCCATTCCTTCAAGGCGCGCAGGATCGGCTCCATCGTCCGGCCCAGCTCGGACAGCGAATATTCCACCTTCGGCGGCACCTGAGGATAGACCTTGCGCGTGATCAGCCCGTCCTCCTCCATCTCGCGGAGCTGGTTGGTCAGCATGCGCGGCGTGCAGTTCTCCACATGGCGGCGGATTTCGTTGAACCGGAGCGTTCCGGATAGCAGGTGCCACAGGATGATCGATTTCCACTTGCCATCGATCAGGCCGATGGCGGCCTCGACCGAGCAGCCGGGGGCGCAGTCGAAGCGTGAGTGACGGGCTTTGGCCATTTCAGTATCCTTTTTGATACTATGTGCTTTCTTTGTGCGTATTGCAATAAAGTGAGTGTAGGATCAAATCTGCCTCCATGCAATCGAACAATGGAGTGATCCATGAAAGCCATCGGCTATCAGATTCCCGGCCCCATCGACCGTATCGAGGCCCTGACCGACATCGAGCTGCCGCGCCCCAAGGCCACCGGTCATGATCTTCTGGTCGAGATCGCAGCAGTGTCGGTGAACCCGGTCGATACCAAAGTCCGCAACAGCGCGGCCCCGCCCGAGGGCGACTGGAAGATCCTCGGCTGGGATGCCGTGGGCCGGGTGGCCGAGGTTGGCCCGGATGCACAGGGCTTCGCCGTGGGCGACCAGGTGTTCTACGCCGGATCCATCGCCCGGCCGGGTGCCAACAGCCAGTTTCATCTGGTCGATGCCCGCATCACCGGCCACAAGCCCAAGACCCTGTCGAATGCCGAAGCCGCCGCGCTGCCGCTGACGGCCATCACGGCTTGGGAAATGCTGTTCGACCGGCTGGACATCCGCCGACCGGTTCCGGGGGCGGCCAACGCCATCCTGATCATCGGTGGCGCGGGCGGAGTGGGATCGATCGCGATCCAGCTTGTCCGTGCGCTGACCGATCTGACCGTGATCGCCACCGCGTCGCGCCCGGAAACGCAGGACTGGGTGCGCGAGCTTGGCGCGCATCATGTCATTGATCACCATGGCGATCTTGCGGCGCAGATCGAAGCGCTTGGCATCGGTGCGCCGGGATTCGTGTTTTCTACCAACCAGAGCGACCGGCATGTGAAGGGTGTTCAGGCCCTGATCGCGCCGCAGGGCCGTTTCGGACTGATCGACGACCCCAAGGCACTGGACGTGCTGGGCTTCAAGCGCAAGGCAGCCTCGATCCACTGGGAGCTGATGTTCACGCGGTCGATCTTCGGCACGCCCGACATCGCCGAACAGGGCAAGCTGCTGAACGAGGTGGCGGCCCTGATCGACGCGGGAAGCATCCGCACGACGCTCACCGAAACACTGTCGCCGATCAACGCCGAAAACCTGAAGAAGGCCCACGCCCTGATCGAAACGAACACCGCCCGCGGCAAAATCGTGCTGGAGGGGTTCTGATGTCCGGAATCATTCACCTTGTCGCAACGCTGGTGGCCAGACCCGGACAGGAGGCGGCCCTGCAGGCCGCCCTCACCGGGATCCTCGCGCAGGTGCGCGCGGAGCCGGGCTGCCTGCGGTACGACCTGCACCGTGACCGCGACGATCCCGCACGCTTCGTGATGCTGGAGAGCTGGGCCGATGCGGCGGCACTCGAGGCCCATGGCAATGCCGCAGCCTTTACAGGGCTTGCGGCCCGGTTCGACAAGCTTCTGAAGGCATCGCCCGACCTGCGGCGCCTGGAACATCTGGCCTGAGGAGGCGATCATGACAAAGTTGAAAAGCAAGCGCGTTCTGGTGATCGGAGGCAGTTCCGGCATCGAGATGGCCGTGGCCGCCGCGGCTCTGGCCGAGGGCGCGGATGTCACCATTGCCGGGCGGACGGCAGAACGGCTGGCCCGGGCATCCGGCGTGCTTGGCAATGTCCGGGCCGTGCAACTGGATACGGCGGATGCTGACGGCCTTGCCGCGTTCTTCGAGACCGAGGAGGCGTTCGACCACATCCTTGTCTCGGCCGCGCAGACGCCCACGGGGCCCGCGCCATGTTGACCGAAGGGGCCGCAGCATGAGCATGGATTTGATTGCCCGCCTCAAAACGCAGGACACCTGCCATTCGCGCAGTCCGGCGGCCAGCTACTGTTCCATCTGATCAGCAAGCTCTATGAGCAGACTTCCGTCATCGTCACCACCAACCTCGCATTCGGGGAGTGGCCGACCGTCTTCGGGGACGCAAAGATGACCACCGCGCTGCTCGACCGGCTCACCCACCACTGCGACATCGTCGAGACCGGCAACGACAGCTGGCGCATCAAAACCCGAGCCTGAACACCCTCCAAAACGCAGGCCCGCGTCGGCTGCGCCAGCTGGAAAGCTACGCCGCCACGGGCCTGCTCACCCGCGCGCCAAAGGGGTCACTTTTGGACGCCGATCAGGGGGCCCGTTTGGATGCCGATTGACATCGAACTCGCACAACGCGGTCATGCAATCGCGCACGAAAGAGTAAATCCCAATCGGGATCACATCGGACAAACCTGCCAAAATTGCACGATTTTCGGAAAGGCCGTGCGAGCCGCTTATGTCTGCGGGCTTTGGCGAACGGACCGACCTCGCTTTGGCACAGATTTCAGATCCTGCCCCCTGATTGCAGTGCGGAACGCCGTTGGCGTCATGTTGCGGGCATTGCGAAAGCGTCGCGCGAAGTCGGCGGCATCGGAGAAACCGCACTCGGTTGCAATCAGGCCCACGGGGCTGTCGGTCTGTATCAGCATCTGGCACGCCCGGCCAATTCGCAATTGCAGCACATAGGCGCTGATCGACATGCGGGCGCTGCGTTTGAAGATCCGTTGCAGTTGGCTCTCGGTCAGATGCACAAGATCACACAACGGGGCCAGTCGCACCGGTTCATTGTAATGGGCATGCAAATGGTCCAGCACCTTCTGCATCCGCGCCCGGTCGCGCGGCATCTCGCTGACCCTGACCTCTCCGTTGGCCAGCATCACTCGATCAGTTGATCCCGACAAGGTCGCGAGGATGGACTGGAATGTGATCACCTGATCCACGCCATCCATCTGCCCCAGGTGCAGGATCCGGTCTCGCTGTTGCGCCGACGTTCGCGCCCCGAAGCGCAATCCACGCCGGGCCTGTGCAAGCAGAGCCGTGACGGGCGAAAGCTCTGGCACCAGACCGATCAGGCTGGTGATCCAGTCACTGGTGAACCAGCACACAATGGCGCGATGGTCGCCGGCAATCTCGATCAGGCTTTGGGATTGAAACGCATGCGGCAGGTTGGGGGCGATCAGAACCAGATCCCCGTCGTCGTAAGGCCCGACATGGTCCCCCACAAAGCACAATCCGCGGCTGTTCACCGTGAGGGTCAGCTCGAATTCCGGGTGGTAATGCCAGTTGAACGGAAACTCTGGCAGGCGGCGGTCGAAGACATGCAGGGACCGGTCCGGCGGGATGGCAACCGTCTCGAAGTAAGGCGAAGATATGTGCATTGCGTGCCAGTTCAGCATTCAGATGCAGCAATCATACAAGGATACGCGGCAATAGGGAATGGTGTGCGCGGTGAAGGCTTGGCATCTGTTGAGCGGAAACCCGGGAGGGCGTGATGCAGAGCATAAAAACGGATATCGCGATTGTCGGCTCGGGGGTGGGTGGTTCTGCCGTGGCGCATCAACTCGCAGGCAGCGGCGCGAAAATCCTGATCCTCGAACGCGGTGACCATCTGCCGAACGAGCCGCAGAACAGCGATGCAGAGGCGGTTTTCGTCCAGTCACGGTACAAGACGACAGAGGAATGGGTGGACGCGAACGGGGCAGCCTATCGGCCCGGTCAATACTACTATGTCGGCGGGCATACGAAGTTCTACGGCACCGCGATGTTCCGCTTCCGCGAAAGTGATTTCACGCAGGGGCAGATCGACGGCGCCACATCCCCCGCCTGGCCGGTCAGCTACGCCGATCTTGCGCCATACTACGCCGCAGCCGAACGCCTGTATGGCGTGCGCGGCGCGGCAGGTGTCGATCCGACCGAGCCGCCCCGCGATGCCTTCCCCCACGCCGCGATCCCGCACGAGCCAGTGATTGCCGCGCTGTCGGATCGGTTGCGCGCGCAGGGCCTGCACCCATTTGCGATGCCATCGGCAATCGATTATGGCCCCGATGGCACCTGCCGGCGCTGCGGCACCTGCGATGCCTTTGCCTGCCGGTTCGACGCCAAGGGTGACGCGGATACGCGCGTGCTCCGCCCACTCCTGACGCATCCAGACGTGCGGCTGGAACGCAACGCGGAAGTCACGCGGCTGATTGCCGATGGCGAGGGCAAGCGTATCGTCGCCGCAGAGGTGCTCCGGTCCGGGGAGATCCTGCGCGTGGAAGCTCAGGTCTTTGTTCTCAGCGCTGGGGCGATCAATTCCGCACTGATCCTGCTGCGGTCCGCCTGTGAGGCGGCACCGGACGGAATTGCCAACCGGTCCGACGTTGTGGGCCGATACCTGATGAACCATCACCTGACGGGAATGATGGGGGTGAAGCCCTTCACTACAAACACCACGAAATTCCCCAAAACACTGTCGTCGAACGACTTCTATCACGGTTTGCCAGACGATCCTGATGCGCGCGGCAACATCCAGATGCTGGGCAAGATCCAGGGTGCGATGATCCGTGCAACGTATCCCGGAACGCCGCAGTTCGTGGCCGACTGGTTGGCCCGCCACTCCGTCGACGTGCTGGCGATGGGCGAGGATCTGCCCGACCGCGAGAGCCGCGTGCGTCTTCTGGACGGTGACCGGGTGCAGGTCGATTACCGCCCCGGCGGGCGGGCCGCCCATGATCGGTTCGTGCGCCATGTCAGGCATGTGCTGCGCCGGGCCGGGTTCCCGGTCGTTCTGCGTCACAGCTTCGGCATTCAGGCCCCCTCGCACCAATGCGGCACGGTGCGGATGGGCGATGATCCGGCGAGATCGGCGCTCGACGCCATGTGCCGCGCGCATGATCATCCGAACCTTTACGTGGTGGACGCGGGGTTCTTTCCCTCTTCCGCCGCGCTGAACCCGGCACTGACCATCGCAGCCCAGGCGTTGCGGGTCGGCGCGCATATGCGCAACACGCGCGCCATCTGAAAGGACACGCCCTATGAACTTCCTGCTGCCGCTGACCGGCTCCTTCGCGCAACCCGCAGCCGAAAACCCGACCGTCGCGATGATCGAGGCTGCCTACCGTCACCACGGTCTCGATTGGCGCTACATCAACGTCGAGGTTGCACCCGACGATCTGGCGGACGCGGTGCGCGGCGCGCGGGCGATGGGCTGGCGCGGCTTCAACTGTTCCATTCCGCACAAGGTCGCCGTGATCGACCACCTCGATGGCTTGGGAACATCGGCCGAGATTATAGGGGCCGTCAATACCATCGTGCGCGACGGCGACCGGCTGATCGGTGAAAACACCGACGGGCGCGGCTTTGTCGCGGCACTGAAATCGGTCGTGGATCCGGCGGGCAAATCCGTCGTCCTGTTCGGTGCGGGCGGTGCAGCGCGGGCGGTTGCGGTAGAGATGGCGCTGGCCGGCGCCGCGCGGATAACCGTCGTCAATCGCACCGCTGGGCGGGGACGTGCGGTCGTCGACCTGTTGAACAAACGCACGGACACGCAGGCAAGTTACGCCCCGTGGGACGGCACCTTTGTCGTGCCGGCCGGCACAGACATCGTGATTCACGCCACGTCCGTCGGTCTGTATCCGGACATCGACGCAATGCCCGACATCGACACCGACAGCCTGACACCGGAGATGGTCGTCGCCGACGGAATTCACAACCCACCCCTGACACGCCTGCTTCAGGCCGCCAAGGATCGCGGCTGCAAGACGGTTGACGGGCTCGGTATGCTGGTGCAGCAGGGGGTGATCGGCGTAAAATACTGGACCGGTCTTGACGTTGATCCGCAGGTGATGCGGCAGGCCTTGTTGGACCTCAACATGTAGAGCCGGGACCGACAACCCTTTAAAGCGTCGGACATTTGGCTCTCTTTTTTGGCTACAAGACATCGCCCGGCAGAACGGAGATCACGCGCCACCCAAAGGGATATGTCTCAAGTGTGCTGTTTTGACAGGATTTCTGGCCACAACGCAGTGTCGACCTGCGAACGATAGGAGCCATCACGCGGCGTCGAGGTGTACTTCGTCTTGCGGCCCTTGCGGGTTGAAAGACGCGTGACGGCCCATAGCTACTATTTCTCGAGTTGCAATATCCGCTTGAGCACACCCTGAACCCGTCGCGCGCCAGCCAGGACTCGCTTGGGATCATCTATGACGATGGCGGGGAGCCGAAGATCGTGCGGCCAGACTTCGTGTTTTTCGGTCAACAAGGCGACGGCACATTCACGGCAGACATCGTTGATCCGCACGGCATCCAGTTCGGTGATGCCATCCCAAAGTTGAAGGGCCTTGCCCAGTATGCAGAACGGTTCGGCGACCAGTATCGACGGATAGATGCGGTCGCGAAGATCGGCGATACATTCAGGGTCCTTGACCTGAAGGAAGCGGCAACGCGTGCAGCAGTCTTGGCTGCCACATCCATCAAGGCGCTATATGAAGGGGCGCATGCGTCGGACTACTTGGTCTGAGCCGTTCTTTTTTCGATTTGAGCGGCGCGCGGCAGGGGTGTGCAATTCCAAAGGTTAAGTGTCGGACCGGGCGAAATATATTATAAAAACATATACTTATACGACATAACCGGAAAGTGTCCGGTTAACAGGTCCGGAGAATATCGGCCCGGAGAGAACGCCCGTGCGCCTTTCCGGGCGTATGCCGGTTAGAGCCCCACCCGCATAACCCCCGAAA
>DDEX01000040.1:77394-105106 GCA_002336845.1 Rhodobacteraceae bacterium UBA1943
GGTGGGATTCGAACCCACGGTAGGCGCAAACCTACTCCGGTTTTCGAGACCGGCGCGATCGACCACTCCGCCACCTCTCCGCGCTTTGGGGGTCGTCTGGGGCGGGGATGTAGCGGGGCCTTGCGGGGCTTGCAACCCCGGAAATGCAGCTTTGCGCAACTTTACGAGAGGGCCCAGCCAGCGGCTTGGCAAGGGCGTGCCAAGGGCCTAGCTGTCAGGAAAGGTGTCAAAGAGGGCCGGATATGGCATTTCGTCCGTTGTGTGTAGCAATCGCGCTTGCGACAGGGGGCGTATTCGGTGTCGCGCCGGTGCTGGCCCAGCAGCAGGCCCAGCCTGCGATCACGCTTTATGACGTATTGCAGATCAATGACATGATTGCCGTCCTGCGCGACGAAGGGGTAGCCGACGCCGCCGAACTGGCGGCGGATTTTGGCACTGCGGGCGGCAGCCCCAGCTGGGAGGCATCGGTTGCGCGGATCTATGATCCGGCGCAGATGCAGGCCTTGGTCAAGGCCGGATTGACCAAGGCGATGGAGGGCAAGCCAGAGGCCGCCGCGGGGGCAATCGACTTTTTCGGCTCTGCGACAGGCAAGCGCGCCCTGCAACTGGAAACCGATGCCCGCAGGGCGCTGATGGACAAGGACACCGAGGCGGCGGCCACCCTGCGCTGGCAAGAAATGGTGGCCAAGGGCGATCCCCGCGTGGCGCTGATCCGCCGCTTTGCCGAGGTCAACGACCTGATCGAGGCCAATGTCGCAGGCGCCATGAATTCCAGCCTGGCGTTCTATCAGGGCCTTGCGGGAACCGGAGGGCCGTTCGCCGACATGACCGAGGCGGATATCCTTGATCTGACGCGCGGCAAGGAAGCAGAGACCCGCGCCAGCACCGAGGCATGGCTGTTTCCCTTTCTGGCGCTGGCTTATCAGCCGCTGACCGATGCAGAGTTGCGCGCCTATACCGATTATTCCGCCACGCCCGCCGGGCAGCAGTTGAACGCGGCGATGTTTGCCGCGTTCGATGGGTTGTTCAACCATGTCAGCCGCGATCTTGGCCGTGCCGTGGGGCAGGAGATGGCGGGCCAGGATATCTGAGACCGTATCTGCCACGGGCCCGCCGGGCGGTCAGCGCCCCAGCGTTGCGGTGATCGTCGCGCTGTCCAGCGCAGAGGACCGCAGCATGAAGCCGACCATTGCGCCGCTGGCATTGGCATCCAACGGCAGCGGGGTGGGCAGGGCATAGACGGTGACCTTATAGTGATGGGGGGCATCGCCCACGGGCGGGCAGGCCCCACCATAGCCGGGGATGCCAAAGTCGGTGCGGCTTTCCACGCTGCCTGCGGGCATGGCCTTGCCGCTGGCGCCCGCGGGCAATGCGGTCGTGTCGCCCGGCAGGTTGAACGCGACCCAGTGCCACCAGCCAGACCCGGTGGGGGCATCGGGATCATACATCGTCACCGCAAAGGCCTGGGTGCCAGCGGGCGCGCCGGACCATTCCAGATCGGGCGACTGGTTGCCGCCTGTGCAGCCAAATCCGTTGAACACCTGGGCCTCGGCAAGCGTCGCGCCGTCGGGCATTGCTTGCGATGTCAGGGTCATGCCGGCCTGAGCGGTGCTGGCGCAAAGCGCAAAGGCAAGTGGGAAAACAAATCGGATCATCCTGTGGCCTCCTGTGGTCGGATGACCGGACCCTAGGCCGAATGACTCCCGGCTGCGGCCCCGTTCCGCGCAAGTTTCGCCCCGATCCGATCACGTTCCATCTCTGGCGTGCGGATTTCATGCGGCGCCAAGCCAAAGCGGGTGCGGAACCGTGTTGCGAACTGCTGGGGCGAGGCATAGCCGGCCTCTGCCGCGATCCGGGCGACCGGGAAGGGCGTGGTCTGCAAAAGCCCCAGCGCATGGGTCAGGCGGACATCCCGCAGGATGGAGCCAAAACTTTCGCCCTCGTCGGCAAGTTTGCGGCGCAGCGTGGCTTCGCTGGCCCCCAGCCGTCGCGCCGCCTCTGCCGCGACCCAGCTTGCCGCTGGATCGGCCGCGATCAGTCCGCGCAACCGCTCGGCCAGCCGCGGCGGCGTTCCGGCCGCAAGCACGCCACCCGAAAGGGCCAGCCACAGGACCAGCTCTTCCAGCCGCATTGCCAGCACATCCGACGGCAGGGTCGCGAAGGGCGAGGGGGCAAAGAAGGCCGAGAACAGGCTTTTGCCTTCGGGTGGCAGCAAGACGCGCTGAGGTGCCCGGGTGGCGGGGCGCTGAATGTCGGGCAGGCGGGCAAGGGCACGCTCGACCGCGGGGCGGGGCAGGGGCAGCACCATCGCTTCATACCGCCCGCCGGGGTCGGGGATATTGCAGATTGTCATGGGCAGCGCCTCGGGCAGCAGCACGTACTGGCCCGCAAAGATCGACAGTGGGGCGGCAGGGGACACAACCTCCTTGACCCCGGCCCGCACCCGGATGAGAGAGGGCATGGTCGGCACGATCCCGTGCATCCGGGCGCGTCGGGCCTGGCGCAGGAAGATGCCCGGCAGGGGCGTGTTCAGGGAATTTTCGTCACGCATGGCGCACCTCGTCACGCGGCCAGACTAGCGGCCCCGCGCGCTGGCGCAAAGGCTTGACACCCGGTTCGCAATCTTGCAAAAGCGCGCAACCCGGCCAGACCTCTGAGTCTGTCCGGGTATTCTTATTTACATCGCCCTGAACGGGGCGCGCTGTTCGAAGGCGGAACCGCAAGGTTCCCGGAACGCCGGAAACGGGGCCAAAGGACGCGGCTGACAAGGAAGGAAGACCCATGTTTGCGGTCCTGAAGACCGGCGGCAAGCAATACACGGTTCGTGCGGGCGATGTCCTGCGCGTCGAAAAGCTTGACGCTGTGGCTGGTGACAAGATCCAGTTCAACGAAATTCTGATGGTGGGCACGACCATTGGCCTGCCCACCGTGGCGGGCGCTGCCGTGCAGGCCGAAGTGATCGATCAGATCAAGGGCGAAAAGACGATCCATTTCGTCAAGCGTCGCCGCAAGCACTCGTCGCAGCGCACCAAGGGCCACCGTCAGCACCTGACGCTGGTTCGCGTGACCGAGGTTCTGGCCTCGGGCGCCGAGAAGTCGGGCGTCAAGGCTGCAACCGGCACCGCCGACGCGCGCCGCGCGGCCCACGAAACCGCGAAGTAAGGAGACCTTCCCATGGCACATAAAAAAGCAGGCGGCTCCTCGCGCAACGGTCGTGACTCGGCTGGCCGTCGTCTTGGTGTGAAGCTGTTTGGTGGCCAAGCCGCCATTCCGGGCAATATCATCTGCCGCCAGCGCGGCACCACCTGGTTCCCTGGTGAGGGCGTTGGCATGGGCACCGACCATACCATTTTCGCCACCGTCGAGGGCAAGGTGACCTTCAAGAAGGGCCTGAAAGGCCGCACCTTCATTTCGGTTCTCCCGGTTGCGGAGGCTGCCGAGTAAGCCGGAAACCCGTTTCGGACGAAACATCTGGGGGATCGGCGGATAGGCCGGTCCCCCTTTTCTTTTTTGCCCTGAATCCCGTCACGTTTCCGCCAAGGGTTCTTGGCATGGTGGCGGGCAGGGCCATCTAGGGCAGAGGGGCCAGGGGAGCGGGCCTTGAAGCCGGGAAAGACGACGCCGGGTTTTTGCCGGCCATGCGCTTCAACAGGAGGGAAGCCGTGACACTTGATATGATTGCCGCCGGAAGGCCCGCCGAAATCGCCGCTGGGCGGTTTCTGCTGCGCCCAGTGCGCAAATCCGATGCTGGCCTGTGCGCGATGTATGCCGGCGACCGCCGTGTGGCCGAGGCGACGCGTTCGATTCCGCATCCCTTGCCGCCCGGCGCTATAGAGGCGTTCATCGCCCGCGCAATGGCCGGGACGGGCGAGAAGATCTGGGTCATGGACGGCACGGCCACCGGGCTGGGCGAGGTGCTGGGCATCATCAGCCTGAAACCGATGGACCGTGGCCAATCGGAAATCGGCTATTGGGTGGCGCCTGCCTTGTGGAACACCGGCATCGCATCCGAGGCGGTGCGGGCGCTGGTGGCGGCGAACCCTTTGAGCGACCGCACGATCTTTGCCGAGGTGTTTCAGGACAACCCCGGTTCGGCGCGGGTGCTGACCAATGCGGGTTTTGAATATCTGGGCGATGCCGAGAATTTCAGTGTGGCGCGCAATTCCCTTGTTCCAACCTGGACTTACATCCGAAAGCTCGTGTGACGCATGATCCGCACCGCCACCCCAGCCGACGCCCCTGCCATTGCCGCGATCTATAATGACGCGGTGGCGAACACGACCGCGATCTGGAACGAGGTCACGGTCGATGCCGCCAATCGGGTGGACTGGATGGTGGCGCGGGTTGCGGGCGGCTTTCCGGTTCTGGTGGCCGAGGTTGGCGGGCAGGTGGCGGGCTATGCCAGCTATGGGCCGTGGCGGGCTTTTGACGGCTACCGTTTGACGGTGGAACATTCGGTCTATGTCGCGGCCGGGCACCGCGGGCAGGGGCTGGCGCGCGCGCTGATGTCAGCCCTGATCCGCTGCGCACGAGAGGCGGGCCTGCACGTCATGGTGGCGGCGATAGAGGCCGAGAACCGCCCGTCGATCGCCCTTCACGAAAGCCTTGGCTTCGGCAACGCCCATACCATGCGACAGGTCGGCCAGAAGTTCGGCCGCTGGCTGGACCTGATGGTCATGGAATTGCATCTGGATGAGCGACCACAGCCCGGCTGAACCTGCTGCCCCGTTCCGCCATCCTTTGCGCCTGCCACCGGAGGTTCCATGGAAACGCTCGTCACCCCCCGCCTTCTCCTTCGCCCGGTCTGTGCCACGGACAAGCCCTACGCGATGGCCGGGCTGAATGACTTTGCGGTGTCGCGCTGGCTGGCGGCGGTGCCCTGGCCCTATGCGGCCGGGGATTTCGAAGACTTCCTCAGCGGTATGGCAGTGCCGGGCCGGGTCTGGGCCATTACTGAAGCCGGGGCCTTCTGCGGCATCATCGACATCGCCGATAGCGAACTGGGCTATTGGCTGCTGCCTTCGGCGCATGGACGGGGGATCATGGCCGAGGCCGCCGGTGCTGTGGTTGATGCCTTCTTCGCAGCCGGGGGCGGGCCGGTGATGTCGGGCTATTTCGAAGGCAACCTTCCTTCATCCAGGGTTCTGGCCAAGCTGGGCTTCACCGAAACCGCGCGAGACGTGAAGTTCTGCCGCCCGCAGGGGCGTGATCTGCCGCATGTGTCGTTGGTACTGCCGCGGTTGGTCCTCACCGCCGCGCCAAGCATTGCTTGAGCCTGCGCCTCCGATCCTGTATCGCCAGCCCATCCCAGCGAAAGCCCAGATCCATGAAGTTCCTCGACCTTGCCAAAGTCTATATCCGCTCGGGCGGCGGCGGCGCGGGCTGCGTGTCGTTCCGGCGCGAGAAATTCATCGAATTCGGCGGGCCCGATGGCGGCGACGGTGGCCATGGTGGTTCGGTCTGGGCCGAGGCGGTCGAGGGGCTGAACACCCTGATCGACTATCGCTATCAGCAGCATTTCTTTGCGAAATCCGGCCAGCCCGGCATGGGCAACCAGAAAACCGGCAAGTCGGGTGATGATATCGTGCTGAAGGTGCCGCTGGGCACCGAAATTCTGGACGAGGATGAGGAAACCGTTCTGGCCGACCTGACCGAGCCGGGCCAACGGGTCAAGCTGGCGCAGGGCGGCAATGGCGGCTGGGGCAACCTGCAATTCAAATCCTCGACCAACCGGGCGCCCAACCGGGCCAATCCGGGGCAGGAGGGGGTAGAGCGCACGATCTGGCTGCGGCTGAAGCTGATTGCCGATGCCGGCCTGCTGGGCCTGCCAAATGCCGGTAAATCGACCTTTCTGGCCGCCGTGTCGAACGCGCGGCCCAAGATTGCCGATTACCCGTTTACCACGCTGGTGCCGAACCTGGGCGTCGTGGGGATCGATGGCAAGGAATTTGTCATGGCCGATATTCCCGGCCTGATCGAAGGGGCAAGCGAGGGGCGCGGCCTTGGCATCCAGTTCCTCGCCCATGTCGAACGCTGCAAGGTGCTGCTGCATCTGGTCGATGGCACCTCTTCCACCATCACCAAGGATTACCGCACCATCGTAACCGAGTTGGAGGCCTATTCCGAGGTGCTGGGCGACAAGCCCCGCATTCTGGCGCTGAACAAGGTGGATGCGATGGACACCAAGCAGATCAGCGACCGCCGCCGCGCCCTGGAAAAGGCCAGTGGCGGGCCGGTGCATGTGATTTCCGGCGTGGCGGGCAAGGGCTTGCAGGACGTTCTTCGCGCGCTGATGGTCGAAATCGAGAAGGCCAATGCCAAGCCGGAGGAGGTGCAGCCATGGCGGCCCTGATGCCTTTGGTCGCGCCCGAGGTGCGGGCGGCAAAGCGGCTGGTGATCAAGATCGGCTCGGCGCTGCTGGTGGACCGCAAGGCGGGTTTGCGGCAGGGTTGGCTGTCGGCGCTGGCCATGGATGTGGCCGAGGCCAAGGTGCGCGGCACCGATGTTGTGCTGGTATCCTCGGGCTCGATTGCCCTTGGTCGCAAGGTGCTGGGCCTGCCGGAAGGGCCCCTGACGCTAGAGCAATCGCAAGCGGCGGCGGCGGTCGGGCAGATCCGCCTTGCACGCGCGTACGAGGAGGTTCTGGCACCTCATGGCATCACCACGGCGCAGGTGCTGGTGACGCTGGAAGATACCGAGGACCGGCGGCGCTATCTGAATTCCCGCGCGACGATGGAGACCCTGCTGGGCCTTGGCGTCGTGCCCATCGTGAACGAGAATGACACGGTGGCGACCGATGAAATCCGCTTTGGCGACAACGACCGGCTGGCGGCGCAGATCGCGGTGACGGTGGGGGCGGATCAGTTGATCCTGCTGTCGGATGTCGATGGGTTCTATTCGGCCAACCCGAAAGAAGACCCGACCGCAGAGCGCTTTGATCTGGTAGAAAAGATCACGCCAGAGATTGAGGCGATGGCGGGCGATCCGATCTCTGGCCTGTCAAAGGGCGGGATGAAGACCAAACTTCTGGCGGCGAAAACCGCCGTGGCGGGCGGCTGCGCCATGGCGATCATGGAAGGGTCAACCCTGCGCCCGCTGAAGGCGCTGGCCGAAGGCGCGCAGCGGACCTGGTTCGTCGCCCATGGCGACCCACAGGCGGCGCGCAAACGCTGGATCAATGCGATGAAGCCCCGCGGCCAATTGCGGCTGGATGCCGGTGCGGTCAAGGCGCTGACGGCGGGCAAAAGCCTGCTGCCGGCGGGGGTTACCGAGGTCACGGGCAGCTTTGGCCGCGGCGATCCGGTGGCCATTCTGGACCCGGCCGGCGTTGTGCTGGGCAAGGGGCTGGTGCGCTATACCGCCGCCGAGGCCAAGGCGATTGCCGGGCATCGGTCTGGTGATATCGAGGGGATACTGGGCTATCAGGGCCGCGCGGCGCTGGTGCATCGGGACGACATGGTGGTTTGACAGGGCAGGCCGGGGGCGCTGCCCCCGGACCCCCGGGATATTTAAGGACAGAAAATGGACGGGCAGGTTTCTGATCTGATGGCCAAGATCGGTGCCAAGGCGAAAGCAGCGGCGGCAGAGCTGGCCTGTGCCTCGTCCGAGCGCAAGGCGGCGGCGCTGGTTTCGGCGGCGGCGGCGGTCTGGGCGCGGCGCGAGGAAATTCTCGACGCGAATTGCCTTGATCTGGACTATGGCACCGAAAAATGCCTGTCGCCCGCAATGATGGACCGCCTGAAGCTGGACGAAAACCGCATTCGTGGCATCGTGGACAGCTTGCGGTCGGTCGCCGAACAGAAAGACCCGGTGGGCCGGGTTCTGGCCGAATGGGACCGCCCGAATGGCCTGCATATCCAAAGGGTTGCAACGCCTATCGGCGTGATAGGCGTGATTTATGAAAGCCGCCCGAATGTGACGGCCGATGCCGGGGCGCTGGCGCTGAAATCGGGCAATGCGGTGATCCTGCGGGGCGGCAGCGAGAGCTTTCATTCCTCGGAAGTGATCCATGACTGCATGGTGCAGGGCCTGCGCGAGGCGCATCTGCCCGAGGCGGCGATTCAACTGATCCCGACCCGCGACCGGGCGATGGTTGAGGCGATGCTGCGCGCGGTGGAGCATATCGACGTGATCGTGCCGCGCGGCGGCAAGGGGCTGGTGGGCCTTGTGCAGCGCGAGGCGCGGGTGCCGGTGTTCGCCCATCTGGAGGGCATCTGCCACGTCTATGCCGACAAGGACGCCGATCTGGAAAAGGCGCGGCGCGTGGTGCTGAACGCCAAGACCCGGCGCACCGGGGTTTGCGGTTCGGCCGAATGCCTGCTGATCGACTGGCGGTTCTATACCAAGCACGGCGCGGTGCTGATCGAGGATCTGATCAAGGCGGGGGTTGAGGTTCGGACCGAGGGCGAACTCTTGAAGGTTCCGGGCACGGTGAGGGCGAAGCCGGAGGATTTCGGGCATGAGTTCCTGGACATGATCATCGCCGCCAAGCTGGTCGATGGGGTTGAAGAGGCGATCGCCCATATCCGCAAATATGGCAGCCAGCATACCGAAAGCATCCTGACCGAGAATGACGAGGCGGCGGCGCTGTTCTTTCAGCGGCTCGATTCGGCAATCCTGATGCGCAATGCCTCGACCCAGTTCGCCGATGGCGGAGAGTTCGGCATGGGCGCGGAAATCGGCATCGCCACCGGCAAGCTGCACGCGCGCGGGCCTGTGGGCGCCGAGCAATTGTGCAGCTTCAAGTATCTGGTCAAGGGCGACGGGACGATCCGGCCCTAGACGTCCGGCGGCTTCCGGGCGCCTTAGGCGAGGGCAGGCAGGATGTCGGCTACCAGCGCGGCGGTTTCCCCGGGCGCGGGCAATTGGCCGATCATCAGCAGATAGATCGGCAGGGCCATGGTGACTTGTTTGGCGCGGTCTATCGTCAGGCGATGGGACACTTCGCCACGCGCGGCGGCAGCGGCAAGGATATGGTCAAGCAATTGCCAACGCTCGCGCCGCTCTTCCAGCAGGGCCGCGCCCAGTTCGGCATTATCTGCCGCCTCGACATAAAGCACCCGCACCAGCGGGCCGATTGGCAGCGCCCCGCCATCGCCCCGCCAGCGCGCCAGCAGGTCGTCAAAATAGGCCGTCAGATCGCCCCGCAGAGTGCCGGTGGCAGGCAGCGCCATTTCCTGTTTGGAGCGCGAGACCAGCGCCAGCACCAGATGCGCCCGGGATGGCCACCAGCGATACAGCGTCGCCTTGCCGGCGCGGGCGCGTTTGCAAACCGCTTCCATCGTCAGGGCAGCATAGCCCTGTTCGCGGAGCAGCTCTTCAGCCGCCTGAAGGACTGCCGCTTCGGTTTCCGGGTTGCGCCGCGCCCCGACCGAGGCGCGGGTCGAGGCGCGGGAATTTTCTGCTTCGGACACGATTTCCCCCTTGCGAAACGGAACGTATCGTTTCATATATACGAGACGTTCCGTTTCGTTAAGGAGTCTTTCCATGAATACGGTTGTCAGTAAAGCCCGCACACCATCAAAACTGCGTTTTGCCGGCTTTGTCTTTCTGTTCGTCTATCCCTTGGTGACAACGGGGCTGTTGATCCTGCTGCCGCTGACGCCCGGCTGGCCGATTCCGGCGCGCACGGCGATATTGGTGCCGATTGTCGTGACCGCCATGGTCTGGGGGATCATCCCCTTCATCCAGACCCGGCTGCGCCGCTGGCTGTGATCAGAAGGTCAGGCGCACCGATGTGTTGTCGGCAACCTCGACCGTCAGGCGGCGGTGCTGGCGGCTTGTCTCCTCTTGCACGAGCAGGAAATGAACCTCAGGGCAGAGGGGTTTGACAGCACCTCCCACAGGTCGGGATCCACCTTCAGGCGACCCGCTTCCCCCAGCAAAAACCATCGGCTGTCGTTTCGGGTGACCGTGATGCGCCCGCCTTGAGGCATCGCGGTTTCAAGGCAAAGCACCAGAAGGAAGGCGAGTTTCACCTCTCGCCGGGCCATGTCGGGCGGGCCTTGCCAATCCACCTCGACCCTGCCACCGCGAGTGACACCGGCCAGAATATCGGCAACCTCGCGCCGCCCGATCCGCTGATCGTCCGAGGCGGCCCCGAAGGCCACGCGGAAAAATCGCACCCGCGCGTTGGCATGGGCCACGCTTTCGGAAATCAGTGCAACCTCCGGCCCCTGTGCCGTGCCTTCCAGCATCAACAGCTCGACCCCATTGCCGATGGCGCCGATCGGGCTGATAAGGTCATGGCAGATGCGAGAGCCGATAAGTGCGGCAAGATCGGGCTTATCCTGCAAGGCGGAACCTCTGAAAGGAAGATGTCGAATGCTGTCGTTTCTGGAACCGGGCATGTTCGTGCGCCATCCCGAGCGCCCTGAATGGGGGCTGGGGCAGGTGCAATCGAACATCGGCGGTCGGGTGACGGTAAACTTTGAACATGCAGGCAAGGTGGTGATTGATGTCCGGCAGGTAACGCTTGTGCCGGATTTCTCTGCCTAATCCAGTATGGGTTAATGATCCCCTAACGCAACTTGAGATTGAGATTTGCGGATCGGACTGCCCGCCGCCCGCCCGGTTGCAATGGTGGGTGGCAGCCCTTAGAACTCGGCGAGGACAATGACGGGCAGGCCCGAGGACGGAACCGGCGCAAGATGATCGACGACGATACCGCCTTTAGCCTGCGCCTGGCCCGCGACGAACGCGATTTGCAGGCGGCACAGCGCCTGCGATACGAAGTGTTTGTGGCCGAACTGGGCGGCAGCGGTCCCTTGGTTGACCATGAGCGGCGGCTGGAACGGGATGATTTCGACCCTTACTTCGACCATCTTCTGCTGATCGACGAGCGGCGCGATCCCAAGACGTTGCAGGATGTGGTCGGAGTTTACCGGCTGTTGACCTCGGAGCGGATGGCGCTGGCGGGGCGGTTTTATTCCGAGACGGAATATGATCTGACCGCGCTGAAGACCTGTGGCCGCAAGCTGGTGGAGCTGGGCCGGTCCTGCGTGCATCCCGACTATCGCGGTGGAATGGCGATGTTCCATCTGTGGAACGGGCTGGCCGATTATGTGCTGGAGCGCGGGATCGAGATTCTGTTCGGCGTCGCCAGTTTTCACGGCACTGATGTGGCGGCGCTGGCGGAACCCCTGTCTTATCTGCACCATCATCATCTGGCGCCGCCCGCGCTTCGGGTACGCGCCCTTGCTCCGCATCGGCAAGAGATGGATCTGGTCCCGGACGCCGGGCTGGACCGTCGGCGTGCGATGGCGGGAACGCCGGCCCTGATCAAGGCCTATCTGCGACTGGGCGGGTTTGTTGGCGATGGCGCCTGGGTTGACCATGCTTTCAACACCACCGACGTCTGTCTGGTGATGGATACTGAACGGATGAGCGCCAAGCACCGCGATTTCTACACCAGAAAGAAAGCCCGCGACGGATGAACGACGACTGGCGCGATGCGTCGATCGATCTGCCGCGTATCGGCCCTGCGGGCTGGGCGCTGGCCTTGGCGCGCGGCTTGGTGCTGGGGGTAATCACCTATGGCTGTCTGCTGCTGCTGCTGCTTTTGCGGCTGATCGAGCGGCCGCTGTTCGGAGCCGAGCGGCCGATCACCCCTTGGGTGACCCAGTTCGTCTGCCGTGCAGCCTTTGTCGTGATGGCGTTGCCCTTGACGGTGCGGGGGCAGCCGATGCGGCAGAAGGGGGCGGTGGTGGCTAACCATTCGTCCTGGCTGGACATTTTTGCCCTTAATGCCGTGCAGCGCATCTACTTCGTCTCGAAGTCCGAAGTGGCGGGCTGGGCGGGCATCGGCTGGCTGGCGCGGGCGACGGGCACGGTGTTCATCGCCCGAAAGGGAACCGAGGCCAGGCGCCAGCAGGAGCAGTTCGAGGACCGCCTGCGGCTGGGGCACAAGCTGCTGTTCTTTCCCGAGGGCACTTCGACCGATGCAATCCGGGTGCTGCCGTTCAAATCGACGCTGTTCGCGGCGTTCTTCAGCCATGGTCTGGACCGGGTGCTGCATATCCAGCCGGTGACGGTGATCTATCATGCGCCGCCGGGTCAGGATGCGCGCTATTACGGCTGGTGGGGCGAGATGGATTTTGCGCCCAGCCTGCTGCGGATACTGGCCACCTGGCGGCAGGGCAGGGTAGAGGTGATCTTTCACCCCGAGGTGCCGGTGGACGCCTTTGAGAACCGCAAGGCGCTGGCCGCCCATTGCGAACGGGTGATCCGCGCCTCTCATCTGCTGACCGGGGAGTGAGGGCAGAAACTCCACATCCGGTATCAGGAAACCAGTCCTGACGCTGCCGAACCACTGGCATTGCCGGTTTGCTTGCGCTAGAGGGACCGTATCGACCGGCCCGCCCCTTTCCTCTGGCGGACCGGGGGTTTTGCACCCCCGGACCCCCGCAGAGTATTTGAAAAGGTGCAACGGCAAGAGGTCCAGACCCGCAGGAGAGCGCCATGAAAGCTGCTGTCGTCACCTTCCCCGGATCGAACTGCGACCGGGATCTGGCCGTCGCCTTTGAACGGGCGGGGTTTCAGGTGGCACGCGTCTGGCACAAGGACAGTGCGCTGCCCGAAGGCACCGATGTGGTGGGCGTGCCGGGCGGGTTTTCGTTTGGCGATTATCTGCGCTGCGGGGCGATTGCCGCGCAGTCGCCGATTTCGGCTGCCATCAAGGGCCATGCGGCGCGCGGTGGCTATGTGCTGGGCATCTGCAACGGCTTTCAGGTGCTGACCGAGATGCAGTTGCTGCCCGGCGCGCTGATGCGCAATGCGGCGCTGAAATTCGTGTGCCGTCCGGTGAAGATGGTGGTGGCGACCACCGACAGCGCCTTTACCAGCGCCTATGCCAAGGGCAGCACCATCACCGTGCCGGTCGCCCATCATGACGGCAATTATACCATCGATGCCGAGGGGCTGGCACGGTTGCAGGCCGAGGACCGCATCGCCTTTCGCTATGACGGCAACCCCAACGGTGCCATGGACGACATCGCCGGTGTCCTGTCGGAAAACCGCCGCGTGCTGGGCATGATGCCCCACCCCGAGCGGGTGGTGGACGCCAGCCACGGCGGCACCGATGGGGCCGCGCTGTTCAAGGGGCTGATGGGCGGGTTGGCGCTGGCCTGAGCCCCATCGCCTTGAGGCGGAGCTGGTGAAACCCTAGAATCGCCCCATGCAAGAGACGCCCCCCGACCAGACCAACGGCCCGGCTGCCCCGGGTGACGGTGCTGCATCCCCTTCGTGGCGGACGCGGCTGGCGGTTGTTGTTTTCTTGCTGATCGCCGCGGGGACGGTGCTGGTCACCAACCGCTGGCTGTCGGAGCGGTTCACCGAAACCACAAGAAACCGCGCCGAACTGCGGGTTGCGCTGTATTCGGGCAACGTGGTCAGCGAGTTGCAGCGCACCTCGGTCGTGCCCTTGTTGCTGGCGGCCGACCCGGCGATCCGCAATGCGCTGATGAAAGGCACATTCCCCGATACCACCTTGCGCCTGATGCAGGTGCAGGAAGAGATCGGCGTGGCGGCGATCATGCTGCTGGACAAGGATGGCCGGGTTGTTGGCGCGACTGACCGCAACCTTCTGGGCAGCCTGCACCGTGACCGTAGCTATTTCTTCGAGGCGTTGCGCAGCAAGGACACGGTGTTTGCCGCCGCGCCCCGCGATGGCGGCGGGTTCGATTTCACCTATTCCCGCGCGATCAATGTCGAGGGCGATACGCTTGGTGCGATCGTCGTCGGCGTTGACCTGATGAAGTATGAACGCTCTTGGGCCGGGCTTCAGGACGAGGTGGTGGTGACCGACAGCACCGGCACCGTGATTCTGTCCACCCACACCTCCTGGCGGGGCAAGCCGCTGGACGAGGCGCTGACCGCGGCCGACACGCCATCGGCTTTCGGGCTGGCGCTGAAGGGGGCGGCCGACTGGGCGCAGAATCCGCCCGATGCCTATGTCTCGGGCGAGGCGGTGTTGCGGGCCGAGGGGCGGGTGCCGTTCCGCGGCTGGAAGATGATCATCTTTACCACCTTCGATTCGGTGCGCGAACGGGTGAATGGCGTCATCGCGCTGGAAATCATGGGCTTTGCCATCCTGGCGGCGCTGACCTTTTACTTCATGTCGCGCAAGGCCTGGTCGCAAAGCCAGTCTTTCCGCCGCGAATCGGCGGAACTGCGGTTGCTGAACGCGCGCCTGTCGCGCGAGATCGCCGAGCGGGAAAAGGTTCAGAAGAACCTTGAGGTCGCCGAACTGACGCTTGCACAATCGTCCAAGCTGGCGGCGCTGGGCGAAATGTCGGCGGCGGTCAGCCATGAGCTGAACCAGCCCTTGGCCGCAATGAAGACCTATCTCGCCGGGGCGCGTCTGCTGCTGCAACGCAAGCGGCCCGAGGAGGCACTGTCCAGTTTCCAGCGTATCGACGACCTGATCGAGCGGATGGGCGCGATTACCCGGCAGTTGAAATCCTATGCCCGCAAGGGCGGTGAGGCGTTCGAGCCGGTCGATCTGAGGAACTGCCTGTCTTCGGCCCTGTCGATGATGGAGCCGCAGTTGAAGGCGCGGGTCGTGCGCATCACCCGCACCCTGCCGCGCCAGCCGGTGATGGTGATGGCCGACCGCATCCGGCTGGAACAGGTGATCATCAACCTGCTGCGCAATGCGCTGGATGCCACCAAGGATGTGGCGGCGCCGCAGATCGACCTGATCCTGACCATGGGCGAGACGGCGGTTCTGGCCGTGCGCGACAATGGCCACGGCATCAGCGAAATGGAAAATATCTTCGAGCCCTTCTATACGACGAAAAAACCCGGAGAGGGCGTCGGGCTGGGTTTGGCGATTTCGTCGGGCATCATGACCGACCTCGGCGGGCGCCTGACGGCGCGCAACGCCGATGGTGCGGGTGCGGTGTTCGAAATGCAGCTGCCGATTCTCGGCCGCGAAGCAGAAGCAGCAGAATAGGGGGTTCGTGAATGGCACGAGCGATGAAAGTGGCAATCGTCGATGACGAGGCAGATATGCGCGCCTCGATCAGCCAGTGGCTGGCGTTGTCGGGGTTTGACACCGAAACCTATGCCAGCGCCGAAGATGCGCTGAAGGTGATCGGGCCGGAATGGCCGGGCGTCGTGGTCAGCGACATCAGGATGCCGGGCATGGACGGAATGGCGTTTTTGAAACGCCTGATGGGGATGGATTCCGGCCTGCCGGTCATCATGATCACCGGCCATGGCGATGTGCCGATGGCGGTCGAGGCGATGCGGGTCGGGGCCTGGGACTTTCTGGAAAAACCCTTCAACCCCGACCGGATGACCGAACTGGCCAAGCGCGCGACGCAAGCCCGGCGGTTGACCCTGGACAACCGCGCCCTGAGGAAAGAGCTGGCCGATGGCTCGGTTCTGATGAAAAAGCTGATCGGCGCCAGCCCGACGATGGAGCGGCTGCGCGAAGACATCCTGGATCTGGGGCAGGCCGACAGCCATGTGCTGATCGATGGCGAAACCGGCACGGGCAAGACGCTGGTGGCCCATGCGCTGCATGCGGTAGGGCCGCGGGCATCGAAGAAATTCGTCACCATCTCTTGCGCCGCCTGGGGCGAGGAACAGCTTGCGGCCAAGCTGTTCGGCCCCTCGGACGATGGCAACCTGCCCTTGGTCGAGGAGGCGCGCGGCGGCACTTTGTGTCTGGAAGACATTGAAAGCCTGAGCCACCCGCTGCAATCGCGCTTGCTGACCTTTATCAACGAACAGGGCGTGCCGCCGGAAACCCGGATCATCGCAATCTGCAATGAACATGCGCCCGACAAGACCCTTCAAGATGCGCTGCGGTCTGACCTGTTTTACCGGCTGGGGGCGATGACGATCATCTGCCCGCCGCTGCGGTCGCGCGGTGAGGACATTCTGACGCTGTTCACCCGCGCAGCCGAGGCGTTTTCGGAGGAATATGGCTGCGACGCGCCGCAGGTGACCGCACAAGAGGCGGCGCAACTTTTGCAGGCGCCCTGGCCGGGCAACGTGCGTCAGTTGGTCAACATCGCCGAGCGGGCAGTTTTGCAGAACCGGCGGGGCACCGGCTCGATTGCGTCGCTCTTGATGGCCGACAACGAAAGCACCGATCCGACCGCGCTGACGACCGAGGGCAAGCCCCTGAAGGAATATGTCGAGGCGTTTGAGCGGATGTTGATCGACAACACGATGCGCCGCCACAAGGGCAGCATTACCGCCGTGATGGACGAGCTGTGCCTGCCGCGCCGGACGCTGAACGAAAAGATGGCCAAATACGGCTTGCAGCGCCAAGACTACGTTTGACGGACGCGCCGTGACGCAAACGGCGCGAAAAACCCATTGTGTTTGGCAGGAATTTGCCCATAGGGTCATCTCAAGCGTGCATCCGCACGCCAAGAAATTCTCCCTGACCGCTCTGGCGCGAAACCCGTGCCGCCCGGAAAGGGCCGGATCGGTCCGGCAACGGACTGTTGTATTGCCCGCAAGTCACTGACGAAACGGGCTTTTTCAGGCGGGTGGCGCAAGCCGCCCTTATGTGAGACCGCGATGCTGCGAACGAGTGATTTCGGATCAGGCGAGGGGTGCCCACCGGGCATGGCCCGCCTGTCCGCGCCGCGCAGCCTTGCCCAGACAAGCCGCCCCGAACCCGCAAGGACGACCGCCGGACCTGGCTCCGGCCCGGAATTGCTTTCCGGGCGCGAAAGAACAACATGTCGAAGAAAATGCTCATTGACGCCACGCACGCCGAGGAGACTCGCGTCGTTGTGGTGGACGGAAACAAGGTCGAAGAATTCGATTTTGAAACCGTAAACAAGCGCCAGCTTGCCGGGAACATCTATCTGGCCAAGGTGACGCGGGTCGAACCCTCGCTTCAGGCGGCCTTTGTGGACTATGGCGGCAATCGCCATGGCTTCTTGGCCTTTGCCGAAATCCACCCCGATTACTATCAGATCCCGGTCGCCGACCGGAAGGCGCTGCTTGAGGAAGAGCGCGCCTATGCCCGTGCCCAGGAAGAGGAAGAGAATCGCCGCGCGCGGCCTCGTCCGCGTCCGCAGCCCAAGGCCGAAACGGTCGAGGCGGGGGATGAGGTGAAAACCGCCGAGATCGGCGGCATGGATGTGGTCGATCTGGGTGAGGAAACCGGCGCCGACGCGCTGGTGACCGAAATCCCCGAAGCGGTTGAAAACACCGCCTCCGAGGGCGTTGCCGACGAACAGCCGCATCTGGGCCATGATCACAGCCATGATCATGCCCACGACGAGGGCAACGGCGAACAGGCCTACCGCGCCATCGACCATGCCAGCGACACCGACGAAGAGATCGAGTCGATCGCCGAAGAAGACGTGGCCGAAGAAATCAGCGCCCCGCGCAAACCGCGCCCACGCCGTTACAAGATTCAAGAGGTCGTCAAGGTCCGCCAGATCATGCTGGTGCAGGTTGTCAAGGAAGAGCGGGGCAACAAGGGCGCGGCGCTGACCACCTATCTGTCGCTGGCCGGGCGCTATTGCGTGCTGATGCCCAACACCGCGCGCGGTGGCGGCATTTCGCGCAAGATCACCAATGCTGCCGACCGCAAGAAGCTGAAGGAGATCGCGGGCGAGATGGACGTGCCGGAAGGCGCGGGCCTGATCGTGCGCACGGCCGGAGCCAAGCGCACCAAGCCGGAAATCAAGCGCGATTACGAATACCTGATGCGGCTCTGGGAAGAAATTCGCCAGCTTACGCTGAAATCCATTGCGCCTGCCCAGATCTATGAAGAGGGCAACCTGATCAAGCGCACGATCCGCGACCTGCACAGCCGCGAGATCGAAGAGATTCTGGTCGAGGGCGAGGCAGGCTATCGCACCGCCAAGGACTTCATGCGCATGATCATGCCCGCGCAGGCGCGCGACGTGAAACGCTATGAAGACCCGACCCCGCTGTTCGCCCGCTATCAGGTTGAAGGTTATCTGGGTGGCATGTTCAACCCGGTCGTGCAGCTCAAGTCGGGCGGCTACATCGTGATCGGCGTGACCGAGGCGCTGGTGGCGATCGACGTGAACTCGGGCCGTTCGACGCGCGAGCATAATATCGAAGACACCGCGCTGCGGACCAATCTGGAAGCCGCCGACGAGGTGGCGCGCCAGTTGCGCCTGCGCGATCTCGCCGGCCTGATCGTCGTCGATTTCATCGACATGGAAGAGCCGCGCAACAATCGCTCGGTCGAGCGGCGCATGAAAGACGCGCTGAAGAACGACCGCGCGCGCATTCAGGTCGGCCGCATTTCGCATTTCGGCCTGCTGGAAATGTCGCGTCAGCGCATCCGCACCGGCGTGCTGGAAGGCTCGACCGTGCCTTGCCCGCATTGCGCGGGCTCCGGCATGGTGCGTTCGGTATCCTCGATCGCGCTGCATGTTCTGCGCGTGCTCGAGGAATCGCTGATCAAGAGCGCCTCGCACAACATCATCGTCAAGACGCGCACGCATGTGGCGCTCTACATCCTCAACCAGAAGCGCGCGCATCTGCGGGGCATCGAGGAGCGCTACGGCGTCGATGTGTTCGTGGTGGCCGACGACTCGCTGACGGGTTCGACCTATCACGCNNGGCCTGATCGTCATCGACTTCATCGACATGGAAGAGCGGCGCCATAACGCCTCGGTCGAAAAGAAGCTGAAGGACAAGCTGAAGACCGACCGCGCACGGATTCAGGTGGGCCGCATCTCGGGCTTTGGCCTGATGGAGATGAGCCGCCAGCGCCTGCGCCCCGGTATGCTGGAATCGACCACGCAGCCGTGCAGCCATTGCCATGGCACCGGCCTGATCCGGTCTGATGACAGCCTTGGCCTGCAGGTGCTGCGCGCACTGGAGGAAGAGGGCACGCGCAAACGGTCGAAAGAGGTGCTGCTGAAGGCGCCGATTGGCATCGTGAACTTCCTGATCAACCAGAAGCGCGAACATATCGCGCTGATCGAGGCGCGTTATGGCATGTCGGTGCGGATCGAGGCCGATCCGATGCTGGTCAGCCCCGATTATTCGATTGAAAAGTTCAAGACGGCCACCCGTGTGGTGCCGGAGCAATCGGCGGTGATCTCGGGCAATGCCAGCCTGATGGGGGCCCCGGTCGAAGAGGAAGAAGAGGACTTCGTCGAGGTCGAAGAGGTCGAGGAAGCCGAGGTTGTCGAAGGGACCGAGGCTGTTCCGGCGGCCGAAGGCAAGGGCGAGGGCCCGGCCAAGAAAAAGCGCCGTCGTCGGCGTCGGCGCAAGCCGGGTCAGACGGGTCAGGCCGGCGCCAATGAACTGGCTGCGGACGGCGATGACGAGGGCGACGACGAAGGGGACGAGGCTGACGCAGAGGCCGAGGAGGCCACGACCGAAGCTGTCGCCGCCGAGCCGGTCGCCGAAGCCCAGGCTGCTGCGGTCGAGGCCGTGGCCGAAGAGGTTCCGGTGAAAAAGGTCTCGTCCCGGTCGAAATCGACCAAGGCAAAGCCTGTTGAGGGCGACGCGACGGAGGCCAAGCCCAAGACCACGCGCAGCCGCAGCACCAAGGCCAAGGCGGCAGAGGCAGGTGCCGGGACGGAGATCGCAGCCGAGGCGGTGGCGACCGAAAAGCCCAAGACCACGCGCAGCCGCAGCACCAAGGTCAAGCCGAAGGCAGAGGCAGTCGCCGAGTCCGTGGCGGCGGTCGAGGTTGTGGCTCCGGTCGTCGAGATGGCGGCAGAGCCGGCTATGGCGGCGTTGCAGCCCGATCCGGGCCTTGCGCAGGCACCCGAGCTGAGCGCGCTGGTCCCCGATCCGCAGGATGCCCGGCCCGAAGCGGCGGTGCCGGATGAACCGGCCGCGCCAAAGCGCAAGGGCTGGTGGTCGCTGGGCCGCTAAAAGATCAGGGGCGGCAGGGAAACCTGCCGCCCCGTTCTTTTCGCCCTTAGTCTTTCTGGCCGCGCCGGATCAGATACAGCGCCACGGGGCCATCGCGTCCTGCACCCAGAAACTCATGCCCGGCTTCGGCGCAGAAATGCGGCAGGTCGATTGCCGCCATCGCATCTGTCGCGCGAACCCGCAGCACATGCCCGGGCCGCATCGCCATCAACCGCTTGCGCGCCCGCAAGACGGGCAGGGGGCACAACAACCCCTCGCAGTCGATTTCCTGATCCCATTCCATGCCTGCCTGATACCGCCCTGCCACCGGCCACGCCAGTCCTGACGCATCTGTGACCCGGCGCCCATCCCTTTGCCGGGTGACGTTCGTCGCCCGGCGCGCTATCAGCAAGGGGCAGGAGGGCCCCATGTTCGGCATCGACATTCTTGACGCAAGCCTTTTGCCCGCCCTGCTGGTTGCTTTGGCCGCGGGTGTCCTGTCGTTCCTGTCACCCTGCGTGCTGCCCATCGTGCCGCCCTATCTGGCCTATATGTCGGGTATTTCGGTGGGTGAGATGAAACAGGGCCGTGCGCCCGTTCTGGCGGCGCTGTTCTTCGTGCTGGGGCTTTCGACGGTGTTCCTGCTGCTGGGGGCGGCGGCTTCGGCCTTTGGCGCGCTGCTGCTTGGCTATACCGACACGCTGTCCACCGTGGCCGGGATCGTGGTGATGATCTTTGGCGCGCATTTCCTGCGGATCTTCCGCATTCCTCTGTTTGACCGCGAGATGCGGCTGGACGCACAGGCGCAGGGCGGCTCGGCCCTTGGGGCCTATGCGCTGGGGCTGGCCTTCGCCTTTGGCTGGACGCCCTGCATCGGCCCGCAACTCGCTGCGATCCTGACGCTGGCGGCGCAAGAGGGCTCGGTCGGGCGCGGGGGGGTGTTGCTTGCGGTTTACGCGCTTGGGCTGGGCCTGCCATTTCTGGCGGTGGCCATGTTCATGGCGCGGATGATGCCCGTCATGGCCTTTTTCAAGCGCCATATGGAGCGGATCGAGCGGATTTCGGGCTTGATGTTGTGGACCATCGGTCTGCTGATGCTGACCGGCGGATTTTCAGCCTTTTCCTATTGGCTGTTGGAGCATGTTCCATTTCTTGCCGAGATCGGTTGACCTGTCCCGAAATCGCCTAATTCGATGGGCAGAAAGGCCGGATGGATCACGCGCCACCCCTATCGGAAAGCCCGGTGAAAACCCGCCCCTTCCGGCGGCGGGTCTTTTATCTGCCCGGTTACGATCCTTTCCACCCCCGCCGCTATCGCGAGCTTTACCGGAAAGAGGCCAAGGCACAGGCGGCCGTTTCCGGCTATGACATAGCCCTGCGACCGCGCAAGGGCGATGGCCCCTATGGCTGGCATATCACGGCGCAGATCGACGGGGCAGATTGTGTGGCGGACATGCAGGTGCTGGTCTGGGCCGATATCGTCAAGGCCTCTATGGCCCATGGCATAGGGGCGACCTATCTGCAACTGTTTCGAACCGCCTGGGTCTATATTGCCACGGGGGCATTGTTCCGGCTGATGCGGCTGCGCAAGGGGCCGATGATTGCCGCACTTTATCCGGTGGCGTTCCTTCTGGGCCAACTGGCACTTGCGCTGGCTGCGGGCATCGGGCTGGGCGCAGAACTGTCGCGGGCGATCCATTCGGCGGCAGGCTGGGTGGTGGGCCCGCCGCTGGTTTGGCTGATCCTGCGGCTGTTCCGGCGCTGGGACCACAAGGTTTATGCCTATTACCTGATGCACGACTATGCCTATTCGGCCCAAAGCAGCGGGGCCACGCCGCCCGAACTGGCAGCGCGGATGCGCGCCTTTCAGGGTCAGATCGCGACGGCCCTTGGTGGAAATTCTGATGAGGTACTGGTGATCGGCCATTCTTCGGGCGCGCATCTGGGGGTGTCGATCCTGGCCGATCTGATCCGGCAGGGCCTGCCGGAGAAGCGGCCGGAACTGTCGTTCCTGACCTTGGGGCAGGTGGTGCCGATGGTGTCCTTCCTGCCCGAGGCCCGGCAGTTGCGCGGCGACCTTGCCTTTCTGTCGGCCAGCGATGCGCTGACCTGGATCGATATTTCCGCCCCCGGCGACGGTTGCGCCTTTGCCCTATGCGACCCGGTGGCGGTGTCGGGCGTCGCGCCCAAGGACAAACGCTGGCCACTGATTCTGTCGGCGGCTTTCACCCAAACCCTGTCGCCCGAGCGATGGAAGGCGTTGCGCTGGCGGTTCTTTCGCCTGCATTTCCAGTATCTGTGCGCATTTGACCGCCCCGGCGACTACGATTACTTCCAGATCACCGCCGGGCCGAAAACCCTGGCGCAACGCTATGCTGGCCGCGAGCCGTCGAAAAGCCGTATCGAAACCCCGCTTTCGGGCTATACCTCGACGACATGACGCCCCCGAAACCCGAACCCCGGCCCGACCGCGTATCGCTGTGGCGCTATCTGCGCCTGTTCCGGCAGGATATCCTTTCGGCCCAACCGGCGCGGCTCTACCGCGCCATGATGGCCGAATTCCGTACGCCGTTCTTTCGCAGCTATCTGTGCAATGATCCGGCGCTGGTGAACCGGGTCTTGGTGGAAACCCCTGACGACTTTCCGAAATCAAACCGCATCCGGGCCGGGCTGGAACCGTTGCTGGGCAATTCGGTCTTTGTCACCAATGGCGAGGTGTGGAAGCATCAGCGCCGCATCATCGATCCGGCCTTCGAGGGCGGACGGCTGCGCGGCACCTTTCCGGCCATGCTGGCGGCGGGGCAGGCGGCGGTGGCGCGGCTGGAGGCGGGAGTGATCGAGGTGGAGGAACTGGCCAGCCACGCCGCCGCCGATGTGATCTTTCGCACCCTGTTCTCGATTCCGATTGAACACGAACTTGCCGCTCGCGTGTTCCACGAATTCCGTGCCTATCAGCGCAGCCAGCCTATCCTGAACCTGGCGGCCTTTCTGCCCTTGCCGAACTGGTTTCCGCGCTTTCACCGCAGCAGCACCCGCCAGGCGGCGGCGTCGATCCGCGGGCTGATTGAACGGCTGTGCGCCGAACGGGCGGCACAGATTGCGGCTGGAACTGCGCCGGACGATCTGGCGACCAAGATCATGACCACCCCCGATCCGGCAACCGACCAGTTGTTCACCACGGGCGAGATGGTCGATCAGGTGGCGATCTTCTTTCTGGCCGGGCATGAAACCTCGGCTTCGGCGCTGGCTTGGGCGCTGTATCTCTTGGCCAGCCATCCGCAGGTGCAGGACCGGGTGGCGGCAGAGGCGGCAACATTGGGCGACGCGCCCGACTTTGCCGCCCTGTCCCGGCTGAAGCTGACGCGCGATGTGTTCCGCGAGACGTTGCGCCTTTATCCTCCGGTGCCGATGATAGTGCGGCAAAACCGCTGTCCGGTGCGGTTTCGCGCGCGCGATATCGCGGCGGGCGGGCAGATCGTGATCTCGCCCTGGCATCTGCACCGCCACGAGCGGCTGTGGCAGACGCCCGACGACTTTGACCCCGAACGCTGGCAGACCGAAGCGGGCCGCGTTTCGGCCCGTGATGGGTTTATCCCGTTTTCGGCAGGCCCGCGGGTCTGCCCCGGTGCCGGATTTGCCATGATCGAGGGGCCTTTGCTGCTGGCCCTGCTGGTGCGTGCCATGCGGTTCACCCCCACCGATACCCCGGTTCCGGTGGCGCATCTGACCGTACGGGCGCGGGATGGCATCCGTCTGCGGGCCACGGCGCGTGTGGCGGCTGTCTGACAGGAATGCGGGCTTGCATCATGCGGCACAGACGTCATAACTGTGCCCCGATCCTTTGATGCCGCAGGCCCCGATGAACGCCGAAGACCGCAAGATCCCCAGCCACGAACTGACCTATGTCCGCCTGCGCGACATGGTGCTGTTCGGCCATCTGGAACCGGGCCAGCCGGTGACGATTCAGGGCCTTGTCGGTGATCTTGAGGCCGGGATGACCCCGGTGCGCGAGGCGATCCGCCGGCTGACCGCCGAGGGCGCGCTGCTGCCACAGGGCAACCGCCGTGTGACGGTGCCACGGCTGACGGCTTCGACTCTGGAGCAACTGGCCTTTGCCCGCCTGACCATTGAGCACAAGCTCGCAGAGCTTGCGGGCGCGCGGATGACGCCCGCGCTGATCGCGCGGCTGACCGTCCTTGACGATCAGGTGAATGCCGCGATCCGGGATGGCGATATATCCGCCTATCTTGCCTCGAACCACGCGTTTCACTTCGCACTTTACGAGGCGTCGGAGGCGGCGGTTCTGGTGGATATGGCGCGCTCGCTATGGCTGCGTTTCGGCCCGTCACTGCGCGTGGTGGCAGCCCTGCCCGGGGTGACAAGCCAGACCGACAACCATGCGCAGGCGATTGCTGCGATGCGGGCAGGCGATCCGACCGGCCTGGCCGAAGCAATGCGAAACGATATCGCCCAAGGCGTCGGCCATGTGCGTGCCGCCTTGGAAAGCGGGGCCGTCTAGGCCCCGCCAGCCCGTGCTTACTTGATCCCCGTGCTTACTTGATCGGGGTGCGGTACTGGATGCGGCGGACCGAGCCGGTCTTCGACCGCATCAGGATGGTTTCCATCGTCACCCAGCCCGGTTCGCGCCGGATACCTTGCAAAAGCGAGCCGCTGGTCACGCCGGTTGCCGCAAAGATTACATCGCCGCGCACCAGATCGTCGCGGGTGTACACCCGGTCGAAATTCACGATCCCGGCCTTTTTCGCGCGGGCCTTTTCGTCATCGTTGCGGAAGATCAGCTTGCCGAAGAACTGCCCGCCCATGCACTTTAGCGCCGCCGCCGCCAGCACACCTTCGGGTGCCCCGCCGGAACCCATATACATGTCGATCCCGGTCTGATCCGGCTCGGCGCAGTGCATCACCCCCGCCACATCGCCATCGGTGATCAGGCGAATGGCCGCGCCGGTCGAGCGGATCTCGGCGATCAGCTCTTCATGCCGGGGGCGGTCCAGCACGCAGACGGTGATGTCTTCGGTCGAGCAACCCTTGGCGGCAGCCAGCGCCGAAACCCGTTCCGAAGGGGTCATGGTCATGGTCACGGTGCCGGCCTTGAAGCCGGGGCCAATGGCCAGTTTCTCCATATACACGTCGGGCGCGTGCAGCAGGGTGCCACGCGGGGCCATGGCGATCACGGTCAGGGCGTTGGGCATGTCTTTCGCGGTCAGCGTGGTGCCTTCCAGCGGGTCAAGCGCAATGTCCACCGCCGGGCCTTTGCCGCTGCCGACCTCTTCTCCGATGAACAGCATCGGGGCCTCATCCCGCTCGCCCTCGCCGATCACCACCACCCCGGCGATGTCCAGCAGGTTCAACTGGTCGCGCATGGCGTTGACGGCGGCCTGGTCGGCGGCCTTTTCGTCCCCCCGTCCGATCAGCTTGGCCGAGGCGAGCGCCGCCGCCTCTGACACGCGGGCAAGGCCCAGCGAAAGCAAACGGTCATGGAATTCAACGGCATCGGCCATGGCGGGGTTTCCCTGAAAATTACCTTGCCCACCCTTAGCCGGGCAAGGCGGGCAGGGGCAAGCGTGGTGACGCTAACGCCCTGCCATAAGGACGATTTTTCGTCAGACCTCTTCGATGCGGATCGCCACCGGGGCACCGACCAGAACTCCGGTCGCAGCAAAGCCCGACAGCGCATGGGCAATATCGGCAGGCGCGGCCTTGTGGGTGACGAACAGCACGATGGCGTCGTCGTCCTCGGCATCGTGGCTGTTGATCTGGCGCATCTGATCGATCGAGACGCCAGCCTCTCCAAGAACAGTGGCGATCTTGGCCAGGGCGCCGGGTTTATCCAGCAGCGTCATGCGCAGATACCACGGCGTCGGATTGGCGGATTTGGCCGGAATGGCGGCTGTCAGCGTCGCGGCGGGCTGGCCAAAGGTCGGCAGGCGCAAGCCACGCGCCAGGTCGATCACATCGCTCATCACGGCGCTGGCGGTCGGGCCTTCGCCCGCACCGGGGCCACGCATCACGATCTGGCCAACCGAGTCGCCTTCCAGCACCACCATGTTGGTGCCGCCCTGCAACTGTCCAAGGGGGCTGGCCGCGGGCACAAGGCAGGGGGTCATGCGTTGCTCCAGGCCGCGGCCCGTCATCTGCGCCACGCCCAGCAACTTGATACGATAGCCCATTTCGTCGGCCAGCCGGATGTCGTCGATCGAGACGTTGCCGATACCCTCCAGCTCAACCGCGTCAAAGGCGACCTGGGTGCCAAAGGCGATGGAGGCGAGCAGGCTGAGTTTGTGGCCAGCATCAATGCCCCCAACGTCAAGGTTGGGGTCGGCCTCCAGATAGCCAAGCTGGCGGGCCTCTTCGAAGACCGTCTCATAGGGCAGGCCCGCGCTTTGCATCCGGGTCAGGATATAGTTGCAGGTGCCGTTCATCACGCCCATGACGCGGCGCATCTTGTTACCGGCCAACCCTTCGGTCAAAGCCTTGATCACGGGAATGCCGCCGGCCACGGCGGCCTCGAACCGGATCACGCGGCCTGCGGCTTCTGCCGCCAGCGCCAGGGCCTGACCATGGTGGGCCAGCAGGGCCTTGTTCGCCGTCACCACATCTTTTCCAGCGGCAATCGCCGCCTCGGTCGCGGCCTTGGCGGGGCCGTCATGGCCGCCCATGACCTCGACGAATACATCGACGTCGGGGCGCTTGGCCAAGGCGACGGGGTCAGTCTCCCAGGCGTAGGAGGACAAGTCGGCATCGCGGTTCTTCGTGCGGTCGCGGGCCGAGACGGCGGTGATCACCACCGGGCGGCCCGTGCGGGCAGCGATCAGATCGGCATGGCGCTGGACGATCTTGACGACGCCGATGCCCACCGTGCCAAGACCGGCAAGACCGATGCGAAGGGGTGCGGCGGGCATGGTAATCTCCAAAATCTGTGCTGGGGTCTGTTAGCGGTTTGGCGTGGCCAAGGCAACGCGGCTTCAGGGCTGCGGTGTCGGCTGATGGCGCAAGCCGTTGGCGCGGGCCTGAAGGGCCGCCGCCTCGGCATCCAGCGTGGCGGTGGGCGGTGTCGTGGCCACGGGCGCGGGCAGGGCAGACACGGGCAACAGCGCCGGGGTCGGGCCGGTCGGCGTACCGCCAAGCCCCAGTTTCGGCAATGGGTTGCAGCCGGGCAGGGCAAGAAGGGCAAGAAGCAGGATACGAGTTGTCATGCCCGCGATCCTATCTGAAAACACGGCGCGGGAAAGCCCCGCGCCGTGTTCATTTGCCGTCAATGAGCGGGCTTGATGAAGGTGCCGTTGCGCAGTTCACGCATCGCCTGATCCAGCTCGGCCCGCGTGTTCATGACAATCGGGCCATGCCAGGCGACGGGTTCCTGGATCGGTGCCCCCGCAACCAGCAGGAAGCGCAGGCCATTGTCGCCCGCCTGTACCACCACCTCGTCACCCGCGCCAAATTCGATCAGCGTGCGGTTGCCTGACAGGTCGCGGATGTTCAGCTCTTCGCCCGCCAGCTCTTTTTCCAGAAGAACCCCGCGCGGATGGTCAGCATCGGCGAACTTCCCCGCACCCTCAAAGACATAGGCAAAGGCTTTGCGGCGGGTGTCGATGGCGAACCGCTTCTTGCGCCCGGCGGGCACAAAAATGTCCAGATACAGCGGATCGGCGGCGATGCCGTCAACCGGCCCGGTCTTGCCCCAGAAGCTGCCGGTGATCACCTTGACCACCACGCCGTCATCTTCAAGGATCTCGGGGATGTCGCGCGCCTTGACGTCCTGATAGCGCGGCGCGGTCATTTTCAGGTCTTTGGGCAGGTTCGCCCAAAGCTGAAAGCCGTGCATCTGGCCCTGCGCGTTCCCTTTCGGCATTTCCTGATGCAGGAT
>DDEX01000029.1:0-12917 GCA_002336845.1 Rhodobacteraceae bacterium UBA1943
CCCCCGGCAAACCCGGAGCGGTTCACTGAGGGGGCAGCGCCCCCTTCTTCTCAGCCGCGCAGGATCTTGGTCAACGGCTCGAACAAGGGTTCGTTGGCGGCGATCACCGCGCCCTTGGCCAGCATGTCGTCGCCCTCACGCACCGGGCCGACCATGCCGCCTGCTTCCTTGACCAGCAACACGCCAGCGGCGCAGTCCCAGATGTTCAGTTCCCGCTCCCAATAGCCGTCATATCGACCCGCCGCGACATAGGCGAGGTCGAGCGAGGCGGCGCCCCAGCGGCGCACACCGGCGCAGGCGGGCATCAGCCGGGCCAGGTCTTGCAGCGTGGCGGGCAGGGTCTTCCTGGCACCAAACGGCACACCGGTGGAAAACACCGCCTCCGACATCACCCGGCGGCCCGAAACGCGGATGCGGCGGCTGTCGTTCAGCCAGGCGCCCGAACCCTTTTCGGCCCAGAACATCTCATCCTTCGCCGGGTCATAGACCACGGCCGAGACGATCTCGCCCTTATGCTCCAGTGCGATCGAGATGGCCCAGTGCGGCATCCCGTGCAGATAGTTGGTGGTCCCATCCAGCGGATCGACGATCCAGCGGCGGGTCGGGTCTTGCCCTTCGGTCTCGCCCGTCTCCTCGCCGATCCAGCCATAGGTCGGGCGCCCCCCCATCAACTCCTCGCGGATGATGCGTTCGGATTCGCGGTCGGCCTTGGTCACGAAATCGCCCGGACCCTTGGTCGAGACTTGCAGGTTTTCCACCTCGCGAAAGTCCTTGACCAGCGACTTGGCGGCCTTGCGCGCGGCCTTGATCATCAGGTTCAGGTTGGCGCTGCCTTGCATGGGAAACTCCTGCGGTTCAAGCGCGTTCCTCTACACGGACAGGCGGATGAAGGAAAGGGGCAGGCCCTAGTTTCGTTGAAGCTTTACCGGCTCGGTCCGGCCCAGTCGCAGGAAATGCGCCATATAGGGTTTGGCGGCATCCTCCTCACGCGTGCAGGCGTAAAGACGGCGGGTCACGTTGCCGGGGGCCAGCGGGCGGGTGATGTAATCGGCGTTGGTTTTCACATCGCGGATTACCCAGTCGGGCAGCACCGCGACGCCGCGGTTCGAGCCGACCAGCATCAGGATCACCGCCGTCAGTTCGACATGCCGATGGCCCCGCGGTTCGACCTGCGCGGGCGTCAGCAGGTCGGTGAACACATCCAGCTTGTCGCGGCCCACGGGATAGCTGATCAGCACCTGATCGCGGAAATCTTCCGCCTCGATCATCTCTTTTGCCGCCAGCGGGTTTTGGGACGAGGCGACGAAAGTGGGGTGATAATCGAACAGCGGGTTGGCAATAAGGCCGGGCAGCGGTTCGGGGTTGGACGAGATTACCAGATCCACTTCTTCGCGCTGCAAGGCCGGAAAACTTTCAAAGGCAAGGCCAGCGCGGATATCCACATCCACCTCGGGCCAGGCGTGGCGGAACAGTTCCAGCACGGGGAACAGCCAGTCGAAACAGGCGTGGCACTGGATGGCGATGTGCAACCGCCCGGTTTTCCCGGATTTCAGGGCGCGAAACTCTTCCTCCAAGGCGGACACCTCGGGCAAAATGCGTTCGGCGGCGCGCAGCATCCGCAGCCCTGCCGCCGAAAGCCGCATGGGTTTCGACCGACGAACGAACAACTCCATCCCGACCTGATCCTCCAGCCCCGCGACCTGATGCGACAGGGCGGACTGGGTCATGTTCAGGATGTCGGCGGCACGGGCCAGCCCGCCCGCCTGATGGATGGCGCGGATGGTCCGCAGGTGGCGCAGCTCTATGTACATGCGGTCAACCTCATAAACATCCTGAGAATTATGAATTGGCCTCACAATGCCGAATCTGCGAAACCTCGGCAAGACCAAGGAGACGACCCATGACCAAATCGCCGCGCATCTCGTTCGAGTTCTTCCCGCCGCAGTCGCTGGACGCTTCGTTCCGCCTGTGGGAGACCGTGCAGGCGTTGGCACCGATGGGGCCGGATTTCGTCTCGGTCACCTATGGCGCGGGCGGCACCACCCGGGCGCTGACGCAGGATGCAGTGACGACGATCCACCGCAACTATGGCCTGAATGTCGCGGGGCATCTGACCTGCGTGGGGGCCAGCAAGTCCGAAACGCTGGCGGTGGCCGAAAGCTATCATGCGGCGGGCATCCGCGAGATCGTGGCGCTGCGCGGCGATGCGTCGCAGGGGGCCGACCGCTTCACCCCCCATCCCTTGGGCTTCGCCAATTCGGCCGATCTGGTCGCGGCGCTTGCGAAAACCGGCAAGTTCAAGATCCGCGTCGGCGCCTACCCCGAGCCGCACCCCGATGCCGCCAACACCGCGCAGGATGTGACCTGGCTGAAACGCAAGATTGACGCCGGTGCCCATTCGGCCCTGACCCAGTTCTTCTTCGACGCCGATACCTTCTTTCGCTTCCGCGATGCCTGTGTGAAGGCGGGTATCGATGCCCCCATCATCCCCGGCATCCTGCCGATCCAAAGCTGGACCGGCGTGAAGAAATTCGCTGCCCGCTGTGGCGCCCATATCCCGCAAAAGCTGGATGAGGCTTTCACCACCGCCGCCCGTGACGGTCGCGAGGAGCTTCTGGCCCTGGCGCAATGTGTCGCCCTGTGCGACCGGCTGATCGACGGCGGGGTCGAGGATTTGCATTTCTACACCCTCAACCGCCCGAACCTGACGCGCGAAGTGGTGCGCGCTTTGTCGATCGCGCCCGAGGTCGTTCTGGAAAAGGTCGCCTGAGCCGGATTTCCCTGTCGGTTCGTTCCCCACGTCGGCGACCACTGCGCGCGCTTACCCAACAGGGTGGCGCGCGTTTTTTTCTGCCGCTTTGCAGGGGGCGGGTGATGGGCTAGGCTCTGGCCGACACATGCGGAGACTGCCGTGACCAAGCCGATCTTTGTTTTGAACGGGCCGAACCTGAACCTTCTGGGCCAGCGCCAGCCTGAAATCTATGGCCGCGAGACGCTGGAAGATGTGGCCGCGGCCTTGGCCGATCTGGGCGAAGAGCTGGGGCTGGCGGTCCGGCATCTGCAGTCGAACCACGAGGGCCAGTTGATCGACTGGATTCATCAGGCACGCGGCGATGCGGCGGGGATCATCATCAACCCCGGTGCCTACAGCCATACTTCGGTTGCCATTCTGGATGCGCTGAATGCCTTTGACGGCCCGGTGCTGGAGGTTCACATCTCGAACATCCACAAGCGCGAGGCGTTTCGGCACCATTCCTTTGTCTCGGGCCGGGCCGAGGGTGTGATCGCGGGCTTCGGCACCGAAGGCTATCTGCTGGCCCTGCGGCGGATGGCGTCGCTTCTTGTCAAACGCTGAGCGGGTTGAGGGGGCGGATGCCTCCGGCGGGGATATTTTTGCCAAGATGAAGGGGCGGTTCGTTCTGCATCCCGCGGCACGGCTGTTCGATGGCGCGGGCGAGGTGGCGGTGGTGCCGCAGGACCGGGGAGCTGTTCTGCCCGACCGACCGGGGGGGACGGCGCTGATATCGGCGCTGGGACGCGGCTGCGGCTTTCGTATCGGCGGCGCGGGCGAGCCTGCGGCGGAGGGGTTCGAGACGCTGACCTCTGGCTCCTCCGGCCAGCCCCGGCGCATCTGGCGCAGTGTGGAAAGCTGGACCGCAAGTTTCGCGGTGAATGCTCGCCTGTTCGGCATCGGGCCGGGGCTGCCAGTGGCGGTTCTGGGGCGGCTGTCGCATTCGCTGTCGCTTTATGGCGCGTTCGAGGGCCTGTCGCTGGGGGCGACGCTGCATCTGATGGACGGGCTGCGATCCGATCGGCAGCGGCACGAGATGGCGGCGCGGAAGGTGGCGCTGGTCTATGCGACGCCTGCGCAGTTGCGGCTGCTGGTCGAGGCGGGGGGGCCGGTTCTGCACGATCTGCGGTTTGTTCTGGTGGGAGGGTCCAAACTGGATGGGCCGTTGCGCGCAGCATTGACCAATATCGCGCCGCGAGCATCGGTACGCGAGTTTTATGGGGCGGCCGAGGCGAGTTTTATCACTCTGGCAGGGCCAGAAACGCCGGAAGACTCGGTTGGTTCGGCCTATCCGGGCGTGGAAATTGCGGTGCGGGATGCGGGAGGGGAGGGTTTGCCCGAGGGTGCTCTGGGCATGATCTGGGTGCGTAGCCCCTATCTGTTTCGCGCCTATGCCGGGGCGGATGCGGGCAGCGCGCGCTGGGATCGGGGCTGGCTGACGGTCGGCGAGATGGGGCACCTGTCAGGCGGGCAACTCTATCTGGCGGGCAGGGCGGGGCGGATGGTGACAGTGGCCGACCAGAATGTATTTCCCGAGGAGATTGAGGCGTTTCTGGCGGGTCTGCCGGGTGTGAGGCGGGTGGCGGTGGTGCCGGTGGCCGATGGCTTGCGCGGGCAGGTTCTGGTGGCGGTGTGCCAGGGCGATGCGGCGCAGGAAGGGGCGATCTTGCGGGCGGTTCGTGGGGAGCTGGGGCCGCTGAAGGCACCGAAGGCGCTGATCTGGCGACAGGATTGGCCAGAGCTTGCCTCGGGCAAGACCGATCTGGTGGCGATTTCGCGGGGGCTGTCATGGCGGTGATCCTGTCGGCCCGGCGCACCGCCGTGGTGCCGCGGGGTGGCGCCTTTGCCCGGCTTTCGATTGAACAACTGGCCGCGCCGGTGGTGCAGGCAGTGCTTGCCGATGCTGGCATGGGCGGCGCGCAGGTTGATGAGGTGATCGTGGCCAATGCCCTTGGGGCGGGGGGCAACCCGGCGCGGCGGTTGGCGTTGGCGGCGGGATTGCCAGAGCGCGTGGCGGGACTGACGATTGACAGACAATGCGTGGGGGGTCTTGATGCCATTCTGCTGGCGGCGGCGCTGGTGGACAGTGGCGCTGCGCGGGTCGTGGTGGCCGGGGGAGTTGAAAGTTATTCGCGCCGCCCCCTGCGGCTGGCGACCGATGCAGATGGCGGCGCACCTGTGGCCTATGATCAGCCGCCCTTTACCCCCTGGCCCGACCGCGACCCGGATATGACCGTGGCGGCGGATGCCTTGGCGCAGCGGCTGGGAATTGCGCGGGCAGCGCAGGACGATTGGGCGGTGCAGAGCCACAGGAGGGCACTGGTTGACCATGACTGGCCTGAGATCATCGCGGTCGCGGGTGTGACCCGCGATCCCTTTGCCCGACGCCTGAGCCCGGCTTTGGCGGCGCGCACCAAGGTGCTGGCGGGTAGCGTAACGTCGGCGACTACAGCGGTGGCCGCCGATGCGGCGGCCTTTGTCGTGGTGGCGCGCGACGATATGGTTACGCCGGGGGCCATGCGCATCGGACCCGGTATTACCCTGGGTGCCGCACCCGAGGAGCCGGGGCTGGCCCCGGTTCCGGCAATTTCCTGCGCTCTGGCGTGTGCGGGGTTGCGCCCCGACGATCTGACGCAGGTCGAGATGATGGAGGCCTATGCGGCGCAGGCCATCGCTTGTGTGCAGGGCGCAGGGCTGGATCCGGCGCGCGTGAACCTGCGCGGCGGGGCGCTGGCGCGGGGGCATCCGATTGGCGCCTCCGGGGCCATTCTGGCGGTGCGGATGTTCCATGACCTGACGCATGGGCATGGGCTGGCGGCGATTGCGGCAGCGGGGGGCCTTGGCACGGCGGTGCTGTTCTCGCGCTAAAAGCGCAACGGCAGATAGGGCGCGAGGTCCAGTTCCGGGGCGCGGCCCGCAAGGGTATCGGCGATCAGGCGGGCGGTGATGGGCGCAAGGGTCAGGCCGATGTGGCCATGGCCATAGGCGTGGCAGACATCCGGCCCCGCCGAGGACGGGCCGATGACCGGCAGGCTGTCTGGCATCGAGGGGCGAAAGCCCATCCATGTGCGGTCTGGTTCGCCCAGATCGGGGAACACCCAGCGCGCGCCTTCTGCCAGCTTTGCGATGCGGTGGGGCGAGGGTGGGGCGGTCAGGCCACCCAGTTCCACTGTGCCCGCCACCCGCAACCGGCCCTGCATCGGGCACAGATAAAACCCGCGCGACACCGGGCAGCAGGGGCGCGTCAGGCGTGGCGTGGGCATGTCCCATTCCAGGTGATAGCCGCGTTCGGTGTCCAACGGCACGCGGTCGCCCGCTGACCGAGCCAGCGCGCGGGAATGGGCGCCCGCCGCGATCACCACCTTGCGGGCGTGCAGGCGCAGGCCGGGGCCTTCGACAATCAGCCCGTCGAACTGGCGGGTGATGGTGTCGGCGCGCGCCTGCACCGCTCTGGCCTTTTGCAGCACATGGGCCGCCAACCGCTGCACCATTGCGCCGGGGTCTGACATGAAGACGGCCTTGGGGAAAAACGCTGCCCCCGCCTTTTCCGGCAGGCCCGGCTCCATCGTGGCCAAGGTCGCGCTGTCGATCAGATCGACGGAGATGCCAAGGCTGCGGCGGTGGGTCATGTCGGCTTGCGCGGCCCGAAAGGCGGCGGGGGTGTCGTAAAGGTAAAGGCAGCCCTTTTCCTGCAAGATGGCACTGCCGCCGATCCGCTCGGCCAGCCCCTGCCACGACGGGCAGGCATCGGCCACAAGTCGTACGATAGCGGCGGCATTGCGCGCAGTGGGGCCGGGCAGCGACTGGCGGGCGAACCGCAAGAGCCACGGCATCAACGAGGGCAAAGCCGCCCGTCGGATCGCCAGCGGCGAGTTGCGGTCAAACAGCAGCGAAGGCAGGTTTTTAAGAACATCCGGCGTGCCGACCGGCATCACGGCATAATCGGCGATGGTTCCGGCATTGCCATAGCTGGCCCCCATGCCGGGCTGTCCCGGATCGACCAGCACCACATCCCGCCCCTCGGCCACCAGCCGCTCGGCAATGGCAAGACCCACGACGCCCGCGCCCAGCACGGCGATTTCGGTCAGGATATGTTGTGTCATCAGGCCCCCGAGTGGCGGGGCAAGGCGAATTCTCTGCGAAATCTGGCCGCCTTGCCCCGGTGATTCCCGCCCTTACATGCAGGAATCGAACAGGGCGCGCGTGTTCGCCTGCGTCATCGGAATCGGGTTTCCGCCACAGGACGGGTCTTCCAGCGCCATTTCCGTCAGCCTGTCGAGGTCGCCATACTGCACGCCCATCGCCGAAAGGTTCTCGGGGATGTTCAGCTTGCTGCGCAGTTCCATGATCTGGTCATGGAACCCGGCAAAGCCCCCGTCGATGCCCAGATAGGCGGCAGCGGCCTTGATGCGGTCTTCAATCGCGGGGCGGTTGAACTCCAGCACCATCGGCATGACGACGGCATTGGTGGTGCCGTGATGCGTGTTGTAAACCGCGCCGATCGGGTGGGAAAGCGAGTGGATCGCGCCCAGACCCTTTTGGAACGCCACAGCGCCCATGGCAGCCGCACTCATCATATGCGCCCGCGCGTCAAGATCGTTCGGGTTGTCGTAAACCTTGGGCAGGTTTTCGAACACCAGCCGCATCCCTTCCAGCGCGATGCCTTGCGACATCGGGTGGTAGAAGGGGCTGGAATAGGCCTCGAGGCAATGCGCCAGCGCATCCATGCCGGTGCCTGCGGTGATGAAGCGGGGCATCCCCACCGTCAGCGCGGGGTCGCAGATCGTGACGGCGGGCATCAGTTTGGGATGGAAGATGATCTTCTTCTTATGCGTCGCCGAATTGGTCAGCACGCCCGCGCGGCCCACTTCGCTGCCGGTTCCGGCGGTGGTGGGCACCGCGATGATCGGCGCGATCTTCGAGGCATCGGCGCGGGTGTACCAGTCGTCGATATCTTCCAGATCCCAGACCGACAGATCGGCCCGTTGATGCGCCATCAGCGCGATCATCTTGCCAAGGTCCAAGGCAGAGCCGCCGCCAAAGCAGATCACGCCGTCATGGCCGCCCGCTTTGTAAACCGCGATCCCGGCGGCCATGTTGGCCTCGTTCGGGTTCGGGTCAACCTCCGAAAACACGGCCCGGCCCATGCCCGCCTTGTCCAGCACATCCAGTGCGGCGGCGGTGATCGGCAGGCTGGCCAGCGCCTTGTCGGTGACCAGCAGCGGTTTCTTCAGGCCCACGCTTGCGGCATGTTCGGCCAGTTCGGCGATACGGCCCACGCCGAACTTGATCGCGGTCGGGTAGGACCAGTTCCGATTGGGAACGCTGTGGGTCATTTCTGTACCTTTTTCAGATGGTAGGATTTGGGACGGGTGACCGAATGGAACCCGAGGTAAGACAGAGAGGTGCCTCGCCCGGTGTCCTTGCAGCCGGTCCAGCACAGGGCCGGGTCAAGATAATCGGCGCGGTTCATGAAGATGGTGCCGGTTTCGATCTGTGCGCCGATTTCGGCGGCAGTGTCGTAATCGGTGGTCCAGATGCTGGCGGTCAGGCCATAGGGGCTGTCGTTCATCAGGCGGATTGCCTCGGCATCGTCCTTGACCTTCATGATGCCGACAACCGGGCCGAAAGACTCCTCCATCATCACCCGCATCGAGTGATCGACGTTGACGAGGATCTGCGGGGCCAAATAGGCGCCGCCGTCATCGGCCGGAAACAGGGCCGGGTCGATCAGGGGCTTGGCGCCCGCCGCAACGGCTTCGGCGATCTGGTCGCGGACCACCTTGGCAAAACGCTTGTTCGCCATCGGGCCAAGGGTGCTTTCCTTGTCGAACGGATTGCCCAGCTTGAGCGCCTTCACCCAAGCCACGGCCTTTTCGACAAAGGCATCGTAAAGCGATTCATGCACATAAATCCGCTCGATGCCGCAGCAGCACTGACCGGCGTTGTACATGGCCCCGTCCATCAGCGTATCGACAGCGGCATCCAGATCGGCATCGGCCCGGACATAGCCGGGGTCTTTGCCACCCAGTTCCAGCCCAAGCCCGGTAAAGGTGCCCGCAGCCGCCTTTTCAATGGCGGCGCCACCGCCGACGGAACCGGTGAAGTTCACGAAACCAAAGGATTTCGCGGCAATCAGCGCCTCGGTCGTCGCATGGTCCAGCACGACGTTCTGGAACACATCTGCCGGAATGCCCGCAGCGTGGAACGCCTCTGCCAGACGCTCGCCCACAAGAAGGGTTTGGCTGGCGTGTTTCAGCACCACCGAATTGCCCGCGATCAGGGCCGGAACCAGCGTGTTGATGGTGGTCAGATAGGGATAGTTCCAGGGTGCCACGATGAACACGACGCCCACGGGTTCGCGGGCGAGGTAACGGCGGAACTTGTCGCTGTCCTCAATCGTCTTCGGTGCCAGAGTTTCCGCGGCAATCTCTGACATATAGTCGGTGCGGGCGTTCACGCCGCCGAACTCGCCGCCGAAACGGGTGGGGCGGCCCATCTGCCAGGCGATTTCTTCCACGATGACCGGGGCCATCTCGTTCAGCTTGGCGACGCCGGCCTTGACCAGCGCAATCCGCTCGGCCAGCGGGCGCGCGGCCCAGGGTTTTTGCGCCGCCTTGGCGCGGGCGACGGCGGCCTTGGCGGCCTCGGGTGTCAGGGGCGTGCGTTCGGCATAGACCGAACCGTCCACGGGCGAGATGAGTTGGATGGGTTTCATCGTCTTGTCCTTGTGGCAAAGGGTGCGCGCAAGCACGCACCCCAGGAAATCTTGGTCGGGTGCGCGCAGGGGCGCACCCTATGGCTCAGGCCCGTTCGAAACCGCGCTGGCGTTCGAAATCGGTGACGACGCGGTCGGTTTCCGAAATCTCCCACTGGCAGGCGTGGTGATAATGGTCGATCACGTCATCGCCAAAGGCATCGCGCAGCATCTTCGACCCGTTCAGCTTGGTCGCCGCCTCGCGCAGGGTTTTGGGAATCTCGCGGATACCCTTGGCGGCATACATATCACCCGAAAGTTCCGGTTCCAGCGCCAGCTTGTCTTCAATCCCTTTCAGCCCCGCCGCCAGCAATGCGGCACAGGCAAGATAGGGGTTCACGTCGCTGCCGGGAATGCGGCATTCCACCCGCACAGCCTTGGTGCCCTCGCCGCAGACGCGGAAGCCTGCGGTGCGGTTGTCGGCCGACCAAACTGCTTTGGTGGGGGCGAACATGCCAACGCAGAACCGTTTGTAGCTGTTGACGTAAGGCGCGAGGAAAGCCGTGATTTCCTCGGCATAGGTCAGTTGCCCGGCAAGATAGTGCTTCATCAGGTCGGACATGCCGTGCTTGTCGGCCTTGTCGGCAAACAGCGCCTTGCCGTCGGTGGACCACAGGCTTTGGTGGATGTGGCTGGAGGACCCGGCACGGCGGTGATCGTATTTCGCCATGAAGGTCACCGACTTGCCCTTGGCCCAGGCAATTTCCTTGATGCCGTTCTTGATGATCACATGGTTGTCGGCGGTGTCCAGCGCGTCGGAGTAACGATAGTTGATCTCTTCCTGACCCGCCTCGGCCTCGCCCTTTGTATTCTCGATCGGGATGCCCGCGCCGAACAGGCCGTTGCGGATGGCGCGCATCACGCCTTCTTCCTTGGTGGTCTGGAAGATGTGGTAATCCTCGTTATAGGCCGAGACCGGGCGCAGGTTGCCAAGGCCATCGTCGCGCAACTGCTCATAGCTGTTTTCGAACAGGAAGAACTCCAGTTCGGTCGCCATCATCGGGTCAAACCCCAGCGCCTTGGCGCGGGCGACCTGTTTCTTCAGGATCGCGCGGGGCGAATGGGGCACGTCATGGTGGTGGTGATCCTGAATGTCGCCCAGAACCAGCGCGGTGCCTTCCAGCCACGGCACGGGGCGCAGGGTGGCCATGTCGGGTTTCAGCACATAATCGCCATAGCCGGTTTCCCAGCTTGAGGATTTATAGCCGGGCACCGTGTTCATGTCCTGATCGACGGTCAGAAGATAATCGCAGCAATGCGTCTCCTCATGCCCGCCATTCACGAAAAACGCGGCGTGAAAGCGTTTGCCGAATAGCCGCCCCCACATATCAATGCCGCAAACCAGAACCGTGTCGATGGTTCCCGCCTTCACGGCCTTTTTCAGATCGTCCAAAGTCATGCTACCTGGCATGTCGCTCTCCGTTGGGTGTCCCCGGATCGGGCCGGGGTTATGGGTTGGGGTCATGCCCCGATTGTTGCCGCCGCCCGATTGCTACCGGGTGGGCGGGGGTTAGCTGGCCTTGGCCTGCTTTTGAATTTCCTCGATCCCCATGTTCAGCACGGGGGCAAGGGTTTCGGCCATCGCGGCTTGCGCCTCGGGCGTGGCGATCAGGTCGTTTCTGACCTCCAGCATGGCATTGGGCAGGCCATAGGGCGTTGCGTGAACGCGCAAGGTGTGGGTCACGTCATCGGCGGCGGAATAGGGCGAATTCAGTTCCGCTTGCAGCCGCGTCTTGCGGTGTGCGGCGTCAAGAATGGCAACCGACAGATGGGCATCGGCGTCATGGATGATGCCGAACTCTACGGTGCGGTGTTTGCCGTGATATACCGGCGTGAAGGAGTGGATGGTAATGATCACCGGACGGCGGCCAAGGGCGATCCGGCGGGCAATCAGACCGTGCAAGCCATAGGCCCAGGGCAGGTAAATTGCCTGCGTGCGGGCCAGCCGCTCCTCTGGTGTGATATGGGCATTGCCGGGAATGTCGTGAATTTCTGACCGGGCGGGCATGGCGCCGACCATGTCGGGCGCGCGATTCAGATCATAGACCAGACGGCTGACGGGGGCATGGATCAGCGTGGCGTCCATCCGCTGTGACAGGCCCTTTGCCAGCCCCAGCGCACCGGGATCCCAGGCGATATGCGCCTGGCGCTGGTCCGGCGTAAGGCCAAGGCCGTTCCAGTGGTCGGGAATATGGTTCGAGGCGTGTTCGCAGATAAGGATGACCCGGCTCTCTGCGTCGGGCCGCTCGATGGCTGGCTGCCAGATATCTGTTTTCTGCCCCGCCAAGACGAGTCCCCCTTTTGTGACAGGCTGGTTCGGCAACGCAGCTCTGTCAAGATTGTTTCTTTTTGTGTTTGCTCTGTTACAAAGTTTCCAGAATCGCCGGAGACGTCAATGCCAGACCCCGCCACCCTGGATGACCAGTTGCGTTCGGCCCTGCCCGATCTGACGCGGGCCGAGCGGCAGTTGGCAACCCATATCCTGGCCCATTACCCGGTGGCGGCGCTGGGCAGCATCACGACGCTCGCGCAATCGGCCATGGTGTCCACGCCCACCGTGGTGCGGTTGGTGCAGAAACTGGGCTACAAGGGCTATCCACACTACCAGCGCACGCTTCGGGCCGAGGTCGAGACGATGCTGGTTTCCCCGCTTGCCAAACCCGACCGCTGGCGCGGAGGCGTGCCGGATACCCATATTCTGAACCGTTTCGCCGATGCGGTGATTGCAAACCTGCAACAGACCCTAGGCCAGATCGACCCGGCAGAATTCGATGCCGCCGCCGCCCTGCTGGCCGACCCAGCCCGCCGCATCTTTGCCATTGGCGGGCGCATCACCCATGCGATTGCCGATTATTTCGTGACGCTGATGAAGGTGATCCGGCCCGAGGTCACGTTGATGTCGGACATGTCGAACACCTGGCCGCCCGCGATGCTGGATATGAAGCCGGGCGATGTGATGCTGGTCTTCGACATCCGCCGCTATGAAAATGCCGTGCTGCAAATGGCCGAAATGGCGAAGGAACAGGGGGCCGAGATCGTGCTGATCACCGACCGCTGGGTTTCCCCCGCCGCGGCCCATGCGCGCCATACGCTCGCCTGTCATGTCGAGGCACCTTCGGCCTGGGATTCCAACGTGGCGCTGATGGTGCTGGTGGAAACGCTGCTCTCCGCCGTGCAAAGCCTGACGTGGGAGACGACCGAAGGCCGGTTGAAGCGGCTGGAAGACCTCTATGCCCGGACCCGGTTTTTCCGACGGTATCGTTAGGCGGCCTTCCCGCCCGATCTGGCGAAGGCCATCGCCTTCGTCATGCGATGACGATAGCAAGCTGAGCGGACGGGCCTCAAAGGCCCGGCCAGCGCCCGCCCCGC
>DDEX01000029.1:12957-13186 GCA_002336845.1 Rhodobacteraceae bacterium UBA1943
CGCCCCGCCATCGGCGGGCGCTTCTCGCCCGCCGGGGCAGGCACTGGCCTCTCGGGGTCTCTCGTGGAGGTGACCCAAGCGGAAACCGCGCGAGCGGGCGGGGAAACGCGACGCGTTTCCTGAGCCGCCCGGACATCCGAAGCCCCAATGTCGGTTGCCCTAGACCGCCTGCAGCGCATTGCGCCGCGCGCCCGCCACTGCGTTCAGCATCACCGCCCCCAACACCATC
>DDEX01000002.1 GCA_002336845.1 Rhodobacteraceae bacterium UBA1943
ACCGGCGACGGCTGCCGCCGCGACGCCGACGGTTATTACTGGATCACCGGCCGGGTCGATGACGTGATCAACGTCTCGGGCCACCGGATGGGAACGGCCGAAGTGGAATCTGCCCTGGTCGCGCACCCCAAGGTCGCCGAAAGCGCTGTGGTCGGCTATCCGCACGATATCAAGGGCCAGGGCATCTATGCCTATGTCACCCTGATGAAGGGCGAAGAACCGACCGATGCCCTGCGCAAGGAGCTGGAGGCCTGGGTTCGCACTGAGATCGGCCCGATCGCCAAGCCCGACCTGATCCAATGGGCCCCCGGCCTGCCCAAGACCCGCTCGGGCAAGATCATGCGCCGCATTCTGCGCAAGATCGCCGAGAATGATTTCGGCGCCCTTGGCGATACCTCGACCCTGGCTGACCCCTCGGTCGTCGATGACCTGATCGCCAACCGCATGAACCGGAGCTGAGGCATGGCGCAGCCCCCCGTCCTGATCCTTCTTGGCCCTCCCGGCGCAGGCAAGGGCACGCAGGCCCGGATGCTGGAAGAAGATTTCGGTCTGATCCAGCTTTCAACCGGCGACATGTTGCGCGCCGCCGTCGCGGCGGGCACCGAGGCTGGCAATCAGGCCAAGGCCGTCATGGCGGCGGGCGGCCTTGTGTCCGACGACATCGTGCTGGCGATCCTGCGCGACCGCATGGCCCAGCCCGATACCGCCAAGGGCATCATCCTTGACGGCTTTCCCCGCACCGCCGGGCAGGCCGCCGCGCTCGACACGCTGTTGACGGCCAAGGACCAGCGCGTCACCGCCGCGATCAGCCTGGAGGTCGATGACGAGGCGATGGTGGGCCGGGTTTCCGGCCGCTATACCTGCGGCACTTGCGGCGAAGGTTATCACGACCAGTTCAAGCAGCCCGCCCATGCGGGAACCTGCGACAAATGCGGAGGTTCGGACTTCAAGCGCCGGGCCGACGACAATGCCGAAACGGTGCGCGAAAGGCTGAAAGCCTATCACGCCCAGACGGCGCCCCTGATCGCCTATTACGAAGGCAAGGGCGTGCTGGAACGGATCGACGCGATGGCTGACATCGCGGCGGTCCGCCGCGCGCTTGGCCGCATCGTGACCGGCGTTTCAGCCTGAGGGAAGGCCACGTCCGGCAGGAGGGCCGGGCGCGGAGGAAGGGAGAGAGATCAGCCAGAAGCGGCACCTTGCCGAACCCGAAGCATTTCGGGACCGGGAAAGGCTTGGCCGACAAGACGCTGATCGGGACAGACCCGGCATGGCCCGGAAACATGGAGGAAAGCCACATGGCAACAACATCGACGGACGTCGGCGCACGCTCGCGTCCCATGACGGCAGAGGAAAGGAAGGTCATCATCGCCTCCTCTGCCGGCACCGTTTTCGAATGGTATGACTTCTATCTTTACGGCTCGCTGGCGGCGATCATCGGCGCGCAGTTCTTTACGCCCTTCCCCGAAGCCACGCGCAACGTGTTTGCGCTTTTGGCCTTTGCGGCGGGCTTTCTGGTACGCCCGTTCGGCGCGCTGGTGTTCGGCAGCCTGGGCGACCTGATCGGCCGGAAGTACACCTTCCTTGCCACCATCCTGATCATGGGTCTTTCGACCTTCCTCGTCGGCCTTCTGCCCGGCTATCAAAGCTGGGGCGTGGCAGCGCCTTACATCCTGATCGGCCTGCGCATGTTGCAGGGCCTTGCCTTGGGTGGTGAATATGGCGGGGCCGCGACCTATGTGGCCGAACACGCGCCGCAAAACCAGCGCGGCTATTTCACCTCGTTCATCCAGACCACCGCGACGCTGGGCCTGCTGTTGTCGCTGGTCGTCATCCTGATCTGCCAGGGCTATATCAACGGCCACTACCCGACCGTGCCGCAATTCGGCCTGGACGGCGCGCCGCTGCTGGATGCCAAGACCGGCGAACAGGTGCTGCTGGAGCCGTGGAAAGCCTGGGGCTGGCGGATTCCGTTCCTCGGCTCGATCTTCCTGCTGCTGATCTCGCTTTATATCCGCGTGACGATGAACGAATCCCCCGCCTTCAAGAAGATGAAGGAAGAGGGTGCCGCCTCGAAGGCGCCGCTGCGCGAAGCCTTCGGCCAGTGGAAGAACGCCAAATTCGCCGTCATCGCCCTGCTGGGCCTGACCGCGGGTCAAGCCGTCGTGTGGTACTCGGGCCAGTTCTATGCCCTGTTCTTCCTGCAATCGGTCATCAAGGTTGACAGCTTCACCGCCAACGTCTTCGTGGCCTGGTCGCTGATCCTGGGCACCTATGGCTTCATCTTCTTCGGCCGCCTGTCGGACCGCATCGGCCGCAAGCCGATCATCCTGGCCGGCTGCCTGATTGCGGCGATCACCTACTTCCCGGTCTTCCACTTCCTGACCAAGACCGCGAACCCCGCGCTTTATGCAGCGCAACAGACCCCGATCGTCGTAACCGCCGATCCGGCCGACTGCTCGTTCCAGTTCAACCCGGTGGGGACCGCCAAGTTCACCACAAGCTGCGACCAACTCAAGGCCGCGCTGAACAAGGCCTCGGCCAATTCGGAAACCGTTGCCGCCCCGGCGGGCACGGTGGCCAGCGTCAAGATCGGCGAAACCGTGGTTCAGTCGTTTGACGGCGCGAAAAACGCCGCCGACGTGAAGGCCGCGACCGCTGCTCTGGAAACCGCGAAGGCCGGCACCGATCAGGCTGCGATCGACGCCGCCCAAAAGGCGCTGGACGATGCCAAGGCCGTCAAGACCGGCTTTGACAAGACCTTGGGTGACGCGCTGACCGCCGCCGGCTATCCCGCTTCGGCCGACAAGGCCGAAGGCATCGCCAAGGCGTCCAACTTCCTTGACATCTTCACCGGCCAGAAGATCACGATCATTGCGATCCTGACCTATCTGATCATCCTGGTGACGATGGTTTACGGCCCGATTGCGGCCATGCTGGTTGAACTGTTCCCGACCCGCATCCGCTATTCCGGCATGTCGCTGCCCTACCACATCGGCAACGGCTGGTTCGGTGGCCTGCTGCCCGCCACAGCGCTGGCAATCTCGGCCCAGACCGGCAACATCTATTCCGGCCTGTGGTATGCCATCGTGATCGCGGTGATGACCGTCGTCATCGGCACGATCTTTGTGCCCGGCGACACCCACAAGAAGAACATCTTCGCCGAATAAGGCCGAAGACAGGTTCAGGATCGGGCCGGGGTGGCGACACCCTGGCCCGTTTCGTTTTCAGCGGCGCAAGCGCAGCCACAGGGTCCAGATACCCAGCACAACCGCCAACAGGACGAGGTTGGCCAGAATGCCCACCCCGATCTCAACCGGCATCGCGGCCTTGGGCGCGCCGGATACCCGCGTGACCGGGATCACCACCGCCACGAACACCGCCCCGATGGCCAGGGGCGTCCAGGTGCCGGTATTGGCGCGGGTGCGCAGCATGGTGACGAACAGGGCGATCAACAGGCCGATGCGGAACGGCTCGATCAGTTGGGATTGAAACAGCGCGATCAGATCGTTTGGCTGGGGCATTGGTCCTCCGGGTTTGCCCCCGTGATAGCGGTTGCCGCCATTTCGGTCCACCATCGCCACGATTTTCCGGCAAGAGGGTGGTGACGCCCGCCCGATTGCCCTATCTGCAAGGCGGTGCGACCCGATGGAGATGGCATGAAGGATCTGACCCCCGACACATTCCGCGCGGCCATGCGGGCCATCGTCGGGAATTGCGCCATTCTGACGGTTGGTCAGGGACCAGAGGCGAACGGCCTTGTGGTCACCTCGGCCGTGTCGCTGTCGGCCGAGCCGCCGATGGTTCTGGTCTGTATCAACCGCAGTTCTTCGGCCCATCCGTTGCTGACGCGCTATCCGTTCTTCGGCCTCTCGTCGCTCGGGGCCGCGCAGCAAACGGTGGCAGAGCGGTTTTCGGGGCGCACCGGCGCGCATGGACCCGCGCGCTATGACGGGGCCGAATGGGAAACCGCCGTCACCGGCGCGCGGTTGCTGAAAGGGGCCGCCGCCGCCTTTGACTGCGAGGTCGAGGATATGATCGACAAGGCCACCCATACCATCGTGGTCGGCCATGTCCGCGCCACCCGCATCACCGCCGGGGTCGGCGCGCTGACCTATTGGCACGGCGGCTATCGTCCGGTCACGGACTGACCGGCCCTGTGGCGCCCTAGCCCTTGGCCCCCTGCCCGCGGGCATAGATGTCGTCATAGCGCACGATGTCATCTTCGCCCAGGTAACTGCCGGTCTGCACCTCGATCAGAACCATCGGCACGCGGCCCGGGTTTTCCATCCGGTGTTTCGCACCCAAGGGAATATAGACCGACTGGTTTTCGCCCAGCACCTGCACCGTATCGTCAATCGTCACCCGTGCGGTGCCGGACACGACGATCCAGTGCTCCGAGCGGTGAAAATGGCTTTGCAACGACAGCGCAGCCCCCGGATGCACCACGATGCGCTTGACCTGAAAGCGGTCGGCCAGCGCCAGTGTTTCAAACCAGCCCCAGGGCCGGTGATCGCGCGGAAAGGCCTCGGCCTGTTTGGCGCCCTTGGCCTTCAGCGCCTCGACCGCCTTTTTCACATCCTGCGCGCGGCTGCGGTCGGCGACCAGAACCGCATCGTTCATCGCCACCGCAACGATGTTGTTCAAACCGATGCCGACCAGTTCGACCCCTTCGCTATCCGACCGCAACAGCGTATCGGCGCAATCTATCGCCGTTACCGCGCCAGAGACGCTGACCCCGGCCGCATCCGCCCCCATCTCGCGCGCTACGGCGTCCCAGCCGCCAAGGTCGTTCCAGCCCTCGGCAAAGGCCACGACCGACAGGTTCGCCGCCCGCTCCATCACCGCATAGTCAACCGAGATCGACGGAGCCTTGGCCCAGACTTCGCCGTCCAGCCGCAGAAACCCCAGATCCGACCGGGCGTTTTCAATCGCCTGTTTGACAGGAGCCAGCATGTCGGAAGCATGTGCCTGAAACGCCGCCAGCATGGTTTTCGCGCTGAACAGGAAGATACCGGCGTTCCACAAATAGGTTCCGGCCTGCAACATCTCTTGCGCCCGCGCGGCATCGGGTTTTTCGACAAAACGGCGCAACGCTACCGGGTCAGCCGCCGCCGGGCCGGCCAGCTCCAGCCAGCCATAGCCGGTTTCGGCATGAGTCGGCGCTATGCCGAAGGTGACGATCTGCCCCGCCCGCGCCGCCGGAACACCGCGCTGCACGGCGGCGCGAAAAGCGGCGGGGTTTTCGATGGCATGATCCGAGGGCGCGACCAGGATCAGCGCATCGGGGTCGCTGGCGGCGATGTGCAGCGTGGCGGCCAGAACGGCGGGGGCGGTGTTGCGCCCTTCCGGTTCGATCAGGATCGCGCCGGGGTCCACCCCTGCCTCCAGCAATTGCTCGGTCACGATAAAGCGGAAATCGGACCCGGTAACGACGACCGGAGGAGCAAAGCCCTCGCCCGACAGCCTGCGGGCCGAGGCGACGAACAGGCTGTCCGTGCCCGTCAGATGCACGAACTGCTTGGGAAAGCTTTTGCGCGAAAGGGGCCACAGCCGGGTGCCCGAACCGCCACACAACAGAACCGGAGTAATCATTATCCTCATCCCCAGGGGTCGGGGCCAGCTTGTGCCAGATTTGCGCGCCGGGGCAAGGGGTTCAGGGCCTATCGGGCCGAAACTCTGCCGCCAGCAGCGCAAAGGCCCGCCCCATCAGCGCCTGGGCCGCCGCAGGAGTTTCGGCCTCGGCGTAAACCCGGAACTCTGGCGCGTTGCCAGAGGGGCGCAGATGCAGGACGCGGCCAGAGGCCAGCGTGACGCGCAATCCGTCTGTCATGTCGGTCGCCACCGCCTGTTCGTCCAGACGGGTCAGCAGGGCCGCAAGCTCGGGCGGGCTTTTGGTCAGCCGCGCCAGCAGGGCCGCGGTTGCCTCGGTCGGGGTATTCTCCACCCGGTCGGCGGCGGTAAAGCGCGCCGGTTCCTGTGCGACACGAGCGGCGACCCCGCCCACACGGGCACCTTCGGCCAGCGTGGCGATCATGGGCAGCAGGCTGTCGCGGGTGGCAAGGGGCGGCAGTGGGCCAGCCGGGCCTTGCGCGGCAAAACCCAGCAGAAAGCCGCCATTGGCCTCATATCCCACGACGCGCCCGCCCGCCTGCTCCATGCCCGCGATAACGAAAGGAGAGCCGATCTTGGTCCTGACCACGCGGGCGAAACGGCCCGACGCCTCTGCCCCGCTGTTCGAACTGACCGGGGTCACCACCACATCGGCCCCCAGCGCCGCCGCCGTGATCTGCCCCAGCACATCGCCCGGCACGATCTGCCCCGCCGCATCGGCCAGCAAGGGCCGATCGCCATCGCCATCGGTCGAGATAAGCGCATCCAACCGATGCGCCGCCACCCAACCGGCAATCGCCGCACGGGCCTCGGGCGAAACCGCTTCGGTATCGACCGGAATGAAGCTGTCTGACCGGCCGACCTCAACCGCCGTGGCCCCCAGATCGGCCAAGGTCCGCAGCAACAGATCACGGCTGACGGCGCTATGCGCCCAGACTCCGATACGCAGGCCGGCCAGGGCATCGCTGCCAAACCCGGCGACATAGCGGGCGACCCAATCGGCCCCTGCGGTTTCGCAATGCGCCAGGGACGCGACCCGGCCCGCAGGCGGGCGGCCAAGGTTCGACAGAATGGCCGCCTCATCTGCCTTGTCGATCTCTCCCCCCGGCAGATAGAACTTCAGCCCGTTGCGGTCGGCCGGAATATGGCTGCCGGTCACCATCACCGCTGCCGCCCCCGCACGCATGGCGGCAAGCGCCAGCGCGGGCGTGGGCACGGCACCGCAATCGGTCACGGCAATCCCTTCTTCCCGCGCGGCACGCGCCACGGCTGCCGCCAGCGCAGGGGAAGAGGGGCGCAGGTCGCGCCCGATCCACAACCCGCTGCCCACAGGGCACGCGGAAACAAAAGCACGGACATGATCGGCCACCAGATCGTCGGTCAGTTCCACCACCAGACCGCGCAGTCCGCTTGTTCCGAATTTCGGGGCCATATCGTCTCCTTCGCCGCTGCGGCGACATTGCCAGCGCGAAGGAAAAGAGACAACCACCGCCTCGGCGAATCGCCCGCGATGCGCATCCTGTGCCATGGATCCGTGCCGACAGTGTGATGCGCACGCTGCGCCGCGGCGGCTCATCCTGCCCAGGCACCCTGTGTAACCCTTTGCAATTCCTTACAGTGCCCGGACGAACCATGCCGCGACGCGGCTGGAAACCCATCTTGCATATAATACTACTTTTGCTAGCCTATTCCCGCCACGTTGAGGAGCGTGGCCAATTTCCAAGGGAGGAAACATGGCTATCATCACGAAACTCGCGCTTGGCGCGGGGCTGGCGGCGCTTTTGTCCACGGCAGCCCATGCCGACCTGACCGGCAAGGTGATCGGCTTTTCGCAGATCGGTTCGGAATCGGGCTGGCGCGCGGCGGAAACCTCGGTCACGAAATCGCAGGCCGAGACGCGCGGCATCGACCTGAAATTCGCCGATGCGCAACAAAAGCAGGAAAACCAGATCAAGGCCATTCGCGGCTTTATCGCACAAGGGGTTGACGCCATCTTGATCGCCCCGGTCGTCTCGACCGGCTGGGACGAGGTGCTGGGCGAAGCCAAGGAAGCCAATATCCCCGTGGTCCTTCTGGACCGTGGCATTGATGCCAGCCCCGATCTGTATCTGACAGGCGTCGCCTCGGATCAGGTCAAGGAAGGCGCGGTTGCGGGCAAATGGCTGATCGACACGCTGGCAGGCAAGGATTGCAACGTGGTCGAGCTGGAGGGCACCGTTGGCTCCTCGCCCGCGATCAACCGCAAGAAGGGCTTTGACGATGCGGTCGGCGCCACCTCGAACATCAAGGTGATCCGCAGCCAGACCGGCGACTTTACCCGCGCCAAGGGCAAAGAGGTGATGGAGGGCTTCCTCAAGGCCGAAGGCGGTGGCAAGGGCATCTGCGCCGTCTATGCCCATAACGACGACATGGCGGTCGGCGCCATTCAGGCCATCAAGGATGCGGGCCTGAAACCGGGCAGCGACATTCTGGTGGTGTCGATCGACGGCGTGCCGGACATCTTCTCGGCCATGGTGGCGGGCGAGGCGAATGCGACCGTTGAACTGACCCCCAACATGGCAGGCCCGGCCTTCGATGCGCTGGACGCCTATCTGAACGGCGGCACGGTGCCGGAAAAGGCGATCATCACCGAATCGAAGCTGTTTACCCAGGCCGACGATCCGCAGGGCGAGTATGACCGCCGCAAGGGTCTGGGCTACTGACACCGCAGTCCCGGGGCCGGACCACCGGCCCCGGATTGCTTTTTGAACCGCCCCGGCGTGAACTGGCGGGCGGAGGAAATCGGAATAGTCGGGGGGATCGGGCCATGACGGCAGAGGCGGCGGGCGCGCTGTTGGAGGCGCGGGGCATCGTCAAGATATTTGGCCAGCATCGCGCGCTGGATGATGTGAGCTTTGCGCTGCGCGCGGGCGAGGTGCATGCCCTGCTGGGCGAAAACGGCGCGGGCAAATCGACCCTGATCAAGATATTGACCGGCGCCTATCGCCCGGATGGTGGCGAGGTGCGGCTGCAAGGCGCGCCGGTTTCGTTCCGCGACCCGCTGCACGCCCAAAGCCACGGCATCGGCACGGTCTATCAAGAGGTCAACCTGCTGCCCAACCGCTCGGTGGCCGAAAACCTGTTTCTGGGCCACCAGCCGACCCGCTGGGGCCTGATCCGCCGCAAGGAAATCGAGGCGCACGCCCGCCAGGTTCTGGCGACCTATGGCCTTGAAATCGACGTGCGCGAGGAATTGTCGTCCTTTTCGGTGGCGATCCAGCAGATCGTTGCCATCGCCCGTGCGGTGGAGTTGTCGGGCAAGGTTCTGGTGCTGGACGAACCCACCGCCAGCCTTGACCGCAACGAGGTGGAGCGCCTGTTCGAGGTGATCCGGACCCTAAAGGCGCGCGGGTTGGGCATCATCTTCATCACCCATTTCCTCGATCAGGTCTTCGCGCTGGCCGACCGGGTGACGATTCTGCGCAATGGCCGCAAGATTGCGACCGAAAGACTGGCCGAAGTCAGCACCACCGATGTCGTGCGCATGATGCTGGGCAAGGATGTGGCCTTCGATCACCATCTGACCGGACTGGCGGAAACCACCCATGGCGCGCCTTGCGTCGGATTTGCCGGGCTGGGCCGCAAGGGCAGCGTCGCCCCCTTCACACTGGAAGTGCATGAAGGCGAGGTGGTCGGCGTCGCGGGCCTGTTGGGGTCGGGTCGGACCGAAATGGCGCGGCTGATGTTCGGCATCGATCCCGCCGACAGCGGCCAGATCACGATCGATGGCAAGTCCGTCACCATCCGCAACCCGGCACAGGCGGTTGCCGCCGGGTTCGGCTTTTGCCCCGAAGACCGCAAGCTGGACGGGATTTTCGGCGAATTGTCGGTGCGCGAGAATATCATCATCGCGTTGCAGGCAAAGCTGGGCTGGTTCCGCGCCCTGAACCGCGATGACCAGATCGACCTTGCGGGCCGCTATGCCGAGGCGCTGGATATCCGCGCGGCCAACCATGACATGCCGGTCAAGCTGTTGTCGGGGGGCAATCAGCAAAAGGTCATTCTGGCGCGCTGGCTGGCCATAGACCCCAGTTTCCTTATTCTTGACGAACCAACCCGCGGGATCGACGTCGGTGCCCATGCCGAAATTGTACGTACGATCAACCGCTTGCGTGAAGAGGGGCTGGGGCTGTTCGTGATCTCTTCGGAACTGGACGAGGTGGTGGCCTATTCCAACCGCGTCGTCGTCATGCGCGACCGCCAGATGGTGGCGGAACTGACCGGGGCCGATGTGGCACCCGACCGCATCGTGCAGGCCATTGCCGGAACTTCATTGGCAGAGGTGACGCCATGACCCGTCCCACCGCACAGATCCGCCCAGCCCCGCAGCCGCCTGCCCTGCGCCACCGCAGCGTGACGACCGCCCTGCTGCGGCCGCAGTTTCTGGCGCTGCTGGCGCTGTTGGGGATAAACTGGCTGCTGTTTCCGGGCTTTTTCTCGATCACCTGGCAGGACGGCCGTCTGTTCGGCAGCCTGATCGACGTGCTGAACCGCGGCACGCCGGTGGCCATTCTGGCAATCGGCATGACGGCGGTCATTGCCACCAAGGGCGTCGATCTGTCGGTCGGCGCGGTCATGGCAATTGCCGGGGCCGTGGCTGCGGTGATGGTCACCAGCGGCCAGCCTGCCGTGCTGGCGGTGGCCGCGGCTTTGGCCGTTGGCCTGCTGTGCGGGTTGTGGAACGGCATTCTTGTCACCACCCTCTCGATCCAGCCGATCATCGCCACGCTTGTTCTCATGGTGGCCGGGCGCGGTCTGGCACAACTGATCACCGAAGGCAGCATCGTCACCTTTACCGACCCCGTGCTGATCTTTATCGGCACCGGGTCGGTCGCGGGGCTGCCGACGCCAGTTGTGCTGCTGATCGGGCTGACGATCCTGACCACGCTGGCGGTGCGGCGCACCGCGCTGGGGTTGTTGATCGAGGCGGTCGGCATCAACCGCTCTGCCGCGCGGTTCGCGGGCATCAAGGCTGGCGCCCTGCTGCTGGTGGTTTATGCCTTTGCTGGCCTTTGCGCGGCCCTCGCCGGGCTGATCGTTGCGGGTGACATTCGCGGGGCCGATGCCAACAATGCGGGCCTGTGGCTGGAGCTTGATGCCATTCTGGCAGTGGTGGTGGGGGGAACCTCGCTGCTGGGCGGGCGGTTTTCAATTCCGATGTCGGTGGTGGGCGCCATGATCATTCAGGCGATGAACACCGGCATCCTGATTTCGGGATTTTCGCCAGAGTTCAACCTCGTGGTCAAATCCGCCGTCATCATCCTGATTCTGGTGCTGCAATCGCCCTTTGCCGCCAGTTTTGTGCAACGCAGGCGGCTGAAGGTCGCGCCCGGTGCGCAAGTCAGTGCCCAACAAGGAGACCGCGCATGAACCGCTCGCTTCGCCCGCTGCTGGCAACGGCCGCGATCTTTGTTCTGGCCTATCTGCTGGCCATAGCGCAGTTTCCCGCCATGGCCTCGACCCGCGTGCTGGGCAATTTCCTGACCGACAACGCCTTTCTTGGCATTGCGGCGGTGGGCATGACCTTCGTGATCCTGTCGGGCGGGATCGACCTGTCGGTCGGCGCGGTGATCGGGTTCACCACGGTGCTGATCGCCGTTCTGGTCATGTGGGTCGGCCTGCACCCCCTTGCCGCCTTTGCCATAGCATTGGCCGTGGCGGCGCTGTTCGGCGCGGGCATGGGGGCGGCAATCTACTATCTGCGCGTGCCCAGTTTCATCGTCACACTGGCCGGGATGTTTCTGGCGCGGGGCGCGGCCTCGGTCCTGTCGCCCGACAGCATCGGGATCAAGCACAGCTTTTACACCACGGTTTCCAAGTCTTACCTGCTGATGCCAGGTGGGGGGCGGCTGTCTGTGGTGGGCATCATGATGCTTCTGGTCTTCCTTGCCGGGATCGTCATTGCCCACCGCACCCGCTTTGGCTCTTACGTCTATGCGCTTGGGGGGTCGGAAACCTCTGCCGCGCTGATGGGCGTGCCGGTGGCGCGGACGACGGTGCTGATCTATACGCTGTCCTCCACTCTGGCGGGCCTCGCCGGGGTGGTGTTCTCGCTTTACACCTCGGCCGGATATTCGCTGAACGCACTGGGGGTAGAACTGGATGCGATTGCCGCCGTGGTGATCGGCGGCACCCTGCTAACCGGCGGTTACGGGCTGGTCGCGGGCACTTTCATCGGCGTGATGCTGCAAGGTTTGGTGCAGACCTACATCGTCTTTGACGGAACGCTGTCAAGCTGGTGGACCAAGATTGTCATCGGGGCACTTTTGTTTATGTTCATCCTGCTTCAGCGGCTTTTGCACTCGGCCGCGCCCCGCCGCAGAAAGATCCTTTGGACCGCATGAGATGAGCGAACCCGGAAGCCTTATCCGAACGCTCTCCGGGCGACAGGCGGCAAGAAACTACCACTCTTACGTCATCAATGAGGTCGGGGCGGCGATTGTCGGCGGCGCCATGGCCGTGGGGTCGATCCTGCCCGGCGATGCCGAGATGATGGAGCGGTTCGGCGTATCGCGCACCGTGCTGCGCGAGGCGCTGAAGACGCTGGAGGCCAAGGGCCTGGTCGAGGCGCGGGCCAAGGTAGGCACCCGGGTTCTGCCGCAGGCGCGCTGGAACCTTTATGACCGGCAAGTTCTGCTGTGGGTCCTGGAAAGCGGCTCCTCGCCCGCCTTTCTGGCCGCCTTCAACGTGGTGCGCCGCGGCCTGCAACAAGAGGCGGCGGCGCAGGCGGCCCTGCACCGCGAGGCCGAACACATTCGCCTGTTGCGCTATTGGCAGAACCAGCGACTGGTGATGAGCCATCAGCCCGAACCCTTTGCCATGGCCGAATTCGAGCTGCATCGCGTGATCTGCGAGGCCTCGGCCAATCCGTTCATCCGTGCGGCCTCGGGTCTGGTCGAGTTTGGCGTGGCCATCGACATCGGTGCCCGGCTGACTGCCGGACAACCGCCGGCCGAAGGTCTGGCCCCGCGCGATGCCGCCGAACATCTTGCCCTGCTGGCGGCCATAGAAACCGGCGATTCCCCGGCTGCACGCGCTGCGATGCAGGCATTGCTGGACCGCACCGCGACAGGTCAGACCCCGGCGACCGGCGCGATCTGAACCCGCGTGCCCCATTCGGCGCATTTCAATGCCAGTTCCGGTGGCAAAGGCAGATCGGTGTAAAGCGCCGTCAGTTCTGACAGTGACGCCAGTCGCGCGGGGGCGGGCCGGTCCAGCTTGGAATGGTCGCACACAAGAAAGCTTTGCCGCGCCTGCCGCAGGATCGATTTCGACACCCGCACCTCTTGCAAATCGTAGTCCAGCAAGTCGCCGTCCCGATCCAGCGCCGAGGCACCGATGATCGCGTAATCGACCTTGAACTGTTCAAAGAACTGGGTGGTCAATTCCCCCACAAGCCCGCCATCCGACCGGCGCAGCGCGCCCCCGGCCACCATCACCTCACACCCCGGATTGTCGGCCAGAATATTGGCCACGTTCATGTTGTTGGTGATGACGGTGATATTGCGGTGATGCAGCAACTCGCGCGCGACCGCCTCGGTCGTTGTGCCAAGGTTCAGGATAAGTGAACAGTTTTCGGGAATATCCGCCGCGCAGGCCCGTGCGATGGCGGCCTTGGCATCCTCGTTCATGCGCCGACGCTGCTCATAGCCCAGGTTGGTCGCCCCGGTGCGCGGCACCGCCCCGCCATGCACCCTGTCCACCAGCCCCAGATCGGACAGTTCCGTCAGATCGCGGCGGATGGTCTGCAAGGTCACATCAAAGCGTCCGGCCAGATCCTCGACCACGACGCGGCCTTCCTGGCGCGTGATCTCCAGAATCTCGCTTTGACGGAAGCTGAGGGCCATGCCTCGTTCCTTTCATTTCGTAAAATGTTCGTATCAGTTTCGCGGATGCGCCTTCATTGCGCAAGAAGGCAGAGATGCGACTGCGGCATCCAAGGCGGCGCCATGCTGGCGCGCACAGAACAGTATCGCGTGTTGATAGCGGTATCATGCTGGAAACCTTGATATAATACACTTTCTGCATGTGCGAAAATAGGTATTTCGCGCAAAAAAGAAAACGCATATTGCCAAAACGAACATTCTGCCGCAGTCTAAACATGTCAGGGGAGGACAATCCGTGAGCGAGAAGGCACGGCCATCAGAGGTCGATCTTTTCATTATTGGCGGCGGCATCAATGGCTGCGGCATTGCCCGTGACGCTGTGGGCCGGGGCCTGACGGTTGCGCTGGCCGAACAGGGTGATCTGGCGCAGGCGACATCATCCGCCTCGACCAAGCTGTTTCATGGCGGGCTGCGCTATCTGGAATATTTCGAGTTCCGTCTGGTGCGCGAGGCGCTGGAGGAACGCGAAACGCTTCTGGTCGCCATGCCGCATATCAGTTGGCCGATGCGCTTTGTTCTGCCCTATCACCCCGATATGCGGTTCGAGGGCGAGACGCCGACCGGCAAGCTGCTGGCGGCCACGATGCCCTGGATGAAGGGCCGCCGGCCGGCATGGCTGATCCGGTTGGGCCTGTTCCTGTATGATACCTTGGGCGGCAGAAAGATCCTGCCCGCCACCCGGTCGCTGGACCTTGCACGCGATCCGGCAGGCAAGGTACTGCAATCGCGGTTCCGCAAAGCCTATGAATATTCCGACTGCTGGGTGCAGGATTCCCGGCTGGTGGCCTTGAACGCCCGCGACGCTGCGGAACGCGGCACCAATGTCATGACACGCACCCGTGTCGTTCATGCCGAACGGCAGGGCGACGGCTGGCTGGTGGAATGCGAGGGCCCCGACGGCCCACAAACCTTCCGCTCCCGCGCTCTGGTGAATGCCGGTGGCCCCTGGGTCGAGGATGTGATCCGCAATGTCACCCACATCAACTCGACCGAAGGGGTCCGGCTGGTGCGCGGCAGCCATATCGTGACCCGCAAGCTTTATGATCACGACCGCTGCTATTTCTTTCAGGGCGAGGACGGGCGGATCATCTTCGCCATTCCCTACGAGGACGACTTCACCCTGATCGGCACGACCGACAAGGACCACCAGGGCGCCCCCGGCACCCCGAAATGCACCGACGAGGAGCGCGACTACCTTCTGGCCTTTGCCAGCCGCTATTTCGCCCATCCGGTCACGGCGGACGATGTGGTCTGGACCTATTCGGGCGTGCGGCCCCTGTATAACGACGGGGCAAAATCGGCCACGGCAGCGACCCGCGATTATGTCCTGTCGCTGGATCAGACGGGCGCGCCTTTGTTGAATGTGTTCGGCGGCAAGATCACCACTTATCGCCGCCTTGCAGAACATGCGCTGGAAAAGCTCGCGCCCTTCTTTCCGCAGGCGAAAGGGCCATGGACAGCCCGCGCGCCCCTGCCCGGCGGCAATTTCCCGGTCGATGGCGTGGCCGCGCTGATTGCGGCGCTGCAAGCGGGGCGACCGTGGCTGGATCATGCCTGGGCCCGTCGCCTTGTGCGGACCTATGGCACCGAGGCCGCAACCATTCTGGGCAGGGCAAAATCGCCGGCAGATCTGGGCCAAGCCTTTGGTGCCACACTGACCGAAGCCGAGGTGCGCTGGCTGATGGCCCATGAATTTGCCTGCACCGCGCAGGATGTGGCGTGGCGGCGGACCAAGCTGGGCCTGCGGTTGAGCGAGGATGAGATTGCCGCCCTTGACCGCTTCATGGCGGATCAGGGTGCAAGCGCCGCGACTGCGGCGGAATGAACGGGGGGAAACGTGGCACTTGAACTGAAAGGGGTAGCCCGGGTCATCAAGGGGCAGGACCATATCCGCCCCACCGACCTGCGGCTGGAAAAGGGGACGATGAACGTCCTTCTTGGCCCCACGCTGTCGGGCAAAACCTCGCTGATGCGGCTGATGGCGGGGCTGGACGTGCCCACCGCCGGGCGCATCTTCTGGAACGGGCAAGACGTCACCGGAATGCGTGTGCAGGACCGCAAGGTGGCGATGGTCTATCAGCAATTCATCAACTACCCGGCGCTGACGGTGTATGAAAACATCGCCTCGCCCCTGCGGCTGGCAGGCCTGTCGGCGGCGGAAATCGACCGCGCGGTGCGTGGCACCGCCGAGATGCTGAAACTGACGCCGATGCTGACGCGCAAGCCGCTGGAGCTTTCGGGCGGCCAGCAACAGCGTTGTGCGCTGGCCCGCGCGCTGGTGAAGGGTGCAGGGCTGGTGCTGCTGGACGAGCCTTTGGCGAACCTGGACTACAAACTGCGCGAGGAATTGCGGGCGGAAATCCCGCGGATCTTTGAAGAATCCGGCGCGATCTTTGTCTATGCCACCACCGAACCCGAAGAGGCGCTGCTGCTGGGCGGCAATACGGCGACCCTGTGGGAAGGCCGCGTGACCCAGTTCGGCCCGACGCCCACGGTTTACCGCCAGCCGGTCGATGCCACCACGGCGCGGGTGTTTTCCGACCCTCCGATGAACTTCATGCCCTGCGTCAAGCAGGGCCACCGGCTGACCTTTGGCCAAGGCGTCAACGCCCCCGCCGATGGCGCCTTTGCCGCCCTGCCCGACGGGCAATATCTGGCCGGGTTCCGCGCCAATCACCTGCACCTGAACACCCATTCCGGGCAAACGATCGAGCTGAAATGCCGCCTGGGCGTGACCGAGATTACCGGGGCCGAAACCTTCCTGCACCTCTACCACGGCACCGACAAATGGGTGGCGCTGGTCGAGGGCATCCATGACCTGCCCCCGGGCGCCGAGGTCAGCCTGTGGCTGAACCCCGCCCATGTTTACCTGTTCGATGCCTCGGGCCGTCTGGCTGCCCCGGCATCTTACGCAAGTGCGGCATAGGGGGCAGACATGGCACAGATCACCCTGAAGAACCTTGCGCACAGCTATGTGGCCAACCCCAGCGGCGACAAGGACTATGCGCTGAAAGAACTGAACCACGTCTGGCAAGACGGCGGGGCCTATGCCCTGCTGGGCGCCTCGGGCTGTGGCAAGACCACGCTTTTGAACATCATCTCTGGCCTGTTGCGGCCCAGTCATGGCCAGGTGCTGTTCGGCGACCGCGACGTGACGCAAGCCGAAACCGCCGAGCGCAACATTGCGCAGGTGTTCCAGTTCCCGGTCGTCTATGACACGATGACGGTGCGCGACAATCTGGCCTTCCCGTTGCGAAACAGGGGGATGGAGGCCAGCTATATCAAGGCCCGCGTCGATCAGATCGCCGCGATGATCGGGGTCGAGGCGATGCTGGACCGCAAAGCCCGCGGCCTGACCGCCGATGCCAAGCAAAAGATCAGCCTTGGTCGCGGCATGGTGCGCGAGGATGTTAACGCCATCCTGTTCGACGAACCGCTGACCGTGATCGACCCGTTGATGAAGTGGGAATTGCGTACGCAACTCAAGCAGCTTCACCGCGAATTCCGCCATACTATGATCTACGTCACCCATGACCAGACCGAGGCGCTGACCTTTGCCGACAAGGTGGTGGTGATGCACGAGGGCCGGGTGGTGCAAATGGGCACCCCGGAAGAACTGTTCGAGACGCCCGCCCATACCTTTGTCGGCTATTTCATCGGCAGCCCCGGCATGAACCTGCTGAATGCCGAGGTGCGCGGCACCAAGGCCATCGTGAACGGTGCCGAAGTGGCACTGGGGGCGGATTACGGCATGGTATCGGGCCGGACCCAGATCGGCATTCGCCCTGACTATGCCGTGCTGAACGCCGGGAGCGGCCTGCCGTTCAGCGTGACCCGCGTCGAGGATGTGGGCCGCCACCGCATCGTGCGGGGACAAGCGGCAGGCCAGCCAATGAATGTCATCCTGCCAGAAGGCACGCCGGTTTCTGCCGAGATGACCCATGTGACGCTGACGCCCGACCGGATCAACGTCTATGCCGACGACTGGCGCGTTCAGGGAGGGACCGCCTGATGGATAAGACCCTTAACAACAAGGCGTGGTTCCTTGTGCTGCCCGTGCTGGTGGTGGTGGCGTTTTCCGCCGTCATCCCGTTGATGACCGTTGTGAACTATTCGGTGAACGACACCTTCGGGAACAACGATTTCTTCTGGGCCGGGCTTGAATGGTTTGAAGAGGCCGTCACCTCGGACCGCATTCATGCCGCCCTTGGCCGGCAGATCCTGTTTTCAGCCATCATTCTGGCGATCGAGGTGCCCTTGGGCATCTATATCGCGCTGAACATGCCGAAACAGGGTTTCTGGTCCAGCCTGTGTCTGGTGCTGATGGCGCTGCCGCTGCTGATCCCGTTCAACGTGGTCGGCACGATCTGGCAGATTTTCGGCCGGGTGGACATTGGCCTTCTGGGCCATACGCTGGCCGCCCTCGGGCTTGACTACAACTATGTCCGCGACCCCTTTGCAGCCTGGGCCACCATCATCGTGATGGATGTCTGGCACTGGACCAGCCTTGTCGCCCTGCTGTGCTATGCCGGCCTGCAATCCATCCCCAACGCCTTCTATCAGGCGGCGCGGATTGATCAGGCCAGCCGTTGGAAGGTGTTCCGGTATATCGAGCTGCCCAAGATGCAGGGCGTGCTGCTGATTGCCGTTCTGCTGCGCTTCATGGACAGCTTCATGATCTATACCGAGCCGTTCGTCGTCACCGGCGGCGGGCCCGGCAACTCGACCACCTTCCTGTCGATCGACCTTGTGAAACAGGCCGTGGGGCAGTTCGACCTTGGGCCAGCCGCCGCCTTCTCGATCATGTATTTCCTCGTGATCCTGCTGGTGAGCTGGGTGTTCTACACCGTGATGACCAACCTTGATAAAGCGGAGGGCCAGTGACATGCGGCTGCGCGGCTCTGCCTTGGTGATGACCCTTTACATCCTGTTCCTGCTGGTTCCGATCTACTGGCTGCTGAACATGAGCCTGAAGACGAATACCGAGATCACCTCGACCTTCACTCTGTTTCCCAAGGAGCTGACATTCCGCAACTATGCGGTGATCCTGACCGACCCAAGCTGGTATATGGGTTACGTCAACTCTATCATCTATGTGGTTCTGAACACGGTGATTTCGATCACCGTCGCCCTGCCCGCGGCCTATGCCTTCAGCCGCTACAGCTTTATGGGCGACAAGCATCTGTTCTTCTGGCTGCTGACCAACCGCATGTCGCCACCCGCCGTCTTTGCACTGCCGTTCTTCCAGCTTTATTCCTCGATCGGGCTGTTTGATACGCATATCGCCGTGGCGCTGGCGCATTGCCTGTTCAACGTGCCGTTGGCGGTCTGGATCCTGGAAGGGTTCATGCGCGGCGTGCCGAAGGAAATCGACGAAACCGCCTATATCGACGGCTATGGGTTCTGGCGGTTCTTCCTGCGCATCTTCATGCCGCTGATCGCCAGCGGGATCGGTGTCGCGGCGTTCTTCTGCTTCATGTTCTCGTGGGTGGAACTGCTCTTGTCGCGCACCCTGACCAGCGTGAATGCCAAGCCCATCGCGGCGGTCATGACGCGCACGGTGTCGGCAAGCGGCATGGACTGGGGCGTTCTGGCTGCCGCAGGTGTGCTGACCATCATTCCCGGCGCGCTGGTGATCTGGTTCGTCCGCAACTACATCGCCAAGGGCTTTGCCCTGGGCCGCGTGTGAGGTGATCATGTCCGACACAACCGCCCCCCCCCTTGGCACCCCTGCCCCGCGCGCGCCCTGGGCCGCGATCTATCTGGCCGCTGTGGTGGTTCTGCTGGGAATTCTGGGCTTCCTTGTCTGGGCCACTCCGGTGGATGCCGACGGCGCGAAGGCCTGGTTCGACCCGATGATCAAGGGCGGCTGGATGGCCTGGACCTTCCCGGTCGCCCTGTTCTTCTGGGTGATCGGCAGCCTTCTGGTCACCATGACCATCCTGGCGATCCGGTT
>DDEX01000060.1 GCA_002336845.1 Rhodobacteraceae bacterium UBA1943
TTCTGCTTGTGCTGGAGCTGATCCCGCTGCCGCAGGCCCGCGCGCAAACCCCCGACCCCGCCGCCGACGCCCGCGCGATCGAGGCGACGCGCGGCATCGTTCTGGCCCATGTGCTGACCGGGAACCCTCAGGTCGATGACATCGCCGATGCGGGCCTGCGCGGCCTGGGCGACCAGTTGTGGCTGCGCACATCCGTGGAACCGGAACCGCCGATGGGTGTCGATCTGGAAAAGGATGACCTTTCGTTCTTTCCCTTCCTTTACTGGCCCATAACGGCGGATCAGCCCCTGCCGTCGCCCGCCGCCTATGCCCGCTTGAACCGTTTCCTGCGCACCGGCGGCATGATTCTGTTCGACACCCGCGACGGCGACATCGCCGGCTTCGGCGGCAGCGCCACGCCCGAGGCGCAGGCCCTGCAAGCCATCGCCGCGGGGCTGGACATTCCGCCGCTGGAGCCCGTGCCGAAAGATCACGTCCTGACCCGCACCTTTTATCTGCTGCAAGACTTTCCCGGACGTTTCAACGCGCCCGACCTTTGGGTCGAGGCTGCGCCCCCCGATGCCGAACAGGCCGAGGGGATGCCCTTTCGCAACCTTAATGACGGGGTGACGCCGGTGATCATCGGCGGCAACGACTGGGCGGCGGCCTGGGCGGTGAACGGCGATGGCAGCCCGATGTTCCCGGTGGGGCGCGGGCAGGCTGGGGAAGACCAGCGCGAGATCGCCATACGCTTTGGCGTCAACGTCATCATGCATGTGCTGACGGGCAACTATAAATCCGATCAGGTCCATGTGCCTGCCCTTCTGGAAAGACTGGGGCAATGAGCCGGACATTGGTTTTCGACCCGCTGGTGCCGGTGGCACTGATCTGGGCGCTGGCCGGTCTGGCAGCGGTTCTGGTGGCTTTTGGTGCGTTCCGGGGGCTGAAGGGCTGGCCGCTGCGCGGGCTGGCTGCGGGGGTGCTGGCGGTGGCGCTGCTGAACCCGACTTTGCAGGAAGAATTGCGCAAACCCCTGAACGACATCGTTCTTCTGGTGGTCGATGAAAGTGCTTCGCAACGCCTGGGCGACCGGGCGGCGCAGACGGCCAAAGCGGTGGCCGATGTGCAAGAGGCCGTCGCCGCCATCGGCAATACCGAATTGCACATCACGCGCTTTGGCGACGGACCGGATGATGCCGGAACGCTTGCCATGACCGCGCTGGCCGAGGCCATCGCCAACGAACCCCGCGCGCGGATTGCGGGCGCCATCCTGATCTCGGACGGCAGGGTGCATGACCTTGGCCTTGCGCCCGCCCTGCCCGCGCCGCTGCATGTGCTGTTGACCGGGCGCACCACCGACTGGGACCGCAGGCTGGTGATCGAGAATGCCCCTGCCTTTGCCATTCTGGGCGAAGAGTTCAAGCTGAAGCTGCGGATCGACGATCAAGGCGCTGTGCCAGCCGGCCTTGGCCCCGATGTCGAACTGACCATCGCGGTCGATGCCGACGAGCCGGTTACCTTTACCGTGCCGGTGAATGAGGATCTTGAACTGCCCGTAACCCTGCCCCATGCGGGCCAGAACGTGCTGCAATTCTCGGTCGCCCCGGTGAACGGCGAACTGACCGACCGCAACAATGCCGCCGTGGTGCAGGTAAACGGCGTGCGCGACCGGCTGCGCGTGCTGCTGGTTTCGGGCGAGCCCCACGCGGGCGAGCGGGTGTGGCGCAACCTGCTGAAATCCGACCCCTCGGTCGATCTTGTGCATTTCACCATCCTGCGGCCGCCGGAAAAGCAGGATGGCGTTCCGGTCGAGGAACTGTCGCTGATCGCCTTTCCCACGCGCGAGTTGTTCGTGGAAAAGATCAAGGATTTCGACCTGATCATCTTTGACCGTTACCGGATGCGGGGCATCCTGCCGCCGGAATATATTGAAAACGTGGTGAATTATGTGCGTCAGGGCGGCACTGTCCTTGTCGCCGCCGGGCCGGAATTCGGGCAGGTTGACAGCCTGTGGCGATCGCCGCTTGCCGAAATCCTGCCGGTGGAGCCCACCTCTCAGGTGATTGAGGGCGGCTATCGTCCGGCCTTGACCGATGTGGGCCGTCGCCATCCGGTAACCGAAGGGCTGGAGGCGCTGGCCCCCCAGGGCGGATGGGGCCGCTGGTTCCGCCTGATCGAGGTGATCCAGCGGTCTGGTCAGGTGCTGATGTCGGGGCCAGAGGGCAAGCCGCTTCTGGTGCTGGACCGGGTGGATCAGGGGCGCATCGCGGTGCTGGCATCCGATCAGGCCTGGCTTTGGGGCCGCGGCTATGAGGGCGGCGGGCCGCAACTGGAACTTCTGCGGCGTCTGGCGCACTGGATGCTGAAAGAGCCGGAACTGGAAGAGGAATCGCTGTCGGCCACTGCCAAGGGCGATGTGCTGACAATCACGCGCCGCACGTTAAAGGCCGAGCCGCCCGGCGATGTGACGATCATCGCGCCCGATGGCGCAAAATCCACCCTGCCCCTGCCCCAGAAATCGCCCGGCCATTACGAAGCCGACTGGAAAGCCCCCGGTCTGGGCCTGTTCCGTCTGGAACAGGGCGATTTGGTCCGGGTGATCGCGGTCGGCCCGCCTGCGCCGCGTGAATTCGTCGAAACGCTGGCAGATGCCACGGCGCTGGCCCCGGTGCTGGCGCCGATGCAGGGCGGTATTCTGCGAGCCGAAGATGGCGCGCCGACCCTGCGCACGGTGCGCGAAGGGCGCCCGGCGGCGGGTCGGGGGTGGCTGGGCATCACCCCGCGCGGCGCCTATCAGACCGAAGACCTGCGCGTCTCGCCCCTGGCTCCGGGGTGGCTGTATCTGTTGCTGGCCGCCGGGCTGGCGCTGGC
>DDEX01000077.1 GCA_002336845.1 Rhodobacteraceae bacterium UBA1943
CTCGCCAGCCGAGCCATGGCCGCAGGTGCGCACGGATCCGTCCGCGAACAGGCCCACCGAGTGCCGGCGACCCGCGGCGATGGCGGCCCCATGGACGGGATCTGGCGAGGGCGCGGGCATGGCTCGAGCATGACCGAACCGGATCCCGCGGGCTGCCCGGCGCGGCACGGAACCGATCGAGCAACGCCGCCCCCGGTCCCAAACTCAGACCGCCGCCCCCGGTCCCGAACTCGGGACCGCCGCGGCGTACCGGTTCACCAGCCCCCGCGACCATTGCACCGACGCGGCCAGGGCGAGCACCGACACCGCGATCGCGGCCGCCGCCCGGACCAGCACCCAGGGTCCCAGCAGACTCGCCATCGGTAGGAGGATGAGGATCGGCAGTGTCCCCCCGAGCACGAGGGTGACCACCAGCGGGGCCGCTATCTCCAGCAAGCGCGCGCGGTGCAGCACCGCCAGCGGGGTGCCCGCCAGCGAGAGCGCCCGGTACGTCTCCCGCTGATCGACCACCCGCGCCGCCTGCACCACCCCGGTCGAGGTGGCGCCCACGACCAGCAGGATCGCCAGGGCGACCAGGGAGCCGGTGCCCAGGTCGGCGGCGAGCTGACCGCCGTGCGGGTCGCCGGACCCGGCGTCGGCGAACGACGACAGCGCCGCCACGCAGATCGCCAGGCCCAACACGCTCACCGACCGCCATGTCGCCCTCGGGTCATCGACGATGCGCCGGGCTGCGACGAGGCCGGCGGCCGACCGCGCCACCCGCGCGTATCCCCTGCCGGCCAGCTGCACGCACACGGGCCCCACCAGGTTGACCGACGCCACGACCCCCGCGAGCACGGCCACCAGCGCGCCGACGCCGGCCTGGCCGAGCAGCTGCGTGCCGAAGAGCCACAGTCCCCACACGGCCGCCGCCAGCGCGAGGCGCCACAGGCGCAGCCGCCCGGGAGTGGTGCGTCGCGCCACGCCGAGCGGCCCGACGACCACGCCGGCCAGGGCCACCAACCCAGACCCCACGGCGAGCGTCACCACCAGCGCAACCACGCCCAGAATCGGCCCCGCGCCGAGCCACAGCTCGCCGGCGCCGAGCCGACGCCCCTGGAAACTGAGCAGGGTGAGCCCCGGCAGCACCGCACCGTACGTCACGACTCCGAGCACCGCCCCCGCCGCCGCCTGCGGGCAAGGCCTGGCACATCGCGGACAACGGCCAGACCAAAGGCCCGTTCAGTGAATCCGACCTTGCGCAGATGGCACAATCCGGCACCTTGACCCGCACCACTCTGGTCTGGACCGCCGGGCAGGATGGTTGGAAACCCGCCGCCGACACCGATCTGACGCGCCTTCTGGCACAGGTGCCACCGCCTCCGCCTGCGGTGTAACGTGGTTCCCAAGGTAACACAGGAACACCGTTGGCCGTGCAGTGCCTGCGGGGCCGAGTTGCGTTTTGCCCCCGGGCAGACGCAACTGGTGTGTGACCATTGCGGCCATGTCGAAACCATCCCTGCCGCCGATGCCCCCCGCCGCGCCCGCGCCCTTGAAGAGCTGGATCTGGCTCAGGGCCTGCGCGATGATCTGCCAGAGGAAGCTACGGCAGAGGTACGCACCACCCGCTGCCCCAACTGCGGTTCGGTGGTCGAATTCCAAGGCGCATCCCATGCCACCGAATGCCCGTTCTGCGCCACACCCGTCGTCATCGACACCGGCAGCCAGCGGCGGCTGAAACCACAAGCCGTGGTGCCCTTCCAATTGACCGAGGCGCAGGCGCGTGACCGGCTGACCGGCTGGCTGGGCGGCCTGTGGTTTGCCCCGAACCGCCTGTTGGAGTTTACCCGCAAAGGCCGCGCCATGGCCGGCATCTATGTGCCCTACTGGACCTTTGATGCCGACAGCGCCAGCCGCTACACCGGCCAGAGGGGCGATTATTACTATACCACTGAATGGGTTACCGTGCAGGTGAACGGCCGCACCGAACGACGCCAGGAACAGGTCCGCCATACCCGCTGGACCGGTGTTTCCGGCCGCGTCACCCGCGCCTTCGACGATGTGCTGATCCTCGCCTCGACCAGCATTCCACTGCATCTGGGCAATGCGCTGTCGAACTGGGATCTTTCGGGCCTCGCCCCCTATTCCCCCGACTACCTCGCGGGTTTTCATGCCGAGGGCTATACCGTGCCCCTGTCCGACGGCCACGCGCGCGCCCGCGACTGGATGGGCCGCGTGATCGCCGAGGATGTGCGCCGCGACATCGGCGGCGACGAACAGCGCATCGGCAACATCGACAGCACCTTCCGCGACGAGACCTTCAAGCACATCCTGCTGCCAATCTGGATGGCCGCCTATAAATACAATGGCCGCAGCTATCAGTTCCTCGTCAATGGCCAAACCGGCGAGGTGCGGGGCGAGCGCCCTTACAGCATCTGGAAGATTGCCTTTGCCGTGCTGTTCGTGGCCCTTGTCATCGGCGTTGCGTTCTATCTGAACGATCAGGGAATGCTGAATCGCTAATTCAGGCTTTCGTGATGCGCCTGCCTTGCGGTTGACAGCGCCCAAAGCGCAGGCGTAGCCCCGAGACACCCGATATGGGGCCAGCATCAGGACGCTGCGATGACTTTCTCTGATACAAATTCGGCCAAGCTGGCCATGCCGGACGATCACGTCCTGCACAACCGCAACTATCGCTACTTTCTCGCCTCGCGCACCTGCTCCTCATTGGGGTTCCAGTCGCTGGCCGTGGCCTTGGGCTGGATGATCTACGACCTGACCGGCAGCGCCTGGATGCTGGGCTGGGTCGGGTTCTGTCAGTTCCTGCCGATGGCGCTTTTGACTTTTGTGGTTGGGACTGTGGCCGACCGCTATGACCGTCGCCGCATCGGGTTGATCTGCCAATGGGTGCAGGCCGCCACGGTGCTGACCCTTGGCACGCTGGCCTGGCACGGGCTTTTGACGGCACCGGGCATTCTGGGCGCGGTCAGCATCCTCGGCGCGGCACAGGCGTTTGAACGCCCCACCATGGCATCGCTTGTCCCCGGCATCGTCGGACCGGCCATGCTGCAACGCGCCATCGCCACCTCGACCTCGTTCATGCAGACGGCGCTGATCGTCGGGCCTTCCCTTGGCGGCATCCTTTATGGCTTTGACAGGCTGGTGCCGTTTTTCACCTCGGGTGTGCTGTTTCTGGCTGCCGGTGTCTCGGTCTCGCGCATCCGCCTGATCGCTCCGCCAGCCGCCCGCGCACCCGTCACCCTTGCCACCGTCTTCGCCGGAGTCGCCTTCATCCGCCGCACTCCAGCCGTGCTGGGGATGATCTCGCTGGATCTTTTCGCGGTCCTTTTGGGCGGCGCCACGGCCCTCTTGCCGATCTATGCCAGCGACATCCTGAAGGGCGGCCCCTTCGCGCTTGGCTTGCTGCGTGCATCGCCTGCGATCGGTGCGCTGCTCATGTCGATCTATGTCGCCCGTCACCCGATCCGCAGCGGCGCGGGCAAGAAGATGTTCGCCGCCGTCGCCGTTTTCGGCCTGGCCACCATCGCCTTTGCCCTTTCAACCAACATCACCCTGTCAATCGCCGCCCTACTGGTTGTCGGTGCGTCGGATAACATCAGCGTCGTCGTCCGCTCCTCTCTCGTGCAACTGATGACGCCGGATGAGATGCGGGGCCGCGTCAATGCGGTGAACTCCCTTTTCATCGGCACCTCGAACCAGTTGGGAGAGTTCGAAAGCGGGATGGTGGCCGGTGCCCTCGGGCCGGTCGCTGCCGGGGTGATCGGCGGTCTTGGCACGCTGGCCGTGGTGGCGCTGTGGATGGCGGCCTTCCCGACCTTGCGCCGGATTGAGCGGCTGGACGGGCAGTAATGCCTCCGGCGGGGATATTTACGCCAAGATGAAACCGCCCCCCTTCATCTTGGCCTAAATATCCCGGGGGAGTCGCGGCACGCGACGGGGGCAGCGCCCCCTTCCCCGGTTGACACTGGCCCCCCCCTTGCCCATAGCGGCAACGACGAAAAGGGAACCGCCGCCATGCATTATGACCCGACCCGCACCCTGCCCGAAGCCCGCATTGCCGAACTGCCGAACCCCTATTTCGGCAAGGTGCGCGATTGCTACGATCTGCCTGCCAACCCGCAGGCCGAAGCCCGCCGCATCCTGATCTCGTCCGACCGCATCTCTGCTTTCGACCGTATCCTGGCCGTCATCCCCTACAAGGGCCAGGTGCTGACCCAGATGGCGCGGTTCTGGTTTGATGCCACCGCCGACATCTGTCCCAATCATGTGCTGGCCTACCCTGACCCGAATGTGGTCGTGGGCAAGCTGGTCACCATCCTGCCGGTCGAAATCGTGGTGCGCGGCTATCTGGCGGGCACCACCGGCACCTCGGTTCTGACGATGTACAAGAAAGGGGTGCGCCAAATGTATGGCCACACCCTGCCCGACGGGATGCGCGACAATCAGGCGCTGCCCGCACCGATCATCACCCCCACATCCAAGGCGTTCGACGGCGGCCATGATGAGCCGCTGACGGCTGAAGAAATCGTTTCACAAGGCCTGCTGAGCCAGGCGCAATGGGATGACGTGTCCGCCAAGGCGCTGGCGCTGTTCGGCCGCGGGCAAAAGATGGCGGCAGAGCGCGGGCTGCTCCTTGTCGATACCAAATATGAATTCGGGCTGGATACGGATGGCAACATCCTGATCGCCGATGAAATCCACACCCCCGATTCCAGCCGCTACTGGATCGCCGAGAGCTATGCCAAGGCGTTTGAGGCAGGCGAGCGCCCGGCCTCGTTCGACAAGGATGTGATCCGCGCCTGGGTCGCGGCGCGCTGTGACCCCTACAAGGACGATATCCCCGCCATTCCGGCCGAGATGATCGAAAAGACGGCACGCGCCTATATCGAGGCCTTCGAGATGATCACCGGCCAGCCCTTCATACCCGACCTTTCCGGCACGACCGTGCTGGATCGGGTGCGTGGCAATCTTAGGCAATTCTTCACCGCTTGAGCAAATGTTTGCGCCAACATCGCGGTTTCGGCTAAATGCGCGACAGGGAACGGAGGAACCAGATGATTCTCAGCGCAGGCGAAGCCCTGATTGATATGCTGCCGCGCACTGCGACCAGCGGTGAGGCGTGCTTTGCCCCCTATGCGGGCGGCGCGGTGTTCAACACTGCCATCGCGCTGGGCCGTCTGGGCGCGCCTTCGGCATTTTTCTCGGGCGTGTCGAACGATATGTTGGGCGAGATTCTGGCCGAGACCCTTGCAGCCTCGAAGGTCGAAACCCGCTTCCTGGCGCGGTCCGACCGCCCGACCACCGTTGCCTTCGTCAAGCTGGTGAACGGTCAGGCCACTTATGCGTTCTATGACGAAGGCACAGCGGGACGCATGCTTGCGCTAGGCGATCTGCCTAGCCTGCCGCCCGAAGTCAGCACGGTTTTCGTGGGCGGCATCAGTCTGGTCAACGACCCGGCCGCCTCGACCTATGAAGCGTTGCAAGCCCGCGAATCCGCCAGCCGCGTGACCATGATCGACCCCAACATCCGCCCCGGTTTCATCGCAGGTAAGGAAGCGGAATATCGCGCCCGGATCGAGCGGATGATCGCGCGGGCCGACCTGGTGAAACTGTCCGATGAAGACCTGCACTGGCTGATGGGTGAGGGCGACCTGACCACGCTGGCGCGCGGTATCCTTGCCAAGGGGCCGAAGGCCGTCTTCATCACCGAAGGCGCGAATGGCGCCCGCGCCGTCACCGCCACGCAGGATCGCTTTGTTCCCGCCCACAAGGTCACCGTCGCCGATACCGTCGGCGCGGGCGATACGTTCAACGCGGGCGTGCTGTGCGCCCTGCACGAGGCGGGTGCGCTGACCAAGGCGCGCGTCGCGGCCCTGACCGATGCGGAGCTGGATGCCGCCCTGTCGCTGGGCGTCGCTTCTGCCGCCATCACCGTCAGCCGCCCTGGCGCCAACCCGCCCTGGCGGAATGAATTGTGAGGGCGGTTCTTCAGCGCGTTTCCCGCGCCAGCGTGTCCGTGGATGGTCAAACCGTAGGCGAAATCGGCCCTGGCCTGATGATCCTGGTTTGCGCCATGCAGGGCGATACCGAGGTGCAGGCCGACAAGCTGGCCGCCAAGATCGCCAAGCTGCGGATATTCAAGGATGACGCGGGCAAGATGAACCTTTGCGTCAAGGATGCGGACAACGCCGCCCTGATCGTCAGCCAGTTCACCCTTGCCGCCGACCTGCGCGGCAACCGCCCGGGATTCAGCTATGCCGCCGCCCCGGATGAGGGCAAGCGGCTTTATGATTACTTCACCACGCGCATCGCCGCCGAAGGCATCGCCGTGGCAAATGGCATCTTCGGCGCCGATATGGATGTGGATATGGTCAACCAAGGGCCGGTGACCATTGTGATGGACACCGACGATCTGTGATCCCTTGTCCCTGATCAGTTAAACGGATTGCTGTCGGCACCCTTGCCCAGCGCATCCGAACATTGCACCAAGGCATTGATCGAGGCGTTCGATCCGGCCAGCGAATAATCGACCACATCCGCCCCGTCGGCGCTGCGCAGGTAAAGCCGGCTGCCCTGCGCCACCTCGATCAGGAAGTTCACCCCCTGGTCGCTGTCGGGCAAGTTGAACAGGACCGAGTTCTTGTAAAGCTCGGCACCCGTCAGGTTCCACGGAGAGCGGCTGCCGATCTTGACCTGCAAGTCAGCCGTCTGCCCTTCGCCGAAATCCCATGAAGTGGAATAGAACTGCAACCGCACCGATTTGTTCTGAAACACCCAGATGGTGAAACTGTCGCTGCCACCGTCCACAGCCGCCGTACACGCCATCGTGCCATCGTCAAGCGCGATCACCTCGACCTGCCAATGCTTGTGCTGAAACACGATCTGCGATTTCGTCTCGGCCACGGCCTGGCCTGCGCCAAGCGCCATGAACCCGGCGAAGATTGCCCCCAGAATAGCTTTTTTCATTCCCGAACTCCCACACGAATTGGTGATAGGAATAATGCGACACCTGCCTCCTGCAAAATGAAAAAGGCGGTCATCTGCTGGATGACCGCCTGAAATCGTTTCCAAAATCACCGGAATGCCGGGTTACGGTCAGCCCGCCCACTCCCATGGCCGGGTAAAGCCCCCCAGGACCGCAGACAGTTTTGCCTCATCCACCGCGCCGTCGCGCGAGAGGCGGGCGACCAGACCGCGCTTTTTATCCTCGACCACCTCGGAGACGCGCGCCGGAATCTGCGCAGCCGCCAGCGCGGCATCATAGGTGCGGGTGATCGCCAGCCGCCGTAAATCGGGCTTGAACACCTTGCCCACCGCGGTCTTGGGCAGCTCTGGCAATATCTCCAGATGCTTCGGCACGGCGGCCCGCTCGGTGATATGATCCTGGGCATAGGTCATCAACTCGTCCACCGTCGCGCTGGCCCCCTTGACCAGTTCGACATAGGCGCAAGGCACCTCGCCCGCATGGGCATCGGGCTGGCCAATGGCGCCCACCATCGCCACCGCCGGATGGCCCATCAGCGCCTCCTCGATCGTCGCCGGGTCAATGTTGTGGCCGCCCCGGATGATCAGATCCTTCGCCCGTCCGGTGATGAACAGATAGCCCTCGCTGTCCAGCCGCCCCAGATCGCCGGTGCGCAGGAACCGCCCTTCGGCGAACAGGTCGTGGTTCTTGTCCACCTCGGTATAGGTCGATCCCTCGAACACGCCGGGGTTGGCCACGCAGATCTCGCCCACTTCGTCCACACCGCAATCGCGGAACCCCTCAGGCGTCTTTTGCAGGATGCGGACATGACTATAGGGAAAGGGCAGCCCGACAGAGCCGATTTTCTTTTGCCCTTCCGGGGGGTTGCAGGCCACAAGGCAGGTCGCCTCGGTCAGGCCGTAACCTTCGATGATCTGGATGCCTGTGGCCTTTTCAAATCGGTTGAACAGTTCCAGCGGCAGGGGCGCAGAGCCGGAAAACGCGCCGCGCAAGGTAGAGATGTCGGCATTGATCGGACGCTGCATCAGCGCCGAAAGAGCTGTAGGCACCGTGATCAGATAGGTGCATTTCCAGCGTTCGATCAGATTCCACAGATTGTCGAACACCCCATCGCCCCGATAACCGGCGGGGGTAGGAAAGATCACATGCGATCCTGCCGCGATCATCGACATCAGCACCGGATAGGCGGCGAAGACATGGAACAACGGCAAGGGGCACATGACCGCATCGGTTTCGCGGAACAACAGGCGATGGCCGACCCAGCCGTTATAGACCATGCCCGACACCTTGTGCTGGGCCACCTTGGGCATTCCCGTGGTGCCGCCAGTGTGGAAATAGGCCGCCACCCGGTCGGCCGGATCATCGGGAAAGGTCAGCCGGTCGGCGGGCTGGCGCGCGATGCCCGCGGTGAAATCCAGCACCTTGGCATTATGGCTGGCCGGATTCTTCGGCCGGATCAGGGGCACGATCCACGATTTCAGCCCTGCCAGATAGCGCACCAGATCGACCTCGACCACGGCCTTTACGCCAGGGGCAAACCGCACCGCCTCGGCCACCTTTTGCGGCACGTCGGTTTTTGGAAAGGCCTTCAGCGTGACGACAACCTTGGCTTTGGTCTCGCGCAGGATGGCGCTGATCTGCTCTGGCTCCAGCAAGGGGTTTATCGGGTTTACGATCCCGGCGACCGCGCCGCCCAGAAGGGTAATGGCCGCCTCAAGGCAATTGGGCAGGACATAGGCCACCACATCCTGCGGCCCCACACCCAATTCGCGAAACAGGTTCGCCGCCTGGGTGACCTTGCCGTGCAACTGATCCCAGGTCAGCGTGATCGCCTTTGACCCCGGATCGGACAGCAGTTGATACGAGATTGCCGGCCTTGCTCCGTGGGCGGCTTTGGCACGGCCCAGGAATTCGTGCATGGTCCGGGCAACATCGCGCCCCGACCATGGGATTTCGGCCTCAATGGCCCGACTGTCCGCGACGGACGTAAAACTTGTCATGAACCCCTCCCCAAGGTCTCCGCCTGCCGCGGATGTCATTAGCCAGAAGATGGGCAGTTTTACCGGCCTTGCCAAGAAGGACGCAGCGTCCCATCGCGATAAGGCCCGATCTGACGGCTGGCCTCGTGCTCCGGGGCGCTCCGGGCAGTCTCGGCAAAAGTCGCGCCACCAGAAATGCCCAGAACCCGCGCCTGCCCATGACGGCCGGGCACGGGTAGAGCCCATAGGGCAACCTGTCACCTCATGGCGGTCGGCGGTGGCCCTTGCCAAGGCAGGCACCGCTCTGGACTGCGCGAGGGGAATACTGCGTCAGGGATGCCGGGTTACGCGGTCTGCGGAATGCGCAGAACCTGGCCGGGATAAATCTTGTCCGGGTGGCTCAACATCGGCTTGTTGGCCTCGAATATCTCCATATAGCGGTTGGCATGGCCCAGTTCCGCCTTGGCGATATGCGACAGGGTTTCCCCCTTTTTCACGGTATGGAACCGCGGGGCGGGGGCATCCGGCTCATCTTCGGCCTCGACCGAAGCGACGCCCTGCACGTTGCCGACCGCAAGGATGACCTTTTCCTTGACCTCGGGCGAAACCGCCTTGCCTTCCAGCTTGACCTTGTCGCCTTCGACCTTGATCTCCAGCCCGGTCGTATCCAGACCCAGATCGGAAACCTCTTTCTTCAGAACCGCCGGAGTCGGGGCGGCCTCGGGGGTCTCGGTTTCAAGCTTCTTGCCCGAGCCATGCAGAAAATCCCAAAAACCCATATCAATTCTCCATCTTGTTCACGTCCCGCATCGGGGCCGCCTGCACCATGCGTAATGCGTGATTGTAACGCGCGGGGAAAAGAGGGCGATCTTTCCCGTCAGCCCGCCGCACCATCGGTGAATTGCAGCCGCGCGAGACGTGCGTAAAGCCCGCCCTCAGCCACCAGCGCCTCGTGGCTGCCGGTGGCGACGATGCGGCCGTGATCAAACACCACGATCCGGTCGGCCCGCTTCACCGTGGCCAGCCGGTGCGCCACCACCAGAACGGTGCGCCCCTGGCCCAGCCGCTCCACCGCCTCCTGCACCAGACGCTCGCTCTCGGCATCCAGCGCACTTGTCGCCTCGTCCAGCAGCAGCACGGCGGCGTCGCGCAGAATGGCCCGCGCAATGGCGATACGTTGCTTTTGTCCGCCCGACAGCATCACGCCACGCTCGCCCAGATAGGTTTCATACCCTTCGGGTAGGGCCGCGATAAAATCATGCGCCGCCGCCGCGCGTGCTGCGGCCTCCACCTCGGCATCCGTCGCCTCGGGCCTGCCAAAGCGGATGTTATCGCGGGCCGAGGCGGCAAAGATCACCGGGTCTTGCGGAACCAGCGCCATCGCGTGGCGGAAATCGGTGCGCGCCATGTCACGCAGGTCAATACCATCCAGCCGGATCGTCCCCGATTGCGGATCGTAGAACCGCATCAGCAGGTGCAGCACCGTCGATTTTCCCGCGCCCGAGGGGCCGACCAGCGCGACCGTCTCGCCCGGCTTCACGACCAGCGATACCCCATCCAGCGCCGAGACGGCAGGCCGCGCCGGATAGCGGAACTGCACCTCGTCGAACACGATCTCGCCCCGCACCGGGCGCGGCAGCGCCACCGGCACCGCCGGGTCGCGCACGGTGTCTTCGGCGCCCAGCATCTCGACCAGACGCTCGGTCGCCCCCGCCGCGCGCTGCAACTCGCCCCAGATTTCCGACAGCGCACCGACCGACCCCGAGACCAGCACGGCATAGATGACGAACTGCACCAGCTCGCCCGCGCTCATCGTGCCAAGGCGCACATCCCGCGCGCCCATCCACAAGACGCCGACCACGCCCGCGAACACCAGGAAGATCACGATCACGGTCATCACCGCGCGCGTCCTGATTCGCTGTTGCGCCGACGCGAACGACCGCTCGGTCGCCACGGCAAACTCGCCCTGCGTCTCGCCTTCATGGGTGAAGGCCTGCACCGTCTGCACAGCCAGCAGCGCCTCGGATGCCTTGCCCGAGGAATTGGCGATCCAGTCCTGATTTTCGCGGCTGAGCGCCCGCAGCCGCCGCCCCAGAACGATGATCGGCACCACCACCGCAGGCACCACCAGCAGCACCAGCCCCGTCAGCTTGGCCGAAGTCAGCGCCATAAGGACGATCCCGCCCAAAAGCATCAGCACATTGCGCAAGGCCACCGACACCGACGACCCGATGACCGACAGGATCAGTGTGGTATCGGTGGTGATCCGGCTTAGCACTTCGCCGGTCATGATACGCTCAAAGAAGGCCGGGCTCATCCCCAGCACACGGTCGAACAGGGCGCGGCGCAGGTCGGCCACCACCCGTTCACCCAGGCGCGTGACGAAGTAATACCGCATCCCTGTTCCAAGAGCCAAAAGCCCGGCAATGCCGATCGCGGCCAGAAAATACTGGTCCAGCAGGTGGATCGATTCGTTGAAGCCATCGACCACCCGGCGCACCGCCATCGGCAGGATCAGGCTGACGGCCGAGGTGATGACCAATGCCACCCCGGCCAGGGCCGCCATGCCACGATAGGGCCGGATAAAGGGCCAGAGCGCCTTCAGCGCGCCAACCCTGCGCGATTTCTCGCGGCTTTCTGCGGTGGTATCAGCCATGGTCGGCCCCTATCCTGTCAGACCCGGCGGCTTATGCCCCCACGGCCAGCGCCGCGCAAGCGACAGGCCGTCGCGCCCTATTGCACGATGCAGGATTTGCCGCGCCCTATGGCCTTGCACACCGCACTTACGCCGGGCGGCAGCACGGTTGACGGCGGCTCTGCCTTTTTCTGATAGGGAAAGTCCGGCAACTGGCCGTCCGAGACGCCGCACAGAAAGGTCATCGAATACCAGGTGACCGCCCCGGCGAAGGTGTCGGTAAACAGCATCCCCGAGTGGCTTTCGCTGCCGATCACCTGATACGAGCCTTTGCAATACTCTGCCGCCTCGTTCATGCACTTGTTCGGGCTGCGCTTGCATTTGACGTAATCGACCGTCACGCCCGACGGCGTGTCGATCTGTTCGATACTGTCGGCCCGCGCGGCAACGGGCGCCAGCAGCATGGCCACAAGGAATAGGAATGCTCGCATCGCGGCCTCTGTTGGGCTTTTGGCGCGGTTTACGGCGAAACGGCCGGTTTGGAAAGTCACGATAGGGTGCCCTATGTGCCCGCGACCGGCGAGCCGTCTTCCTTGAACAGCGGGCCGTCTGGCAGTTTGTCCAGCAGATCCAGCACCCGCTCTGACGGGCGGCACAGCCGCACCCCCTTGGGCGAGCAGACGATGGGGCGATTGACCAGAACCGGATGCCGTAACATCGCCTCCAGAACCGCCTCATCCGTCACTTCGGGGTTCAGCAACCCGAGTTCCTCGGCGGGCGATTTGGTGGTGCGCAGCGCCTCGCGCGGCGTCAGACCGGCCGCGGCGAACAGACCCAGCAACTGCGGTCTGGTCCAGCCCTCACGCAGATAGTCGATCACCACCGGCTCCTCGCCAGCGGCGCGGATGATCGCCAGCACGTTGCGCGATGTGCCGCAGTCGGGATTATGGTGGATCACAATCATCATCGCCTCATCCAGTCGGGTCGAGCCAAGACTATGCCCGCAGGGCCGGGCAGTGGACAACCCGCATCAAGGCGCGCAATCTGACTTTTCAGGAGGTGTGCCGCCCATGCCAGACCCGCTTTGCGACCCTGAAAGCTTTTTTGCCAAGCCCCAGCCCTGGCAGGCCGAACTTGTCGCCCTGCGTGGCATTCTTCTGTCCTGCAATCTGGTCGAAGAGTGGAAATGGTCTTCGCCCATCTACACGATTGAAGGCGGCAATGTCGCGATTGTCTGGGGCTTCAAGGATCGCGCGGCGCTGGGGTTCTTCAAAGGCGTCCTGCTGCCCGATCCCGAAGGCATTCTGGCCCCGCCGGGCGACAATTCGCGTTCGTCCCGCGTGGTGAACTTTACCAGTGTCGCGCAAATCGAGGCGATGGCGCCAGTCTTGCGCCTGTATATCGCCGAAGCGGTGCAGGTGGAACGATCGGGCCAGAAGGTCGATCTGCCCAAGGATGACCTGGCGCCCCCGTCCGAACTGCTTGACGCGCTGGATGCCGATCCCGATCTTGCGGCGGCCTTTCACGCGCTTACGCCGGGGCGGCGGCGGTCGTGGATCTTGCACATCTCGCAAGCCAAGCAGGCAGAGACACGGCGGGCGCGGATTGAAAAGGCCCGCCCCGGCATCTTGTCTGGCAAGGGGCTGCAAGGGCGCTAGCCGGGCTGGCGGTCGGGCCTGCGCATGTCCGGTCCGGTTCCCAATATGACTGGTCCCTGTTGCCGGATGAAAGGCCTTGGTCTGGTGGCGCAAGAATTCACCAGCCCCGGCAAGGTGGGGCAAAAGACATGACCTGCGCCAGACACGCCCCGACCGCTACCGCCCGGCAAGTGAAAGCCGCCCCAAAAAACTCCAACATATAGCTAGCGTTTACAGATACATACCAAGCATACCGCCTGTGGTTTCTAACTCCAGCCGCCCAGCAGGATGTTGCGCGTCACCTGTTCGACCGGCCTTTCCTGCGCGATCAGCCCGGCCACCCATTCGCACGAGGCGGCGTTGAACACCGCGCCCTTGCCGCGCCGATACTCCACCATGCAGCCATTGCCCCGGCTGGCACGGCCCAGCGTTTCCGGCGTCACCGCGCCATAGACATGCAGCGCCACCTCGGCGGCATCCTCTGTTCCGATGAAACGGTCGCGGTCATGGGGCCCGGTATCATGCGACAAGGTAGTGGCGGGCGACATGCCAACAATGGTCAGGGGGCCGTCCAGCGCGGCCTCGTCCGAGGGTTCCGGCAAGCCGTGGCGGAAGGTGAAATCCACCCCGTCCACCTCATATCCGAAGATCTTCGATGCCGCCCCCAGCACATCACCATAGCCCAACCCCGTGCCCCGCATGGCCCAGTGATCGGGCCGCCAGACCAGAAAGCCCCCCGTGCCATGGGCGGCGCAGCGGCTCCACCCGGCATAGACGCCCATCGCGCCGGTGAGACCCATGGTCCGCGTCGCGGGGCGCGCAACTTGCGGGTCGTCCCAATAGCCGGTCAGGCGCTGCGGGTCGGGCGTCGGGTCTTCGGCATGGGCGCGGGATTTGAAGCAGGTCTGCGTCAAAAGGTCGTCCGACAGCCGGGTTTGCCAGAAGAAGTTGCCGCCGAACCGCGCCAACTCCCCTCCCCGGTCCAGCCAGCCGTCCAGATGGTCGCGCATCTGCCATGTCCAGTATTCGTCATGGCCGGCGATCAGGGCGCGGGGGTAGCTGTCCAGTTCCGCCGCGTTGCGGTGCAGGTCGTGCTGGGTGGTGTAATCCAACGCAATGCCCTGCGCCTCACACCAGAGCGCAAAGGGTCGTTCGAACGCCGCCCAGCCGGAAGAGGCGTATTTCTTGGAAATCCCCCTGGCGCGGGCATAATCCATGTGGGGATAGCGCGGTTTGGTCAGCAGGGGCGAGGCATGGGGAATGCGCGGCGCGTCGTCGGGCCAGCGCACGAAGCCCTTGGCCCAGGGGCGCAGCAGGCTGACATGGGGCGCGAAATCAGCGCCTTTCGGCCCGCTCAGCCCCTGATAGTGGTTCGAGCCGCCCCAGTCATTATAGGCGCACCAGGTGCCGGTCGCCAGAACCATGACGATCTTCGCCGTTGGCTTGGCCGCGCGCAGCACGAACATATGCTGGCTTTCATGGCCTGGAACGGTCAGCGTGACGATATAGACGCCGCTTGGCCAATCTGCCGGGATCGGCAGGGCAAGTGCCTGGGGCCAGTTGCAACCGGTTTCCGAACAATCGGCGGGCGTGTCGGCAAAGGCCGTGGCGATGTCGGCCCGAAACATCTCCTGCGGTTCCAACCCGTCGCGGGCAATAACGACGCGGGCTTGTCCGACTGTCGCGGTCAGATGCAGGCGCAGGGTATCGCCCGGCAGATAGCTTAGCGCATCGGTATAGCCCCAGACCTGCGGGCGGCTGCGGTCGGGCGAGGCCATTTCATAGTAATGCCCGGTGACGGGATCACCATCATCGAACGGCCCTGCGGTGAAGAACCCCTGCATCATGCCATCCTTTGCGCGACATCCAGCATTCGGTTGGAAAAGCCCCATTCGTTGTCATACCAGCCAAAGACGCGCAGCATCCCGCCCCTTGTCACCCGCGTTTCGGGCAGCGCCATGACGATGCTTTCCGGCCTTGCCCGAAGGTCGGTGGACACCAGCGGCCGCTCGGTCCAGCCGATCACCCCGCCCGCCTTGCGGAACGCCGCATTCACCTGATCTGCCGTCGGCACCCGTTCGACCATCACCGCCAGATCGACGGCGGAGACCGAGGCGGTGGGCACCCGCACCGCCGAGCCTTCGATCCGCCCGGCAATCTGCGGCAGCACCGTATCCAGCAGGCGCTGCGCGCTGGTCGTCGTCGGCACCATCGACAGTGCGGCAGCGCGCGAACGGGCATAGTCGGCGGCAGGGGCATCGACCGTGGGCTGGCTGCCGGTATAGCAGTGGATCGTTGTCATGCTGCCCGTCACCACACCCCAGTGTTCATGGATCAGCCGCGCCAGCGGTGCCAGCGCATTGGTCGTGCAAGAGGCATTGGACACGATCCGCTGCCCCGCAAGCGCCGCGTCATTCGCGCCCAGAACCACCGTCAGATCGGCCGCTTTCGAGGGGCCGGAGATCAGCACCCGCCCCGCCCCGGCGCGCAGGCCACGCTCTGCCACCTCACGGGCATCGGCCCGCCCGGTGCATTCCAGCACCACATCAACGCCCGCAAGGTCCAGCGTGGAAATGTCGGGCGTGCGGTGCAGGGGAATGGCGGTGCCATCGACCACCAGTGCCCCGTCGGTCAGGGCAACGGTGCCCGGCCAGGGGCCAAAGACAGAGTCGAACTGAAACAGATAGGCGCACATTTCGGCATCGGCGATATCGTTGATGCCCGCGATGGTCACACCCGGCGCCGCCCCTTTGGCCGAGGCCCGCAGCACCGAACGGCCGATGCGGCCGAACCCGTTGATGAAAATGCGCATCTGTCCCTCCGTCTTGGGCGCAGTCTCATCACCTTCATGGGCGCCCCGCAATGGCTGCAATGATATTTGATCAAATCAACCCGCTTTCCCTTTTCGGAAAGTCGCGCGATGGTCGCGGCAAAGGAGCCGCCGATGGAACAACTGGAACCGGGTTTTGATATTCCTGCCCTGCCGGGCTGGCGCGAAGATCAGGTGCAGACCCCGGCCCTTGTGGTCGATCTGGACGCGCTGGAGGCGAATGTCGCCCGTATGGCTGCGGCAGCACGGGCGGCGGGCGTGGCGCTGCGACCGCATGGCAAGATGCACAAATCGGCCGATGTGGCGCGGATGCAGATCGCGGCGGGCGCGGTGGGCCTGTGCTGCCAGAAGGTCAGCGAGGCCGAAGCCTTTGTGCGGGCCGGCGTGACAGATGTGCTGGTGACGAACCAGATCGTCGATCCGGCCAAGATCGACCGGCTGGCACGGCTGGCCGGGGTGGCGGCGGTGGGGGTTTGCGTCGATGCCCTTGCCAATGTCGCCGACCTGTCGGCAGCGTGCCAGCGCCACAACACCACGTTGCGCGTGCTGGTCGAGGTGGATACCGGCCAAGGGCGCTGCGGGGTCGAGACCCCGGAACAGGCGGAGGCACTGGCGCGCGCCATCCTTGCCGCGCCGGGGCTGGCCTTTGGTGGCGTGCAGGCCTATCAGGGCGCGATGCAGCATCTGGCGACCCATGCCGAGCGGCGGGCGGCGTTTGAGGCATCGCAGGCGCGGTTGGTTCCGGTGCTGGCAGCATTGCGGGCGGCAGGGATCGACTGCCCGACCGTGACAGGCGGCGGCACAGGCTCTTGGCAGTTCGAGGCGGCCTCCGGGATCTGGACCGAGCTGCAATGCGGTTCCTATGCCTTCATGGATGCCGATTATGGGTGCATCGCCGGGGCGACGGGTCAGCGGCTGGACAGCGAATGGCAGAATGCCCTGTTCGTGCTGGCGCAGGTGATCAGCGTGGCGGCGGGCCGTGCCGTGGTGGATGCGGGGCTGAAGGCGATGTCAGGCGAAAGCGGGGTTCCGCTGGTCGCTGGGGGGTTGGTCTGCACCGGGCTGTCGGATGAACATGCGACGATCGCCGACACGGATGGGCGCCTGCGCCTTGGTGACCGTATCCGCCTGGTGCCGGGGCACTGCGACCCGACCGTCAACCTGCATGACTGGATGGTGGCCACGCGCGGCGGGGTGGTTCAGGCGCTGTGGCCCGTCACCGCGCGCGGCAAGGTGTTTTAGGCCAGCGCACCCGCCTTGGCGTGGATATGGCTGACAAGGCCGGGGTCCAGCCGCAGCCGCGCTGCCAGAAGGGCGAGATAGCCCTTTTCCACCGCCCCTTCGGGATCAACTGCCATGACAGAGGCGGCATAGATCTCGGTCGCTTCCTCCTCGGTCGTGGCCAGCTTGACCACCTCGCCGATTTCCAGCGGAGCTGCCAGCTCGTCCGCGATCATCGCCTGCGCTGCATCGCCGACGCCAAGCTGCGACAGACCGCCGGTGATGCGGGCCTGTTCGTCTGCCGTGATCTGGCCATCGGCATTGGCCGCTGCAATCATCGCCTTGAGCAGGCGATGCGACAGGGCATCGGCAGCGGCCTGATCCTGCGGCATGAAATTGGGCGCGGGCGGCGGCAGTTCGACGGGGACGGCCTGGGGATCGGCCGCTTGCGCGTCCTTGCCTGCCTTCCAATCCTCATAGGCCTTGTAGGCCAGGCTGCCGATCAGTGCGGCCCCACCCACCTTGACGCCGGTGCCGATCATCCGGCGGCCACCACCGGTCAGGATCGCGGCCAGAAGGCCACCGGCAATCGCGCCCTTGGTGGCACCGGACTGGTTGTTCCAGGTGGCCTTGGCCTTGCCCAGCATGTCATTCGTGTTCTGTCCGGAAGCAAGGTCTTTGACCCCGCCGATCAGGCTATCCAGAAAACTCGCCATCGCATCCTCCGATTGGTGCTGCGATAACAGTGGGCAGCACGGATGACGCAATCAAGACGCGCCCCAGCCGCCGCCGCCCGGCGTCAGCATTTCAAAGGCCGCATCGGCGGAAAGGTGCCGTTCGTCGTTGCCTTTCAGCGTTTCCACCGTGCCGTCCGGCCAGAGAACGCGGTTGATCCCACAGGCGCCCGGCTGTCCGCCCGCCATCCCGAAAGGGGGGATTTCGCGGCTGCCGCACAGCGTGGTGACGGTGACGGGCTCCAGGAATCGCAACACGCGCCGGGCGCCATTACCGCCGTGGTGTTGGCCCTGCCCGCCCGAGCCGGGACGGATACCGAATGCCTCCAGCCTGACCGGAAAACGGCGTTCCAGAATCTCGGGGTCGGTCATGCGGGTGTTGGTCATGTGGCTTTGCACCGCATCGCAGCCGCTGAAACCCGGCCCGGCGCCGGTGCCGCCCGCGATGGTTTCGTAATTCTGGAACCGCTCATTGCCCCAGACGAAGTTGTTCATCGTGCCCTGCCCTGCGGCCAGAACACCCAGCGCGCCATAAAGCGCGTTGCAGGCGGCCTGGCTGACCTCGGTATTTCCGGCAATCACCGCTGCCGGGGGCGCGGGGTTCAGCATCGAGCCTTCGGGCACGATCAGGGTGATAGGGCGAAGGCAGCCCTCGTTCAGCGGGATGGGTTTACCGACAAGGGTGCGGAAAACATACAGCACCACGGCACGGGTAATCGCGGCGGGGGCGTTGTAGTTGCCGCTGTGCTGCGGGCTGGTTCCGGTGAAATCCACCGTGGCCGTGCGGTCGGCCCGGTTCACCCGGACGGCCACGCGAATCTCTTGCCCGGTATCCATGGGATAGCGGAATTCGCCGTCCTCAAGGCGGTCGATCACGCCGCGCACCATCGCCTCGGCATTCTTCTGCACATGGGTCATGTAGGCGCGCACGGTTTCCGCGCCGTGGCTGCTGCCCACGTTCAGAAGCGCACGCCGTCCGGTTTCGTTCGCCGCAATCTGCGCCTTGAGGTCGGCCATGTTCTGGTCGATGGCCCGGCAGGGATAGGGGCCAGAGGCCAGCAGGGCGCGGGTTTCGCCCTCGGCCAGTTCGCCAGCGCGGACAAGGTGGAAGAGGTCGATCAGTACGCCTTCCTCGGTGATCGTGCGCGAGTCGGGCGGGGATGACCCCGGTGTGCGCCCGCCGATATCGGCATGGTGGCCACGGGAACCCAGCCAGAAGGCAGGCTCGTCGCCGATGAAAACCGGGGTGATTACCGTCACATCGGGCAGGTGAGTGCCACCGTTGAAGGGGCTGTTCAGCATCCAGGCATCGCCCGGCTTGGCCTTGCCCCTGGTCGCCGCGATGACGGTCTTCACCGCATGCGACATTGACCCCAAGTGCACAGGCACATGCGGCGCATTGGCCACCAGATCGCCGGAGCCGTCAAAGATGGCACACGAAAAATCCAAGCGTTCCTTGATGTTGACCGACCACGAGGTGTTGGCCAGCGTCGCCCCCATCTGGTCGGCGATGGACATGAAAAGGTTGTTGAACACCTCGAGCAGAACCGGATCTGCCTGTGTCCCCGCGGCAGGTAGGCGGGCCTGCGCCGATGTGCGGTCAAGGATCAGGTTCGCTTGGGCGTCTATCCGGGCAGTCCAGCCGGGTTCTACCACCGTGGTGCCGGTGGCTTCGCGCAGGATGGCGGGGCCGTCGATGCGGGTTGCGGTGCCCAAGGCGGGGCGGTCGTAAAGCGGCACGGGTTGCCACTGGCCGCCGACGAAAATGGTTAGGATGTCGATGGGGCCGGCGGTTCCTGACGGGACGGCCGTGTCGGGCAGGCTGGCGCCCTGCCCGATGGCCTCAACCGCCAGAAACTCGAACACCAGCCCACGTTCGGGCGAGGCAAAGCCGAAGCGGGCGCGGTGCGCCTCCTCAAACGCCACCGCCATGGCCTCGGGCGGGCCAAAGGGCACCGGCAGCGGCTGGTGCTGACCCTCATACCGCAGATGGGCGAAGCGGATAACGGTGGCCTCGCCGATGCCCTGTTCGGCCAGTTCGGCGCGAGCTTCGGCCTCCAGTTCGGCCATGTGGATATCGGCCTGCGCATGGTCTGCCAAGGGCGCGTCAAACTGGCCTTCGCGCAAGGCGCGCAGTTCCGCCAGCCCCATACCAAAAGCCGACAGCACGCCCGCGAAGGGGTGCAGGAACACCCGGCCCATGCCCAGGGCATCGGCCACACCGCAGGCATGTTGCCCACCTGCACCGCCAAAGCATTGCAGGGTATAGCCCGTCACATCATGTCCGCGCTGGACCGAGATTTTCTTGATCGCATTGGCCATGTTGTCGATGGCGATGCGCAGGAAGCCCTCGGCCACCTGTTCGGGTGGCTGGGGCGGCTGGCCGGTTGACGCCGCGACCTGCATCGCGAGGTCGGTGAATTTCTCTCGCACCACCGCCACATCCAGCGGCAGGTTGCCACCGGGGCCGAAAACCGCCGGAAAATGCGCGGGCGAGAGGCGCCCCAGCATCACGTTGCAATCGGTGATCGTCAGCGGCCCGCCGCGCCGGTAACTTGCCGGGCCGGGGTTCGCGCCTGCGCTTTCGGGACCGACCTGAAAGCGCCCATCGCGGAAGGTGCAGATCGACCCGCCCCCCGCCGCAACCGTATGAATATCCATCATCGGCGCGCGCATCCGCACACCGGCGACCTCGGTTTCAAACGATCGTTCAAAAGTGCCCGCGTAATGGCTGACATCGGTTGAGGTGCCGCCCATGTCAAAACCAATCAAGTGATTGAACCCGGCAGCCTCGGCGGTTTTCACCATGCCGACAATGCCCCCTGCCGGGCCTGAGAGGATGGCATCCTTGCCCTGAAACCGCCCCGCCTCGGTCAGCCCGCCATTCGATTGCATGAACAAAAGCCGCCCGGTGGCGCGGCCCATGTCGAGCGCCCCTTCGACCTGCGCCACATAGCGGCGCAGGATGGGCGACAGATAGGCATCGACCACGGTGGTATCGCCCCGCGCCACCAACTTTGCCAGACGGCTGACCTGATGCGAAAGGGAGACTTGGGTAAAGCCCTCCTCGGCGGCAATCTGGCCCAGACGCGCCTCATGCGTGGGGTTCAGCCAGCCGTGCATCAATGCCACCGCAACGGCGCGGATGCCCGCGGCATGGGCGGCTCGCAGGGCGGCGCGGGCGGCGGGTTCGTCCAAGGGGCGCACCTGATCGCCATTGGCATCCAGCCGCCCCGGCACCTCGACCACCTGTTCGTAAAGCAGATCGGGCCGGCGGATGTTCAGCGCGAACAGATCGGGGCGGGCCTGCGTGCCGATGCGCAACAGATCACCGAAGCCTTCGGTGATCAGCAGCAGCACCCGCTCGCCCTTCCTCTCCAGCAGGGCGTTGGTGGCGACGGTCGTGCCCATCTTGACCGCCGAAATCACGCCTTCGGGCAAGGGGTCATCCCCGCCAAGGCCAAGGCTGTCGCGAATACCCTGCACGGCGGCATCAGCATAGCGTTCCGGGTTTTCCGACAAGAGCTTGCGGGTTTCCAGCATTCCATCGGGGCGACGTGCCACAACGTCGGTAAATGTGCCGCCACGGTCGATCCAGAATTCCCAAGCCATGCCGCCCCCTTTTGTGCCTTGGTGCGGGCAGGGTCGGCCCGTGTCAAGCCAACCGTTGCGCGGGGCCACCTGCCTCCGCGCGGTCCGGCCAGCCCGGATTAACCGCCCCGCCCTAGAGCTTTCGCCAAGCATGGGGCCGCTACGCCCCGGTTTGCAGCGCATGGGGTGAGATGATGAACAAGGCGATTACCGAAGGTCTGGTCCTGATGCCGCCACCGTTTTCGGCGGGGCTGGACCTGTGGTCACGCGAAGATGGCCTGCCGGGCCAGGGGTCTTATCTGGCGCAGGCGAATGCAGCCTATGTGCCATCCGATCAGGATTTCGGCGGCTGTCTGGAACTGCAGAAGACCACGACGACGCAAAAGCTGCGCTGCTTTCAGAACATCCCCTGCCAGCCGGGCCTTTATCTGCGGGTAACGGCAAGGGTCAAGGCGATGTCGGGCGCCCTGCCAACGGTGGCGATTGCCGGCTGGGCGGGCACCTCAGGCGGGGCAAATGTGACCACGGCACAGCAGGTTGGGCCAAGCGTGGCGCTGACCAGCTATGGCACGGTGGTGACGGTGACAGCCATAATCGGTTCCGGCAACCGGCAAGGGGTGGATATGGTCTGGGGCACCGCCCCCGCCTTTGGTCATTTCGGGCTGAACCTGACCGGGGCGAATGGCGGCATCGTGCGGATCGACGACATTCTGATCGAGGATGTCACCGATGTCTTTCACGCAGAGATGTTCAACTGGGTCGATGTGCGCGATTACGGCGCCAAGGGCGATGGCGTGACCGATGACCGTGATGCGTTCGAGGCGGCTGATACCGCGGCGGCGGGCCGCACGGTGGTGGTGTCTCCCGGCAGCTATTTCATCGGCTCAAACCTGACTTTCGACAATCCGGTGAAGTTCGAGGGCACCCTTGTCATGCCCGATGCGGCGCGGCTGGCCTGCACACGCGACTACAATCTGGAAACCTATGCCGCCGCCTTTGGCAACGAGTTGCTGGGGTTCAGGAAGGCGCTTCAGGCGCTGTTCTATTTCACCGACCATGTGGCGCTGGACCTGAAGGGTCGCCGGGTCGAGCTGGATCAGCCCATCGACGTGGCCGCCCTGTCGGGGCTGACCAATTTCGCGCAGCGCCGCCTGATCTGCAACGGCCAGTTGACCACCCTGCCCGGCACGCCCTGGGCCACGACCACAGTGACCGCAACCGCCACCTATTCCACCGCCAGCACGCAAAAGCTGACCGGGGTGACCAACATCGCACAAATCCCGGTGGGTGCGCGGGTCGGCGGCACGGGCGTGGGACGAGAGGTCTATGTGACGTCGCGCGACCTTGCCACCGCCACATTGGACCTGTCGGCGCCCCTGGTCGGCGGCTCGGGCACCCGCAGCTATACGTTTGACCGCTATAAATACATGCTGGATTTCTCGGGCTTTTCCCAATTGTCCAAGTTCGAGCTGGTCAATCTGGAAATCCTGTGCGGCGGCGATGCCAGCGGTGTTCTGCTGGCCGCGACCGGCAGCACCTTTCGCATGGCCGATTGCGTCGTCAACCGGCCCAAGGACCGCGGGCTGACCTCTTACAATCAGGGCTGTCAGGGGCTGCTTGTCGATGATTGCCAGTTCCTGTCCAACGAACAGGGCCTGCCCGCGCAGGCCCGCACCACGATTGCCCTGAACACCAACCAGAACGACGTCAAGATCCGCAACTGCCGGGCGGCCAAGTTCGGCACGACTGTCGTGATGCAAGGCACCGGCAACCTGATACTGGGCAATCACATCTTTCAGGGCGATGACGAGCCGACAGGCACGCGCCGCGCCGCCATTGTGCTGACGACGCCGAATTGCATGACCACGATCACCGGCAATTACATCGACAACTGCTTTGTCGAACTGACGAACGAGCATTCCGATCAACCCGATTACAACGCGCAGTACAGTTTTGGCGGGCTGACGGTGTCCGGCAACACCTTTACCGCGCAAAGTGTCGGGGCGTGGTTTTCCTGGATCGTGGTTACGCCGCGCGGAGCGGGGCATTTCATCTCGGGGTTGTCGGTGGTGGGCAACGTGTTTCGCTGCCGCGAAGTGTCGATCGACCGGGTTGAACGGGTCGATACCACCTATGCGCCGCTGGTCTATACCAGCTTTCGCAACGTGATCTTCGAGGCGAACACCTTCAACGGCGTGTCGCAGGAAACCTCCAGCCCGCTGCTGATCGAACATGTTCAGGCCACTGCCAGCGATACCTGGGTGGTGAACGGGTCAGGCTACATGCCCTTTCTTGGCCGGGCACGGAACGTGACCGGGGTGGTGCTGGAAGGGGCGCTGACCAATGCGGCCAATACCACGCAATGGGCACAGCCCTATGTGCAGGTGGAACAAGGGGCTTCGGGCGGGCAGATCAACCTGAAATGGCCCTCTGCGGTGAAGGGACGGGCACAGGTGACCATTCGCTGCGACAACCCGATCTAGGCTGGGCGCAGGTCGTCATCCGAAAGGCGAAAGGCCTTGCCAAAGCCGCCATTCAGAAGGGCCCCCTGCGGGACCAGCCGGACAAAGGCGAAATCGGCGAAATCGACATAAAGTTTCGCCTTGGGATGCGCCGCCAGCCAGTGGTCGCGCATCGCCCCGCGAGAGGGATCATCCGATGCCACGAAATCGGCCCGCGCCTGCACCATCAGGCGCGGGTGGGTCAGGGGATCGCCCCGGTCACCAACCTCGCCGACCATTACCGAGCACAGCGGGTTCGCGCGAAGGCCCGGCCAATGCGCCGCAAGCGCGGAAATCAGGGTGACGGGGCAACCCGCCGGATCAAGGCCAAGGGCGATGCGGCTGATCATCGGGGCGCCCGTCGCCGGATCGGCATAGGCCAGCGCGGCATGGGTTGCGCCCTGCAAAAGCTGCAGGGCCATCGCGCGCGCCTCGGGGTCGGCGGGTTGAACGGGGTCGGGTCTGGTGTTCATGGTGTCACATGCGGTTGACAGAGGGGCACTCCGGGCGTTTGGTAGCGGTATTTAATGACGCCTGCCAGCATTTGGCCTGACCTTCCTTCCGGGACAGCCCCATCATGACCCTGAGCCTGCCTGCTTCCGCATCTCTCGGCAACCCGGTGCAGCCCGCGCCGGTCCTTGCGCCGCTGGTCTGCCCCCTCATGCCCGAAAACCTGCAGTTTCTCAGACCTTAGGCCTGGCATTTCGGACACGGGCGATCCGACCCCATGACAGAAACCACCCCCCACCCCCGGCCCACCTTGCGCCAACGGCCCCTTCGGCTGGTCAACCCCGACAGGACCGAGCCGAACGACCGCGCGCTGGCCATCATTCTAGCAGCAGTGGCAGGGGCGGCGAATGCCGGCGGCTTTTTCGCGCTGGGCGAATACACCTCGCACATGACGGGGTATCTGTCGCGTCTGGCCGACAATCTGGCGACGCGGAACATCTGGGTCAGTCTGGTCTCGCTTCTGGCGATTGCGGCCTTCATTTCAGGCGCGGCGTTCAGTGCGATCCTGATCAACTGGACGCGGGAGCGCCACAGCCATCATCAATATGCCATGCCGATTGCGGTTCAGGGCGGCTTTCTGATCTGCTTTTCATGGGGCTGGATCTTCACCTCCGAGATCGGGCGCCTTTTCTCGATGGCCTGCCTGTGTTTCATCATGGGAATGCAGAATGCCACGATCACCAAACTGTCGGGCGCACGCATCCGCACCACCCATGCGACAGGCATGGCGACAGACATCGGCATCGAAATCGGCCGCGCCTTCTATGGGCTTTGGCGGCGGGACAGCGGTGTTCGGGCCAATACCGGCAAGTTGCGGATTCTGGTGTCCCAGGTTCTGGCGTTCCTGAGCGGCGGCATCGTCGGGGCGCTTGGCTATGGCAGCCTCGGCTTTTACTTCTCCCTGCCGCTGGCAGCGATCCTGTTGGGGATTTCGGTGCCTTCGCTGCTGTTCGACCGCCCCGACGACACGGGGCAAGGCGACCCGGAAAAGACCTGATCGCCGGTCAGAACGGATCTGCCGGATAGCCGACGCCGGTCAGATACAACCCATCGGGCGGTGAAACAGGGCCGCAGGCTGCTCGGTCGCGCGCCTCCAACGCCGCCTTTACATCGCCCGGCGCCCAGGCCCCTGCCCCCACCCGCTCCAGCGTGCCGACAATGGAGCGCACCTGATTGTGCAGGAACGACCGCGCCCGCAGGGTAAAGCGGTACTCGGTGCCGCCCGGATAGGGCAGTTCGGTCACCGTGATCTCGTCCAGCGTCTTGACCGGGCTTTTCGCCTGGCACAAAGCCGCGCGAAAAGTGGTGAAGTCGTGCAGGCCCACAAGATGCGCCGCCCCTTCGCGCATCGCCGCCAGATCGAGCGGATTCTTCACCTGCCAGACATGGCCCCGGTCATGCGTTGCCGGTGCGCGCCGCACCACAAGGCGGAACAGATAGCGCCGCTCCATCGCCGAGAACCGCGCGTGGAAATCGTCCTCCACCCGCGCCACGGCCAGCACCGCCACCGGATGCGGGCGCAGATGGTGGTTCAGCGCCTCACCCAGACGAAACGGCTCCCACTCGCGCGCAAGGTCGCAATGTGCCACCTGTCCGGTGGCGTGAACGCCCGCATCCGTCCTGCCCGCCGCGGCAATGGTATGCTGCCCCGGCTCCAGCCGCGCCAAGGCGTCTTCAACCGCACCCTGCACCGAAACCTGCCCCTGCGCCTGCCGTTGCCAACCGGCAAAGGGGCCACCGTCATATTCGATCTTCAGGGCGTATCTGGGCATTCCCCCCGTTACCGCCGCTGCGGGCATCTGTCCATTCCCCCCTCACCCCAACCCTCTCCCCAAGGGGAGAGGTGGAGGTGCGCACCGGATAGGATGTGAACGTGGAAGGGGGTCGTCTCCTTCTCCCCTTGGGGGAGAGGGTTATGGTGAGGGGCCTCCCACGATTTGCCGCCGCCGTCCATTCCCCCTACACATGGCCCGCCCAGGCCCCTATCTTGATCCGGCAAGAACCAGAGCAGCGCGTTGAGCC
>DDEX01000050.1 GCA_002336845.1 Rhodobacteraceae bacterium UBA1943
TCCAGCGCGACGCCAACCAGCAGCAGGACGCAGACGGTTTCGACCGCAAGGCTGATCATCACGATGGTGCGGCGGGAATGGCGGTCGGCCAGTGTTCCGGCCCACAGCGTCAGGCAGAACAACGGCAGAAACTGCGCAAGTCCGACCATGCCGACCAGAAAGGCCGATTCCTCCATGCTCATCGTCATCCGGCCCAGACCATAAATCTGCCAGCCGATTGTGATCGCCTCAATCTGGACGGCGATGTTGACAAGCAGCATTCCCAGCCAGAACAGGCCGAAATCGCGGTGACGGAACAGGAAATTGGTGCGCATGGACCAAGCAGTAGCGCCTTCGATTGTATCGCGCCATCGCAAGATTGTGTCGGTTACATTCTGCGCCGCTTTGGCATTTGCAGGCGTGGCAATTCGGTCTAAGTGACTGCGATGCAGCAAGGAGACCTGTCGATGTCCGCCATCCCGGCCAACCGCCACCCAGATCACGCCGTGGATAAGATGTTTCCCGCCCGCTGGTCACCCCGCGCCTTTTCCGATGCGCCGATAGCCGAAGCGCAGATGATGAGCCTGCTGGAGGCTGCCCGCTGGGCGCCCTCTGCCAGCAACGTCCAGCCCTGGCGCTTTGCCTGGGGTCTGCGCGGCGATGCGGGGTTTGCCACGATCTTTGACAGCCTGAGCGCTGGAAATCAGGCTTGGGCGGGCCGGGCCGCGGCGCTGGTTGCGGTGGGATCGAAAACCACGCGCACAACCAGCACCGGCGAAGAGGCCCCCAACACGACCCATGCCTTCGACACCGGGGCGGCCTGGGCCAGCCTGGCGTTTCAGGCCCATCTGTCGGGACTTGTGACCCATGGGATGGGCGGGTTCGACAAGGACAAGCTGGCCAAGGCGCTGAACGTGCCGCAAGGCTACAGCCTGCACGCGGTCATTGCCATCGGCCACCCGGGCGACCCCGCCGCCTTGTCCGAGGCGTTGCGCGCCCGAGAGGTTCCCAGCCAGCGCAAACCGCTGTCCGAAATTGCGGCGCGTGGGGCTTTTCCGGGCTAGTTCCGGCAAAAGGGCTAGCTTCAGCACAAGGGCAGGGCAGAAGGCAGCGGGACGGTCAGGTCAGTCCCCTACCTCCTCGACCCGGAAATCGCGCAGAATGTGCCGGGTGGCGGCGAACCACGCGCTGTCGCGGGTGCGGGCCTGATGCGACTCAAAACCTGCGCGGTCGCGAAAAGACTCCATCACCTCGAACACCATCGGGTCGTCGGTCTCGGCGATGTCAAAGGTCAGGCAGGCGGGCTCGGCGCGGGTCAGGCGGATGTGTTCGGCCTTATGGGCCAGAACGGTCGTCGCCTCATCTGCGGTCATACAGCGCAACTGGCCGCGCAGGCGGATCATGTCAACCTTCCAGCGCGGTGATCATATCCACGCGCGTTGCGTGGCGTCCGCCTTCAAACTCTGCCGTCAGGAAGGCATCGACGATGTCCAGGGCCAGCGCCTCGCCCACCACGCGCGCGCCGATGGACAGCATGTTGGCATCGTTGTGCTGGCGGATCATCCGGGCCGAAAAGGTCTCGGAACAGACGCCGCAGCGGATGCCCTTGACCTTGTTCGCGGCCATCATGATGCCTTGGCCGGTGCCGCACAGGATGATGCCAAACCGGCAGCCGCCCGAGGCAACACGCCCTGCCGCTGCGGCGCCCTGTTCGGGGTAGGGCACGCTTTCGGGCGTCTGCGGGCCGATGTCCACCACCTCCCAGCCCTTTGCCGTGATATGGTCGGCAATGGCGCGGCGCAGCGCAATGGCGGCGTGGTCGCTGGCAAGGACGATGCGCTTGGTGGCGGTCATGGCAGGCTTCCTTATTCCAGTTCGATCGTACCCGGCGGCTTTGACGTGCAGTCGTAAAAGACGCGGTTGATACCCTTGACCTCATTGATGATGCGCGTTGCGGTTTCACCAAGGAATTCATGGGTATAGGGGTAGTAGTCGGCGGTCATGCCGTCCACCGATGTCACGGCGCGCAAGGCAAGCGCGTAATCATAGGTGCGCCCGTCGCCCATGACGCCCACGGTTCGCATGGGCAGGATGGCAGCAAAGGCCTGCCAGATATCGTCATAAAGGCCGTGCTTCCTGATCTGGTCGATATAGACCGCATCGGCGTTGCGCAGGATCTCCAGCTTTTCGCGGGTGATCTCGCCGGGGCAGCGAATGGCAAGGCCGGGGCCGGGGAAGGGGTGGCGACCGATGAACGACTGCGGCAGGCCCAGTTCGCGGCCAAGGGCGCGCACCTCGTCCTTGAACANNTCGCGCAGCGGCTCGACCAGCTTCAGCCCCATCTTTTCCGGCAGGCCGCCGACATTGTGATGCGACTTGATCGTGACCGACGGACCGCCCGAGAAGCTGACGCTCTCGATCACATCGGGGTAAAGCGTGCCCTGGGCCAGAAACTCGGCCCCTTCGATCTGGTTGGCGTATTTCTGGAACACGTCGATGAACAGGCGCCCGATGGTCTTGCGCTTGACCTCGGGGTCGGACACGCCTTCCAACGCGCCAAGGAACAGGTCGGATTCATCAGCCGCGATCAGCTTGATGTTGTAATTGTCGCGGAACATGGCGACGACTTCCGCCGCCTCGTTCTTGCGCAGCAACCCGTGGTCCACGAACACGCAAGTAAGCTGGTCGCCGATCGCCTCATGGATCAGGATGGCCGCAACGGACGAGTCAACGCCGCCCGACAGGCCGCAGATCACCTTTTTGTCGCCGACCTGCGCGCGGATCTGGGCGATGGCCTGTTCGCGGTAGCCCGCCATGGTCCAGTCGCCGGTAAAGCCCGCCAGCCGCACGAAGTTTTCATACAGTTTCGCACCCTTGGGGGTGTGATGCACCTCGGGGTGAAATTGCACGGCATAGAAGTTGCGGCCCACATCCGCCGTGATGGCAAAGGGCGCGTTGGGCGAGGTGCCATAGACCTGAAAGCCCGGCGCGATGCGGGACACATGGTCGCCGTGGCTCATCCAGACCTGTTCGTTGCCGTCGGTAAACCAACCGTCGAGGATCGACAGCTTGTCAGCACCGGGGGTTACGAAGGCGCGGCCGAATTCGGCGGTGCCATGGCCGCTTTCCACGAGGCCGCCCAGTTGCTGCATCATGGTCTGCTGGCCATAGCAGATGCCCAGAACCGGGACGCCAAAGCTCCACAAGGCCTCGGGCGCGCGGGGGCTGCCTGCACGCGTCACGCTGTCCGGCCCGCCCGACAGGATCACCGCCTGCGGCGCGAAGGATTTCAGGAAAGCGTCATCCACGCGGTTATAGGGGTGGATTTCGCAATAGACGTTCAACTCTCGCAGGCGGCGCGCGATCAGTTGCGTGACCTGGGAACCGAAGTCGATGATGAGGAGGCGCTGATGCTGGGTCATGCGCCCGCGTAAGCGATGGGGGGACGAATCGCAAGGGGGCGGTTCGCGGCCCAAAGGCAGGTGCCGGTGTGGGCAAAGACAAACGCCCGGATGGTGGCCATCCGGGCGTTTTTAGCTGTTGTGCGGGCCATTGCGGCCCGGTTCCAACGATCAATCGGGATCAGAAGCCCGATTTGATGAGTTCGAACTCTTCCAGCATCTTTTGGCGCATCGCGTGGTCAATCGGGGTCTGGGCCAGAAGGGTGGTCGAGATCGGATCGACCTCGGCTTTCTTCAGGTCTTCCAGCGGGATCTTGCCATCGCGGCATCGTTGGTCGAGGCATAGCCGATATTGGCCAGAAGTTGCGGTGCAGAAGACTGGTCGATGAAGGCGTTGATGAAGTCATAGGCCTTTTCTTCCTTGCCGGGGCCGTCCTTCATGTTGACATAACCGCAGAACCAAGTCGCGACGCCTTCCTTGGGCGAACGCTGGAAGCCCACGGGGAAATCTTCGGCCTTGAGCAGAGCCACGGCGTCGTTCCACGACCAGGCGACCTGCACTTCGCCCGTGGCCATGACCGCCGCCAGTTCTGCCGGGTCGGTCCAGTAAAGGCGCACATTGGGATGCACCTCGCGCAGCCAAGCGGCGGCGGCGGCGAATTGTTCGTCGGTCACCTTGGTCCAGTCGGTGACACCCGTGGCCAAGAGCGCCAGCGACCACACATCGTCGGTGTTGTCGGGCAGGGCGATGCGCTGGGAGTATTTCGGGTTCTTGAACACGTCCAGCGAGGCGACATCCTCGGCCGGAACATCCTTGGTGTTATAGGCGATGGCGGTATAGGCGTAGTCGGTCGGGATATACCAGACGCCGCCGTCATCCTTGAAAATCGACGAGTTCAGGAAGCGCGGGTTGATATTGGCGAATTCCGGGATCTTGGAGGTATCCCACGGCTCGATCAGACCCGCTTCGCGATACTTGGACACCATCTGAGAGCAGGGGTGCGTCACATCGGTCTTGAACCCGGTCGAGACCTTCTGGAACGCCTCGTCATCATCGGCAAAGAAGGAATAGGTGGGAATGTCGCCGTATTTGGCGAAATAGGGCTGGATCAGTTCCTGAAGGCCGAAGCCGGCCCAGTCGAACACCGTAAGTTCGGCATCGGCCGCGCGTGCGGTAAGGGGCGCCAGCACAAGCGTCGCGGCGGTGGCGAAAAGCAGGGCGGAACGGGTCATGAGCTCTCCTGTTGATGGAGGCCGGGTCGAATCCCGACGACCGGGCCGGTTTGACGCCGACTGATCATCGGTCGCCGATTATGCAGGCAAAGAATGCCGATGGAGCGCAGCGATGCAAGGGGAAGTCTTGATATTCGTGATCAAATTTTCGACCGGCCCCGCAGCACCCGGTACAAGATGCCGTATTTGACGGCAGGTCAGGAGTAGGGAACGCCGGGGAATGACGGGGGTTTACAGGTGCCCCTTGGCCGGCTAGGCATGGGGTGTTGCCGGGAATGATCCGGCAACTGCCGCCCGGCTGACGTTTGGCCGGGGCGGCTGGCTGGAAGACCTGCCGCGACGGGACCGATCCCTTCGTGGGGGCGGAATCCTTGAAGCGCAACGATGCAAGGAGGCCCTTGGCCAATGCTGGATCTCAATTTCGTCCGGGCGCAATTCCCGGCCTTTTCCTCGCCGGTTCTGTCCACCCATGCGTTCTTTGAGAATGCGGGCGGCAGCTATCCCTGCAAGCAAGTGGTGGAGCGGCTGCATCGGTTCTATACGGACCGCAAGGTGCAGCCCTATGCGCCCTATCCCGGCGCGCAGGCGGGCGGGGCCGAGATGGACGAGGCGCGCACCCGGCTGGCCGCGCTGATGAATGCCAAGCGCGAGGAGGTGTCGTTCGGCCCCTCGACCACGGCGAATACCTTCGTGCTGGCCAATGCGGTGCGGGTCTGGCTGCGGGGGGCGAATGCGGCGATTGTGGTGACCAATCAGGACCACGAGGCGAACTCTGGCCCCTGGCGGCGGCTGGCCGATGAGGGGATCGAGGTGCGCGAGTGGAAGGTTGACCCCGCCACCGGGCATCTGGACCTTGCCGGGCTGAAGGCCCTGCTGGCCGATGGCAAGGTGCGGCTGGTCTGTTTTCCGCATTGTTCCAACGTGGTGGCCGAGATCAACCCGGTTGAGGAGATCACCGCCCTGGCGCGCGCGGCTGGCGCGCGGACGGTGGTGGATGGCGTCAGCTATGCCCCCCATGGCCTGCCGGATTTCGCCGGGCTGGGGGCCGATGTCTATCTGTTCTCGGCCTACAAGACCTATGGGCCGCATCAGGGCATCATGCTGATTTCCGAGGCCTTTGGCGCGGATCTGCCCGCGCAGGGGCATTGGTTCAACGCTGGGACTCTCTATAAGAAGTTCACCCCCGCCGGGCCGGACCATGCCCAGATCGCCGCCTGCGCCGGGATGGCGGACTATATCGACGCGCTTTATGCCCATCATTTCGCCGGTGACGCGCCTGCGGGCGAGCGGAATGCTCGCGTTCATGACCTGATGCGCGCGGCAGAGGTTGAGGCGGTGGCGCCGTTGCTGGACTATCTGGCGGGCCGCAACGATCTGCGGCTGATCGGGCCACGCGATGCGGCGGCCCGTGCGCCGACGGTGGCCGTGGCGTTGCACGGCGCGGCAGAGCCGGTGTCCGAGGCGCTGGGGCGCGAGGGGATCGCCTGCTGGGGTGGCGATTTCTATGCCGTGCGCCCGTTGGAGGCGATGGGCGTCGATCTGCAAAAAGGTGTCTTGCGGATGAGCCTGACGCATTACACCAGTGCTGACGACGTGCAGCGGCTGCTCGCGGCGCTGGATCGGGTGCTGTAAGGGGCGGGTGTTGTAAAAGAAGGGGGGCGCTGCCCCCCTCGGGCCTTGCGGCCCTCACCCCCCGGAGTATTTCCAGAAGGGCA
>DDEX01000049.1 GCA_002336845.1 Rhodobacteraceae bacterium UBA1943
CTCCCTCTATGGCCGCTTATACCAACTCCGTTTCATTACTTTTCTTTTCTGGTGCTGCGCCCCGGCGAGGCCGGGGCGCAGCACCAGAAAGGAAATTCGGGGGCGGCGAAGCCGACCCGAACCTCCACTTTGTGGAAGTATTCTCACAGATTTAGTATGACTGGCCTGTGTCGCGCATGGGCACGAACGGCGCGTGGAGCGGGAGACGTGGCGCGGCCAGCGCATGCCGCACCACTTCATTCAGTGCAAACGCTCCACCCACCACAGCCAGCAATGTCACAATCTCGCGCCACTGCCGGCGCAGCCCGAGCCACATCACGAGTTCCAGCACAATAAACACCAGAAGCGAACGCCCGAACTCCCCCAGAACAATCAGAATCGTATCCAGCGTGCCGCCATTATCTTGGTGAAATTGCTGGGTCATCGCGAAATTCTGCGCCGTAAATCCGGGCTGGCGCACACGCCCAGCAAGCATCACAAAGCCAAGGAATCTGCAACCAACCAGCAGCAGGTATAGCAGAGAACGCATCCGCAGCTGCATCCGAGATTCCTACAAGGCGTTATAGTGTACGGGTATAGAATTGAAGCCACCGTAACCGTACCGGTTTCCGCAACAATAACAAGGAACAAGCATGAGCTATACCGGATCAGAAAGCGACCGGCGGGTCGATCTGGCGATCGTTGGGGCGGGCATTGTGGGTCTTGCGACGGCGCGCGAGCTGCTGGGCCGCTACCCGCACCTGCGGGTCGTTGTGCTCGACAAGGAGCCGGCCATCGCCCAGCACCAGACTGGCCGCAACAGCGGTGTCATCCACTCGGGCCTCTACTACAAGCCCGGCTCGCTAAAGGCCCGCCTGTGCGTGCAAGGCGCCGCCGCCATGATGCGCTACTGCGACGAGCGCGGCATTCCCTACAATGTCTGCGGCAAAGTCGTGGTCGCCACCAGCGCCGACGAGCAGACGCGCCTTCAGGAGCTTTACCAGCGCGGCCTGGCAAACGGCATTCCGCAGCTGGAGCTGATCGGCCCCGAGCGCCTGCGCGAGATTGAGCCACACGCCATCGGCCTGCAGGCAATCTACTCGCCGCGCACCGCGATCGTCGACTACGGGCTCGTCGCCGCCGCCTACGCCGACGACATTCGCGCGCTGGGCGGCGAAGTGCTCACCAGCCATGAAGTGCGCCGCATTGCCCGCATCGGCCAGCGCGTCTGGCTCGAAACCCCCGCCGGCATGATCGAAACCCGTTTCCTGATCACCTGCGCGGGCGTCTACTCCGACCGGGTGGCCGCGCTCAGCGGCGCGCCGCGCGACCCGCGCATTGTGCCGTTTCGCGGCGACTACTACATCCTCAAGCCCGAGCAGCGCCACCTGATTAACTCACTGATATACCCCGTGCCCGACCCGGCCTTTCCTTTCCTCGGCGTTCATTCGACGCTGAAAATGGATGGCTCGATGTGGCTGGGGCCGAACGCGGTGCTGGCCTTTGGGCGCGAGGGCTACCGGCGCTGGGATGTCAACTTGCCCGATCTGGCCGATGCCGTGAGCTATCGCGGCTTCCAGCGGCTGGCGCGCTCCTACTGGCAGGTCGGCATGAGCGAAATGCTGCGCGACTGGAGCAAGGCGTTATTCGTGGCGGCGGTGCAGCGCTTCGTGCCCGAAGTGACGGCTGAGGGCGTGGTCGAGGGGCCAGCAGGTATTCGCGCTCAGGCGCTTGCCCCCGATGGCAGCATGGTTGATGATTTTGTCTTCCATCAGGACGGCCCGATTATTCATGTGCGCAATGCCCCCTCGCCGGGCGCTACTTCGTCCCTCATGATCGGCGCGGAAATTGGCGCAATGGCGGCGCAGTCGTTCGCGCTTGGCGCGTGAGTGCGGTATATTTGGCGTTCATGTAGTACTGGAGCATCGAAGCGAAACGCCAGTCACGCGCACAATGCTGGCAAGTGAGATGCGTTCGAGCAACAGCTTGCCAATCGTTTGTTTGGTCTTCTCACTGGTTCGGCGCTGGATGAGAGCGACCACGAATTGGCGACACACGTTTTGCATTTCCATTTCGGCGTGCTGCTATGAATGGTGCCGATATGCGTTTCTTGCGTTGAGTTACGCGGCGAATGTCGCGCCATCCGGCAGGTTTGTTAATGGCTGAGCCGATGCGTTTGGGGCTGCCTCGGGCAGCGCAAGCGTGATACGAGTACCGGCCCCTGGCTCGCTGCTCGCGGTTAGTGTTCCACCTATAACTGCCATGAGCGTACTGTGAAGCGCTAGACCCTGGCCACTCCCCTGTGAGGTGGCAAAGCCCATGCCAACCCCATTGTCGCTAATCGTTACCTCCAGGCCGTTACGCCAGCACGCCGCAACAGTGAGCTGAAACGGATGTGTGCTGTTGGCAGGGCGGCCATAGCGGGCAGCATTGCGCACGACTTCGCGCGCTGCATAGAAGCACACTTCCGCCGCAAGTGGCGAGAGATGCTCAGCTAATCGGGCGGTGGCCGGTTCGATCTGCCAGTCGACATAGTCAAAGGCGCTTGCGAACTCATTTTCGATTGCGTGCCGCAGGGCATTGAGCAGGCCAAGGCGTGCAAGCTCGGGGGCGGCGGTCGAGGGGAGCGTATGAAGTAAATTTGCAATCTGGCGATGCGTGTCGGAAAGGAGGGAGATGGCGTCGGGTTGCGCGCTGCCGGCCTGAAGCATGAGCATTGCGGTGTGAAGCTGTGGCAGCACGTCGTCGTGTAAAACGCGGCGGGTGCGCTGATCGATCACCTGACTTTCGGCAAGGCGCTGGCGCTGCAATTCCATCAGGCGGCGCGCCATTGCCGCGCTCGCCTGTGCGTCGATCAGGCGCTCGCCGGCGGCACGCGCGATCTCCATTTCTTCCTGAGTATATAGGCCGCTATCGCGTTTTTCGCCAAGCAGCAACATGCCGATCAGGCCGCGTTCGCCCCACAAGGGTACGCCCCAGACTGCGCCACCATATTCGCTAGGATTGAGCGGCAGGCAAATCGTTTGCGGCGAGCGCGCCATTGCGGCCAGCCGCGCCAGCGCGAGGTCATTGAGGGCTGTGGTTGCGTTTGCGCCGGCGGTGATTGGTGGGCCGACGAGCGGAGCCAATGGCCCAAGCGCGGCGAGGTAGGCCACACGCGCGTCGAGCACCTGTTCACACAGGACACGGAAGGGCGTGGCGGCATCGAGTTCGGGCGGGGCGACCGGGCGCAACATATGCTCATAGAGCTGCTGGCTGGCAACAAATGGGCGCAGGGCATCCATGCTGCGTTCGCGGTCGGCATAGGAGCGCCAGCTGAGCAGTGCGTAGAAAAGTGTCATCAGCAAGGTGGCCAGCAGCACACGGTAGATCGAGTCGAGATCGCGGATTCCGGGTAATATCAAGCTCAGGCCGATCAGCGCGCCAAAGCCGGCGGCCAGGATCACGCTGCGCTGCCAATAATGAAAGAGGCCGCCGCGTGGAAGCGCCTTGCCGGTGAAAATTTCGTATGACACAATCGCCCGGCCAATAAGCAGGATTGCAGTGGCGAGCAGTCCGCAGATCAGCAGATCGAAGCCCACCAGCACAAACAGCGTGCGCACAACATGGTCGCCAAGCAGCCTGGTTTGAATGCGGCTCAGGAACACAGCGACAGCCACACCCAGTGTCAGGGTCACCAGGAGCAGGACGGCCGATGCAGCAATTAGCCAGGGGCGCGCGCGGCGGCGGGCTTCGTCGCCCATAAAGCGGTCGGAGGCGGCTGGGTTGCGCAGAGCAAGCAGGGCCAGCACGATGCAGAGGGTGCTGTAGAGTGGGTAGACGAGCGCCGCCACCGGCAAGCCCGCGATCTGAAAAACGGCGATTGGCGTGCGGTTCAGCACTTCGTCATAGCTGGGGAGCGGGTTGGCAACTGCCAGCGAAAGAATGGCGGCAAGGCCGAGCAAGCCGGCAACCAAAAGCCACACGCGCTGTCGGATATTCGCCAGCAGCCCGGCGTACCAGACCGTCATAAGGTACCAGAGATAAGGCGCGCCGACCACCGGTAGCCAGCTTGCGCGCCACCAGAACTCGGTGTCGGCGGCAAACCCGTCGAAGGTATCGTAGGCGTGGCTCACCACTGCTGAGTGGCCGGCGAAAAACAACCCGCCCAGGACTAACCCGCCGCCAGCCACCCAGGTACCCCAGCGACGGCGCTCAGCATTGAGCAGAACCGTCAGGCCCAGCCAGATGAATGCGATCATGTTGAAGAACGAAAGCGTATTCACCAGCCAGGTGAGCAGCAGATAGAGGCGGTATGACATAGCTCACCCGTTGGTTTTCGGCCGTAGCAGCGCGTTGAATGCCATGCGCTGCCTCACAGTTCGTAGCGAATCCAGGCGCCGCGCGCATCGAGCTGGTGCGCAATGCCTAGATCGTCCCACATCAGCAGGCGCCCTTCGCGCACAATAATGGCAGCGCGCGTGCGGGCAACTTTTTCGTCGGTGGTGGTGTCGGCCAGGCCCCAGGCGGCGTAGATCTGCCCGTTCGTGCGGCTGATGCTGCGTTTATCGCGGAAGCCAAGCCGGGCCGCAATCTGCTCGTTGCTCATACCTTGCGCCAGCATACGCGCCACGGCCTGCTCGTTTGGCTCCAGCAGCGCCATGGGCGATTGGGCGTCTTTCTCGCGCACTTCCTGCACACGCGACTCGATATCAGGGTCGATAAAACTGCGCCCGCCGACGGCGTCGCGTAAGAGCGGCACGATCATTTGTGGGAGCAGATAGTTCGATTTCCGCACGTAGGCGTAGTGGCTAAGAATGCCCGAGCGCTGGAAAGCACGGTAGTAGGCGTCGTCGTCCTGAATCGAGTAGAACACAACCGGCAGGCGCGGGAACTCGCGACGAATCGCGACCGCCGCTTCGATGCCATTCATGCGACCGGCGAGCTGGACATCCATCAGGATGGCGGCGGGCGGAGCCGCGAGGCAGGCCGCTAGCGCATCTTCGCCGCTGCCGCAGTCGCCCACCACCTGTACCGTGCCGGTAGCGTTCAAGCCCGCAGCGAGGGCCGGGCGCAGGCGCTCATTATCTTCAACCAGGAGTGTTGCAATCATAGGTCAACGCTCTATCGCTGCCGCCAGGCTGTGCGGCTGTGCTGTGAAGGCTAGCAGAAGGGTGAACGCGCGTCAAGCACCTGGGTGCTGCCCAGCAGTGCCTTGGGAGCTTGGCACAATGTCTTTGATGAACTAATCTCTTTATCATCCATATAATATTGTGGCACGCCAGCCGCTGTGCTACAGTAAGCCGCGTGAATGCGCCCCATCAGCGCTTCATAGCCGAATAGCCATTGCAGCCAAATGAAGCGAGAATCTCCATGCGCGAACGAATCTGGCAGCTCCACCTGTTTTTGAAGCGCCATTCATTTTATGCCCTGGCGTTTGGCAGTATCCTGACGTTGGGCTTGCTGGCAGCGCGAATTGTGCGCTATGATCGGCTAAGCCTGGTCTTTCTGGTGTGGAATTTGGCCCTGGCGTGGATACCATATGTGGCGAGCCTGTGGGCAGTCGCGAGCCAGCGCCGCCGGCCGCAAGCGTGGTGGCTGCTACTGCCGGCCGGCGCGCTCTGGCTCTTGTTCTTCCCGAATGCGCTGTATCTGGTAACCGACCTGGTGCATCTCCGCGAGCGCCCGCCTGTGCCGCTGTGGTACGACATTGGGTTGCTGGCGACGTTTGTGCTGAACGGCTGCTGGCTGGCGGTGGTGTCGCTGCACCACATGCAGGAATTGGTGCGGCGCCGGGCGGGTGCGCTGGTGAGCTGGCTGTTTGTGCTGGCAGCCAGTGGCTTGAGCGGGTTGGGTGTGTATATGGGGCGGGTGCTGCGCTGGAACAGCTGGGATGTGCTGATCGAGCCACGCGCTGTGCTGGCCGACGCGATTGGCCCGCTGCTCAACCCGCGCGGGCATGTTTCGCCGCTGGCGCTGAGCGCGGTGTTCACCGCTGTGCTGCTGATCTGCTATGCGATGTACCTGGCAGCCTACCACGGCGGGCGCATGCAGGAAGATCGCTAACAACCTTTCACCAATGGCACAGGCACGGCGTGCTACAACGCACTGCGCCTGTGCCATCGGTGTGTGCTTGTTACGCCTCGTTCACCGGTACTTTGAAGCGCGCAACCTCTTCCTGCCCGCCTTTGGTGATTTTCACGTCGAACTTCCACTCGCCCAGCATCGAGAAGAATTCGCCTTTCACCTGATAGCGCCCATCGCCAAGCGGCTGGGCGTTTTGTTCGGGCGAAACCATACCCATCGACTCCATGAGGGGCGCGGCCACGACCTGATCGGCCTGGACGGGCTGGCCGGATTTGTCGCGCACCTCAATGGTGGCGGTGTGCTCAGCGAAGCTCGCGCCGTCGAGGCTGAGCTGCACTTTGTACGAAGCGGTTTCAGCTGCCTGGGTAATGCCGCTGCCACCACAACCTGCCAGCAATGTGCCGATCAGCGTGAGCATGAGCGCAAATGATATCAAGCGAGGCATGGCGTTCCTTATCTATCCTTATCTATTGCACATCAATGGCGAATGGCACAGTAACGATTGAATCTGCGCGACGAAACTGGCCCCACAGCTGGTAGTGACCCGGCTCGGGGAAGGTGTAGACGAACTGGATGTCGGGGCCGTAGTTGGTGCCGGTGGCGAGCAGGCCAGCCGGTGCCATCGGTCCTTGCGCGTGGATATGGCCGAAAATCGCGCCATCGTCGCTGCGTGCGATCAGGTGGCCGCCCATGCCAAGCCAGGGCTGCAAGTCGTCAAGCGGCTTGCCATCTTTGCTGAAGCTGAAGGTGAAAATCGCCTGCTTGCCAGCTTTGATCGGTTCGGTAGAAGCTTTGAGCGTCACCTGCATGCCATCGACTGTGCGCGTGCCCATGCCCTGGAATTGCGGCGCGGCAGCATTCGCACTGCCCGCAATCGTAAAGTCGCGTGCGATCACCTGTGTGCCACTGTCCTGGCGCTCGATCTCGGCGTAGGCGGTATAGCGCCCCGGCCGGTCGGGCGTGAGCCCAATGGCGTATTCGCCGGGGGCGCTGCGCGGCGGGTGAATATGGGTATAAAAACCGCCATCGGCGCTGATGACGACGAGGTGGATGAGCGCATCGTGGTGTGTGATCAGGTCGTCAATCGGCAGGCCAGTTGAGCCGTCGCTCAGATCGAGTGTGAGGGTCATGGGCTGGCCGGCCTGTACCGTGCCTGGCCCGGTGTGTACGGCGAGGTTGGCATGTGGACGACCGACGCCGGTGCTTGTGGCGGCACTGGCGGCCTGGGCGCTCTGGATCATGCTGCTGAACTGCTGCGCGCCAAAGATCGCCGCCGCAATCAGGCAGGCGAACATCGCCTGGCCAATTGTCCAGCCGACCCAGCGTGGCAATGGTGTGGCGCGGCGCTGGTTGGCCAGCGAGGTCAGAATGCTGGCGATCATGGCAACCACCAGACCGCCGAGCGCAATGAACAGGCCGATCGAACCGGGGGCCAGCGGCGCGGCAGTGATGGTAAACGGGATACGCGCAACGCCGCCACCACGTGGCCCGCTGATATTCGCTTCCAGCTCCCAGTCGCCCATGCGGTCAACAGCCAGCTCGGTATAGTAGATGCCCTGCATACCCGCCATGCCCTGCACCTCGGCAACCGGCGCGCCATCGAACGAACGCCCGCTTGGCACTGTGCGAAAGCGCATGGTCACGCCTTCGGCATCGTTCAGCGGGGCGACGTTGAGGTAGAGCGGGGCAGGCGCGCCGGAAGGAATTTCGACGGTGATGGCAACTTCGTAGGGGCCAAAGTTTTGTGTGAACGTTTGTGAAGGGCCGGTGTGGCCGCCGTGGGCCAGCGCCAGGCCAGGAATGGCAACTGCCAGACAAGTGAAAAATATAGTGAGGGCGATACGCCCGGCACGATACGCCATTGCGAGCCTCCAGTGCGAATTCGATCGCTCCGTATCATAGCATATGCAGCCGCCATGAATCGCCTGCGCGCAGCTAAGTGCTTGATGAGCATTTGGGAGCAGCTTGTTGCCGTATTGCTCGGCTTGAAGTATTGACATGCGCGCTGGCGGAGTGCTATGCTGCCCCCGCCCGCACATCAGGGCGTTGTTCCATTCGGAGAAGCTACCATTATGCCTCGCTATGTTCCGCTGATGCTTTCTCGCATTCTGGTGCTTGCAGCGGTGCTGGCTGCTGTGCCTGTGCACCCGCCACGCCCCGCCGCTGCGGCCGGCCTGAACGCTTCGCCCAGCTCGCTTTCAGTTACGCTGCCACTCGGCGCTTCCGATACGCGCACAATTACGATCACGAATAGCACGAGCGCCCCGGTGACACCGAGCGTGCTGGAGGCTGGCCCGGCCTATACGCCTGCGCAGGCGCTGCCAGCGACTGGTCCGCGCCGCGTGACGCTGCCCGTGCAGAGCGATCGGCTCGACCCGCAGCTCGTTGATTCCCTGGCTGCGCCCGACCAGCGTGCCGATTTTGTGGTGTACCTGCGCGACCAGGCCGACCTTGGGGCGGCCTACGCGATACGCGATTGGGACGCGCGCGGGCGCTATGTCTACGAAACGCTGCGCGCCCAGGCCAAGCAAACGCAGGCAAAGATGCTGACTGAACTCGAAGCGCGTGGCCTGGTGGCGCGGCCGCTGTGGATTGTGAATGCTTTGGCAGTGCGTGGCACGCTAGCTGATGCGCAGGCGCTGGCCGGGCGCAACGAGGTTGCGCTGGTACGCGCGAACCATATTCACGCCTTGCCAACCGTGCAGCCGAGTGCGGCTGCTACTGACGACTTATGCTCGCCCGATGCACCAAGCAATACCACCTGCTGGAACGTTCGTAAGATCGGAGTCGACCGGGTGTGGCGCGATTTTGGCGCAACTGGGCGCGGTATCGTGGTGGCGAATATTGACACCGGCGTCCGTTTCGATCATCCGGCGCTGCTGGCTCAGTATCGTGGCTACCGCGCCGGCCAGGCACCCGACCATAATTACAACTGGTTCGACCCCAAGTTGCTGCTGTTCGCGCCCAACGACCAGAACGGCCATGGCACGCATACGATGGGAACAATGGTGGCCGTGGGCAAAGGCAGCGCAAAGCAGCCTTCGGTTGGGGTGGCCCCCGAGGCGCGCTGGATCGCTGCGCAGGGATGCGCCTCGGTAGTCTGCAGCGATCTCGACCTGATCGAATCGGCGCAGTGGATGCTCGCTCCAACTGAGCTGAATGGCTCGAATCCACGCCCCGATTTACGCCCAATGATTATCAATAATTCCTGGGCTGATTTTGGTGGCAACAATTGGTATGCTGGCTATGTGGCGGCCTGGCGCGCTGCGGGTATCTTCCCAGTATTTGCAGCTGGTAACAGCGGCAGCGCCTGTGGATCAATCAATTCGCCCGGCGATTATCCCGATGTGCTTGGCGTTGGCGCAACCGACGAGCGCGATATTGCCACCTGGTTCAGCGCGCGCGGCCCGACAGTTGACGGACGCCGCAAGCCAGATGTCGTTGCACCCGGTGGTGGCCAGGGGGTTCTTTCCACCAGCAACGGCGAAGGGCTTGACTACCGAACGCTGCAAGGTACTTCGATGGCAACGCCACTGGTGGCCGGCATGGTGGCCTTGATCTGGTCGGCGAACCCAAGCCTGGTGGGCGATTACGATCGCACCGTGGCGCTGATTAAAGGCAGCGCGCGGCCGCTGCGCGATGATAGTTGCGGCGACGGCCAGCAGGTGCCAAATAATGTGTATGGCTATGGGCGCGTTGATGCGTATGCCGCCGTGCAGCGCGCCCGCGTCGATGTGCCGTGGCTGTCGGTGACGGCGTTGCCCGGCCAGCTTGCGCCCGGCGCAAGTGGCAATGCGCAGCTGCGCTTTGATGCCTCGCGGGTGCCTGGCCCGGGCGTGTATCAGGCGCGGGTCGAGCTCTTTGCAACGTTGACCGCACTGCCACAATCGGTCGACATAACGTTTTCTGTGAGTGCAAGCTCTACCCAGGCTGTGCTACGTGGGCAAGTTGTGGCCGACGATACTGGCGCGCCGGTGGCTGCCCAAGTGAGCGTGGCTGGCGGCTTGGCTGTTTCAACCGATGCAGATGGCAATTTCACGCTGATTGCACCGCCCGGCAGCTACCAGTTGCGCGCGAGCGCGCCCTCATTTTTACCCTACCAGCGGGCAATCACAGTGAGCGGCGACGCGCGCCTGCCCGATATTCGTCTCCAGCCGGGTTATCCTGATCTGGCGCTGGCGCACCCGTCACTTGATCTGGCGCTGAATTTCGCGCAAACGCGCAGCATCACTATTACGCTGGCGAACAACGGCCCGCAGCCGCTTGAATATAGTGTCCGCATGTTACCCGACAGCTTTGGCGTGGGGCGCAGCGATGCGCCGGGCGGGCCAGCATATCAATGGGTCGATTTGCCCAGCAGCGCACGGCAATTGGTGCTGCGCGGCAGACCGTACAGCGACACAGTGCCAATCGGCTTCCCATTCCCGTTTTATGGCTTCACCTATACCGAAACGCTGGCCGCTGCCGATGGCTTTCTGTCCTTCAGCCTGCCCATCGGTGAATACATCAAGCCCGTCACAGGCTGTTTCCCCGATACGGCGTTTTTGTATCGTGAAATCGCGCCTTTCCGCACCGACATCGACCTCGCGCGTGGTGGGGCAATACGCTATGCGACGCTTAGCGGGCGCCGTGCTTTCGTTATAAGCTACGAAAATGTGCGCCTGGCTGGCAGCGCCCCTGAAACCTACAGCTTTCAGGTCATTCTGCACAACGATGGGCGAATCGTGTATCAGTATCGCGACCTTCCCGCCGTGCCCGCGAGCGTGGCAGTGGGCGTACAGCAAACCACCCTTGATTATCAATCGCTTGGCTGTGGCAGCTCCACGCCCATTGCTGCTGGGCTGGCCATCGAACTGCGCCCGCAATACGAACCGGCCGAGTGGTTGACCTTAAGCGAAAAAGGCGGCACCGTGCCTGCCAATGGCCGGCATCCCCTGCGCGCGACTGTGCACTGGGTATATCCCGGCCCGGTTCCGCAGCAAGCGCGCATCGAACTGCGCAGCAGTGACCCGCTCCAACGTACTGTGCTGGTGCCGCTGACGCTGGATTCGCGCCCCGCCCCAAACACTCGCTGGCTGCCAAATATTAGCCAACCGTGGGAGTAAGCCGGGCCGCACGCGATGCAATCGACGCCGAGGCTCGTGGTATACTAGGGTATGTACCCATTCCACCCGCTCACTGTGCATCTGCCGATTGGGCTGCTGCTGGGCAACGCTGCCCTCACCGCGCTGTATTTACGGCGCGGCGATCGCGCGTACGAAACAAGCGCGTTTCACTGCCTGTGGCTTGGCTGGCTGGGCGCGCTGCTGGCGGTTGCTTTTGGCGTGTTCGACGCAGCGCGCTTTGTGCTTGGCGCGGGAGGGCAGGGTAACACGCTCGCCTGGGTGAACGCGCACGCTCTGGTTGGCGTGGCCATTCTGGTGGTGTACTGGCAAGCCTGGCAAATGCGTCGGCGCGCGCCCGGTATTCTCGACGATCTGCACAAGCGCCGTGGCTACCTTGTGCGTCTCGGCCTCGGGATGGCGCTGCTGGTGCTCGATGGCTGGCTGGGTGGGCACCTGGTCTACAGTCTGCGCCTGGGTGTCGCGCCATAGCGCCCGCGCGCCGGTACGTGAAACAAGCTGGAGGAAAGCATGCTCGGCGCGTTTATGTATTTCTGCATCTGGCTGCCGCTGAATGTTGTGCGGCTGATCTGGTGGAACTGGAAGATCGAGGGTAAGGAAAATCTCCCGCCACGCGGCCAGGGCATGATCCTCGCAGTCAATCATATTAACTGGACCGACATTCATATTCTGGGCGCGTCGCTGCCGCTTTCGCACCGGCCGTGGTGGATCGCCAAGATCGAGATGTTTCTCAACCGCGCGATCACGTGGTGGCTGCGCGAGATGCAGGTGATCCCGATCAAGCGCGGCAAGCGCGACACCGCTGCAATGGACGCTTCTGAGACGGTGCTGCGCGAGGGCGGGGTGCTAATCGTCTTTCCCGAGGGCCATCGTAGCCGCGATGGCGGCTTGCTCGAAGGGCGCGGCGGGGCGGTGCGGTTGGCGGTGCGCACAGGAGCGCCGATTGTGCCAATCGTGCTCTGGGGCACCGAGAATGGTCTGAAAGGTGCGGCGCTGCGCAAGCCCATTCATGTCAAAATTGGCAAGCCGTTCTATATGAGCGCGCCGAGCGGCAAAATTCCGTGGGATCGCATGAACGAGCTGACCGAGTCGATGATGCTGCATCTCGCCGAACTGCTGCCAGCGGAGTACTGGGGTTTCTACCGCGAGCGGATGGAGCAGTTACGGCTTGGTGGTGCGCCCGCACCCGCTGAGCCAGGCGCATAGCACAAGTACCGAACAGCAAAACGCCGGTGGCACACGCCACCGGCGCTTGTGTTGGTGCAGACGTTGCTAGCCTACCAGCGTGCCTTCGTCGGGCTCGCCCAGCAGTTTGTTGGTCAGGAACAGGGCCAGACGCGTCGCGAGCGCGCTCAGCACCAAACTCAAAATGCCATATACCAGTCGCCGCTTCGTATCGTCGTCCATTGAGTCCTCTCCCATCATACAGCCATACAGCGTTTAATCGCGTCGCCGCCCACCAAAGATCAAGGTTGCGAAGTAAAGCAGTTGAAGCACCGCCTGCGCCGCGCCAGCGATATAGGTCAGCGCTGCTGCGTTCAGCATCGCGCTCACACCCTGCGCTTCTTGCGTCGTGACGAGCCCATTACGCATAAGCATTTCGCGTGCCCGCGAACTGGCGTTGAGCTCCACTGGCAATGTAATGAGCGAGAAGAAAACTGCCGCGCTCATCAGGATGAGGCCCGCGACTGCAATTGTGAAGCCCATGTTGCCCCCGCGCCCGGCCGCCGCGCCGAACATCAGGCCAATGAACACCAGAATCGTGCCAAAGCTCGAACCGATATTGGCGATGCCGACAATGCCGGAGCGCAATTGCAGCCAGAAGTAGCCTTGTTTATCCTGCATAGCATGGCCAAGTTCGTGTGCGACCACGGCCATTGCTGCCACCGAAGGCGTTTGCGACGAGCCAGCCGAGAGGCGCATGATTTTGCCGCGCGGGTCGTAGTGATCGGTCAGGTCGCCCGGGATCATTTCGACCTGCACATAATCAAGACCTTCGTTGCGCATCAGCACGCGCGCCACGTCAGCGCCAGTCATATTCTGCAAATTGCGCACTTGCGAATACTTCTGGTAGGTCGATTTAACCTTCCACTGCGCAAACAGCGCGAGCCCAATCGCGGGCAGCATAAAAATCATGTATCGAATATCAAAAAAGAGAAACGGCATAGCATCCTCCCGCAACAAACCACACATCGTGGCATGGAAAGTATAGCACCGGGTGCACTGTATGGCATTAGAACCGTGTTAGAGCTCGGCCCTTTGTTGTAGGCTTGCTCAGAACGCTACCAGGAAGGCATGAAGACACCAACGATGCAGAAACATCCAGGTCTTCGTGGTTTAGGGTGCGTTCGCGCGACCTACGCGCCCGTGCCGATACTCAGCGTGGCGTCGATGGTGGCGGCCAGGCGGTTGCGCAGCCAGGCCCACGTTTCGCGGCCACTGCGCGGGGCCAGCAGCAGCCCGCAGGCCAGCCCAATCAGAAAGGTACGCAGTCGCATCAGATGCCCTCGCCGTCGGTATTAACCGGCCGCGCGCCGCCCAGCATATCGTGCGCAGCCACCTGCACTTTGGCTACCGCATCGGACGCAATCTGTTGTGCGCGTTGCACGGCGTCGTCGGCGCGCTGCTTGAGCTCTACGCCTCGTTCAGCAATCTGCTCGCGCGTTTCCGAACCACTGCGCGGCACCAGGAGTGTTGCCGCTGCTGCACCTACCGCCGCCCCCAAAAAGAGCCCCCCCAGCAACACAAGGTCGTTCTTGCCTTGGCTCATATCACTATTCCTTTCGTATGCGTGCGATGCAAAACCGCGCGTACGCAGATCCCACACCAGTATCAAGCAAGTCGTGTGCCAATCGCAGCGCGTTCATGCTATTGTAGCGCCGCGCATCGGTGCGTCAAATTTGTCCCTCGCTTGTAACTTTGCCGCGCTAGAGTGGCGGCAGGCCACCCTGCTATGCCGCCGAGTGAGATGGCGTATAATGCTCATTATGAAGATCGACATCACTCCCACGCCCGACGACGATACGGTTGCTGCGATCGTGGCGGCGCTGGCCGCGTATGATGCTGGCGCGCCCGAGGAGCTTGCGGATGCTGGCCCGCGCGCTTCGATGTGGGCAGCCGCCAGCCGCCAGGCTGCGCAGGGTTTACCGCCACCCGTCACGCCCGCGCCACGCTGGGCCGAGGCCGAGCGCGCACGCCGTGCTGAACGCTGGAGCAACGGCATCGTTGGCTTGTAAATCGCTGTCCGCCCGCGCTGCTGCCGGCGGCATTACGGATTGACGTGCATGTTTGACACTGTGCTGATTGCGAACCGTGGCGAGATCGCTCTGCGGGTGATGCGCGCCTGCAAAGAACTCGGCCTGCGCACGGTGGCCGTTTATAGCGAGGCCGATCGCGATGCGCCACACGTGCGCTACGCCGATGCGGCCTTTCTGATTGGCCCGCCGCCTGCGCCGCAAAGCTACCTCGACGGCGACGCGATCGTGGCAGCAGCGCGCGCCGCTGGCGCGGGCGCAGTCCATCCTGGCTATGGTTTCCTGGCCGAGAATGCCGGCTTTGCGCGTGCCTGCGCTGCCGCTGGCCTGGTGTTTATTGGCCCGCCACCCGAAGCCATGGAACGCATGGGCGGCAAGGTTGCGGCCCGCCGCGAAGCTACCCACGCGGGCGTGCCGCTGGTGCCCGGCACGCTCGAACCCGTCAATGATCCAGATGAGGTTGCGGCCCTTGCCGACGAGTTCGGCTACCCGGTGGCGATCAAGGCAGTGGGCGGTGGCGGTGGGCGCGGCTTGCGCGTGGTGCGCGCGCCGGGCGAGATCGCCTCAGCATTTGAAAGCGCGCGCCGCGAGGCTGAGTCGGCCTTTAAAAATCCCGAGCTGTATGTCGAAAAGTACCTTGACGACCCGCGCCACATCGAGATACAGGTGCTGGCCGACACGCACGGCAACGCCATCCATCTTGGCGAGCGCGACTGTTCGGTGCAGCGCCGCCACCAGAAGCTGATCGAAGAATGCCCGGCACAGGTGCTTACGCCCGAGCTGCGCGCGCGCATGGGCGCGGCGGCGGTGCAAGCCGCGCACGCGATCGACTACGCCAATGCCGGCACGGTGGAATTCATCGTCGGCCAGGACGGCCGCTTCTATTTCATGGAGATCAACACCCGCTTGCAGGTGGAACACCCCGTCACCGAACTGATCACCGGCGTCGATCTGGTCGAGCAGATGATCCGCGTGGCCAATGGCGAGCCGCTGCCCTTCAAGCAGGAAGATCTGAAAATCAACGGCTGGGCGATGGAAAGCCGCCTTTACGCCGAAGACCCCTATCGCAACTTCCTGCCCTCGATCGGGCGGCTGACCCGTTACCGCCCGCCGGTCGAAGGGCAAACCCCGCGCGGCGGCATTGTGCGCAACGATACCGGCGTGTTCGAGGGCGGCGAGATCAGCATGTTCTATGACCCGATGATCGCCAAGCTGTGCACCTGGGCCCCGACCCGCGACAAGGCGATTGAGGAGATGCGCTTGGCGTTGGACACGTTCGAGGTAGAGGGCATCGGCCACAACCTGCCCTTTGTCGGCGCAGTGATGGACCATCCGCGCTTTACCTCGGGCAATATCACCACGGCGTTCATTGCCGAGGAATATCCCGAAGGCTTCCATGGCGCCGTGCTGGACGATGCCTCGTTACGCAAGGTGGCCGCTGCCGCAGCCGCGATGAACCGGGTCGCCGAAATTCGCCGCACCAAGATTTCCGGCACGATGGACAACCATACCCGCCGGGTGGGCGATGACTGGGTGGTGACGCTGCAAGGTGCTGCTTTCCCGGTAAAAATCGCCGCCGATGCCCATGGTTCGACCGTGCGGTTCGAGGATGGCCAGTCCTTGCGCGTGGAGTCTGATTGGGAGCCAGGCCAGCCCCTTGCCCGCCTGTCGGTGGGCGGCGAGCCAGTGGTGATCAAGACCGGCAAGATCCCGATGGGTTTCCGTATGCGTCTGCGCGGGGCCGATCTGAAGGTGCTGGTGCAGACACCCCGGCAAAAGGATCTGTCCGGCCACATGCTGGAAAAGCTGCCGCCCGACACCTCCAAATACCTCTTGTGCCCGATGCCCGGCCTGATCGTGAAGATCAGCGTCGAAGCGGGGGATGAGGTGCAGGAGGGGCAGGCTCTGGCGACGGTCGAGGCGATGAAGATGGAAAACATCCTCAAGGCCGAACGGCGCGGCGTGGTCAAGGCGATCAAGGCCAGCGCGGGCGCCAGCCTGAAGGTCGATGACGTGATCATGGAGTTCGAATAACCCATGTTGTGGCGGACCGGGGCAAGAGACGGGGCGGCTGGACAAATGTTCCACATTTGTTCTAATTTGGCCTTGTCTTTCCGCTGCCCCGAGTCGGTCCGCTATGCCTCATCGCGTCTCGACCCTGTTCTTCGATATGAACAGCTTCTACGCCTCGGTCGCGCAGGCCGAGGAGCCGGCGCTGATGGGCCGCCCGGTGGGCGTGCTGACGACCGATGCCCCGAATGCGGCCTGCATTGCGGCGAGTTTCGATGCCAAACGCGCGGGCGTGGGCATGGGCACGCGGCAGGACGAGGCGCGCAAACTGTGCCACGGCATCGTCTTTCGCGCGGTCAAGCACGACGTCTGCGTGCGCTATCACCATGCGATCCTTGCGGCGGTGGAAACCGTGGTGCCGGTGCATCGGGTCTGGTCGATCGACGAATGTTCCTGCTTGCTAAGAGGCTCGGAGCAGGAATTGCCGCGCGCGCTGGAGATCGGCCGCGCCTTGCAGGCGGCGGTTCTGGCGCAGGTCAGCCCGGCGTTGAAATGCTCGGTCGGGCTGGCGCCCACGCGGCTTTTGGCCAAGGTGGCGGCTGGCCTGCAAAAGCCGGGCGGGCTGCATTGGCTGGTGCCGGATGTGCTGCCTGGCCGAATCTCGCATCTGGCGCTGGACGATTTGCCAGGCATCTCCTGGCGGATGAAGGCGCGGCTGGAGGCGGCGGGGATTGCGGATATTCCCGCGCTTTATGCGCTGGATCCAAAGCGTGCGCGCGCGATTTGGGGCAGCGTGTCGGGCGAGCGTTTTTTGCGCGAGTTGCGCGGCGAAACCGTGATCTGGCCGGAAACCCGGCGGGGCATGATCGGCCATGGCCAGGTGCTGACGGCGGGCAACAAGACGCCCGAGGGCGCGCGTTTGGTGGCGCGGCGGCTGTTAGTCAAGGCGGCCGCGCGGCTGCGGCGCGAAGGGTTTCTGGCGCGCAGTCTGCATGTCGGGCTGCGGCTGGACAATGGCGACCGTCCGGGGGCCGAGGGGCAGATCAAGGCCACGCAGGACACGTTTTTCCTGCTGCAAACGCTGGATCGCTATTGGCGCGGGTTGGCGGTTCACCGGCCCAATTCGGTGAATGTGGTGCTGGGGGGCTTGCTGCCCTTGGGGCAAGAGACGGGCGACCTGTTCGATCCGGCCCCCGCACCGCCGCAAAAGGCCGACCTGTGCCGCGCCATCGACGCGCTGAACCAGCGGTTCGGGCAGGATACGGTGCGCTTTGGCCAGTTGCCGCCGCACCGGGTGCCCTATACCGGGGCAAAAATTGCCTTTGGCCGTATTCCGGTGGCCGAGGACTTTCTGGAATAACCGCCCGCGCCGCCGGAGTTTTCAAAAACTCCGGCCCGGAGCCTTTGAAGGCTCCGATCCGATTTCTTCAAAGAAATCGGCCCCTTGACCGGGGCCACCCCAGCATTCCCCCTAAAACGGCTGTGACCGGGCGGTTCCTGGCCGCCGCGCGCCGCCCATCACGGAGAAGAAGATGACCGACATCAAGACATGGCAGGCACTGGCCTCGAAGGAACTGAAGGGCGCCGATCCCGACAGCCTGAACTGGCAGACGCTGGAAGGTATTACGGTCAAGCCGCTTTATACGGCGGCGGATGTGGCGGGCCTTGCGCAAACCGCCGAACTGCCCGGCATCGCCCCCTTCACCCGCGGCGTACGCGCCACGATGTATGCCGGCCGCCCCTGGACGATCCGGCAATATGCGGGGTTTTCCACCGCCGAGGAATCGAACGCCTTTTACCGCAAGGCGCTGGCGGCAGGGCAGCAGGGGGTTTCCGTGGCCTTCGACCTGGCAACCCATCGCGGCTATGACAGCGACCATCCCCGCGTGGTGGGCGATGTCGGCAAGGCGGGCGTGGCGATTGACAGCGTTGAGGACATGAAGGTGCTGTTCAACGGTATCCCGCTGGAAAAGATCAGCGTTTCCATGACGATGAATGGCGCAGTCATCCCGATCCTGGCCAATTTCATCGTGACGGGCGAAGAGCAGGGCGTGTCGCGTGCCGATCTGTCGGGCACGATTCAGAACGACATCCTCAAAGAGTTCATGGTGCGGAACACCTATATCTATCCGCCCGAACCCTCGATGCGGATCATCGCCGACATTATCGAATACACCTCGAAGGAAATGCCCAAGTTCAACAGCATCTCGATCTCGGGCTATCACATGCAGGAAGCCGGGGCGAACCTTGTGCAGGAGCTGGCCTATACGCTGGCCGACGGGCGCGAATATGTGCGGGCGGCGATTGCGCGCGGGATGAACGTGGATGATTTCGCGGGCCGCCTGTCGTTCTTCTTCGCCATCGGCATGAATTTCTTCATGGAAGCCGCCAAGCTGCGCGCCGCGCGGCAGTTGTGGACCCGCATCATGCAGGAATTCAACCCGAAGAAATCGGGCAGTTTGATGCTGCGCACCCATTGCCAGACATCGGGCGTCAGCTTGCAAGAGGCCGACCCTTACAACAACGTCATCCGCACCGCATACGAGGCGATGGCGGCGGCCTTGGGTGGCACGCAATCGCTGCACACCAATGCGCTGGATGAAGCGCTCGCGCTGCCGACGGATTTTTCGGCGCGCATCGCCCGCAACACGCAGNNACGTCGTGCGCACCACCATCGAAGCGATGGCGGCCGTTTTCGGCGGCACCCAGTCGCTGCACACCAATGCGCTGGACGAAGCCATTGCCTTGCCGACCGAATTCAGCGCCCGCATCGCGCGTAACACCCAGCTTATCCTGCAAGAGGAAACCGGCATCACCCATGTCGTTGATCCGCTGGCCGGGTCGTACTATGTCGAAAGCCTGACGGCGGAACTGGCCGAAAAGGCCTGGGCGCTGATTGAAGAGGTCGAGGCGATGGGCGGCATGACCAAGGCGGTCGCCACCGGGATGCCCAAGCTGCGCATCGAGGAATCGGCGGCCAAGCGGCAGGCGATGATTGACCGGGGCGATGAGGTGATCGTCGGCGTCAACAAGTATCGCAAGGCCAAGGAAGACCCGATCGATATTCTCGACATCGACAACGTGGCGGTGCGCGAGGCGCAGATTGCCCGGCTGAAAGCTACCCGCGCCGCGCGGGATGAGGCCAGGGCCCAAGCCGCGCTGGCCGAACTGACCCGCCGCGCCGCCGAGGGCGGGAACCTTCTGGAAGCTGCGGTCGAGGCCGCCCGTGCCCGCGCGAGCGTAGGGGAGATTTCGGACGCCATGGAAAAGGTATTCGGCCGCCACCGCGCGGAAGTGAAAACCCTCGCCGGGGTGTATGGCGCGGCTTATGAGGGCGACGCGGGCTTTGCCGCCATTCAGAAGGATGTCGAGGCCTTTGCCGAGGAAGAGGGCCGCCGCCCGCGGATGCTGGTCGTCAAGATGGGTCAGGACGGCCATGACCGCGGCGCCAAGGTGATCGCCACCGCCTTTGCCGACATCGGGTTCGACGTGGACGTGGGGCCGCTGTTCCAGACGCCCGAGGAAGCCGCACAGGACGCCATCGACAATGACGTGCACGTCGTGGGCATCTCGTCGCAGGCGGCGGGCCACAAGACCCTTGCCCCGAAGCTGATCGAGGCGCTGAAGGAAAAGGGCGCGGGCGATATCATTGTGATCTGCGGCGGTGTCATTCCGCAGCAAGACTATGCGTTTTTGGAAAGTGCAGGGGTGAAGGCCATTTTCGGTCCGGGCACCAACATCCCCTCGGCAGCGAAGAACATTCTGGGGCTGATCCGTCAGGCACAGAGCTAGTGCCAGAGCCTTTGAAGGCTGCGGTGCGGCCCTTGGAGGAAATCGCCTACAGCTCTATCTCAGGCGGTCCCACCGGGGCCGCCTTTTCCTTTTCCAGTTCCTCGGGCGTCTTGCGGCGGATGATGATGTCGCCGTTCGGCAGCTTTTCCGGCATGTGATAGTTGCGCACATCATCGACCATGCCGATCAACTGGTCGATCTGCGGTTTCAACTCGGCCAGCTTTGGCCCGATTTCCTCCAGCGCGCCCTGCATCTCGTTAAGCGTCGGTTCCATTTCCGACATCAGGCCGCGCAGAAACAACCGCGCACCCTGTTCCATCAGGCTGGGGCCTTCCTTCTTTGGCGCCTCCTGGGCGGCAAGGGGCGTGGCGGCAAGGGTCAATGCAAGGATGAAATATCTCATGCCGCCAAGTATGGGGCAGGGGAGGGGGCGACTCAAAGCGGAATGTCGATTGACACCGGAAAGTGGTCAGAAGCTGCCAGCAGCGCCTCTCGCAGCTCCGGTACGGCCATAACGCCGGGGTCATTGAACGGGTGCCAGATACGCCAGTCGGGCGACTTTGCCGCCAGATCGGGCGAGACCATGATGAAATCCAAAAGCGCCTCGAAATATCGCTTCTTCGGCGCCAGCCAGAACCGCGCGGTGGTGGGCGACAGGCCGATGCGGCTGGTCAGCGCCATGTCGGCGTGTGGGTCATACATCCGCATGTCCGGCGTGCAATGCAGGCCAAGTGCCACCTCGACGCCGGAATGGCCGAAAAGCCGCTCGTACTCGTCCAGCCCCGGACCATCGTTGAAATCGCCCATCACAAGGACGGTTTCCCCCGCCGACAGATGCCCATCGATCCGGCGCCGCAGCCAGACGCATTCGGCCAGTTGCTTGCGGCGGTTCTCGATCGAGATCCGCTTGAACTCGGCAGGCGACACCACGCCATGCGGCGCCTTTGACTTGGCATGAACCCCGATCAGACGGAAACCGTGGCTGCCAAAGGTCACCGCCAACTCCAGCGGCGGCTTGGAAAACCGGATCAGCTCATCGATCCCGTCATTGTCCAGATCGGCGCGCAAGCCGGTATCGAACCGGGGCGCGCCGGGGGCACCGGCGCTGGTTGACGGCTCGCCTTGCGGATCGTGGCGCGGGGTCAGCCGGTCGGGATCGTAGAGAAAGGCAATCTCCTGTTCGGTTTCAGACGGAAAGCCGATCACCGCCTTGCGTGCGCGCAACCCATATTTCGCGGCAAAATTCTCCAGCGCCGTCACGGTCGAGCGTTTCGAGCCCTGATCGGGCGCCTCGATCACCATGATGCCATCGGCATCCAGCGCGTTGAACACGATGCCAAGGGCTGTCAACTGGTCGGCCCGGCTGACCTGATAGCGCGCCGACGGCTCCATATCCTCCAGCAACCGGCCACGATCATCGAACAGGGCGTTGAACCATTCGACGTTATAACTGGCCAGCCGCAGCGGGCGTTCGGTCATGCCGCCAGCCTTTCGCGAATCTCGTCCCAGGCTTCGTTGATGGCGATCAGCCGTCGTTCAGCCATCTTGGCGGCCTCGGGCGGAACACCGCGGGCGATCATCGCATCGGGATGGTTTTCCTTCACCGCCGCCCGCCACGCGGCGCGCGCATCCTCAAACGAGACGGGTGGCGTCAGGCCCAGAAGGTCATAGGGGTCGCGCCGCCCGCCTTCGACCAGCCGGGCGCGGATCGATCGATAGCATCGTTGGTCCAGCCCGAAAATCTCGGCCACATGGGCAAGGAAGGCATCCTCGTTTTCATGCAGGACGTCATCGGCAAGGGCAATGTGAAACAGCCCTTCGATCAGGTCGATGAAAAAGGCGCGATTGTCGGGGCTGTCCTTGTCGCGGAACATGGCCGCGATCTTGCGGGCATAAATATCGAACCCCGCCACATCCTGCCGGGCCAGGTTGAAGACGCGCGCGGCATTGGCCTCTTCCTCGGGGGCAATGGTGAAGACGCGGCGAAAGGCGCTGACCTCGGCCTTGGTCACCTGGCCGTCGGCCTTGGCCATCTTGGCCCCCAGCGCGATAACGGCGATGGTGAATCCGACCGAGCGTTCCGGGTCGGCCCGCCCGCGCAACAGCTCAAACACCTGCTCCAGCGGTTGGCCGAGGGCAAGGGCAGAGAGGGCTTCGGCGATGCGGGTCCAGATCGACATGACCGGCACAATAGCGACCCCTTGCGCCCGTGTCAGGAGAGGATTTTCTGCATCAGCACAAGGTGAAGAGGTTGTCCCCATTTTTGCCCTACTTCGGGCATCCGGCCGACCTCGACATAGCCAAGGGCCGTGTGAAAGGCGATGCCTGCGGTATTTCCGGCGGCCACTGCCGCCACGACCACATGCACATCCGCTGCACGGGCGTGGCTTTCCAGCCTGCCCATCAGCGCACGGCCCAGCCCCTTGCCTTTGCCTGCATCCGCAAGATGGATCGAATGTTCTATCGTGCGGGCATAGCCCGGGCCGCTGCGAAAGGGGCCATAGGTGGCGTGACCTGCAATTTGCCCCTCCACTTCGGCCACCCACCACGGCGCGCCCGCGGCGATGCGCGCCGCAATGTCATCTGCCGACTTTTCGATGGTGGTGAAGGTATGGGTCGTCTCGCGGGTCAGGGCGTTCCAGATTGTGGCGATGGCCACGGCATCCTGTGGGCGAGCCGCGCGTATCACTCCAGGACCCTGATACCCGCCGCCGTCTGAAAGCTGGCGCGCATCGCCTTGGCCGGCCCATCCACGATCACCACACGCGGGTCGCTGAACAGGGGGGCAAGGGCGGCGCGCAGGGATGCAGCCTCGGGGTGCGCAATCTCGAACCGGGTCAGGCGCACGCCGACATCGGGCAAGGCGCTGGCCGGGTGCAAGGCGCCGAACCATTGGATCAGCGCGGGAAAGCAACTGTCATAGGGCAGCTTGCCATCGGCAGGCACAGCCATCTGCCAGCGATAATCGCCCCGTTCCAGCGCCACGGGCACCCCGCAACCTGCCGGGGATGCGGCCAAGGTGGCGGGCAGGTCATCGGCGCGGGCGATCCAGTTGGTCAGGCGCGGGCGGCCTGCGAAATTGTCCAGATCGAACCAGCGCGGCCATGCGGGGCGGGGGGCGGCCGGATCGGCGGCAATCACCTCCAGATACAGATCGCCAAGACCCAGCAGACGATTGTGGGTGGACATATAGGGGTGCTTGCCGCCACCGGCCATCGCCACGCCAAGGGCGGCCTCGACCGCCGCGACGCCTTCTTCCAGCGTGCTGGCCGAAACCGCCAGATGATCAAATGTCAGCATCAGGCCGCGATCTCCCTTACTTTTGTTGTGGCCTTCAAAGCCAGCGCGAGCGAGGCAAAGCGCGCCGCGGCAACCTCGCCGAACAGGCCAAGGCCATCGGGGGTCAGCTCAAGTTCCAGAACCTTTTTCTTGGGCAGCCAGTTCAGCCGCCCGGCGCGGGCCGGATCGCCGACCGAGAACATCGCGCCAAACCGCATCGCCTTGCCCAGCACCTCGGCGGCCAGCAGATCCTCTTCGCTGAGCAGGCCGAACAGCCGCTCCATCCGGCTGCCCGCGCGACTGTTCTTGTAGCGGTGCAGCAGCGACAGGCCCAGAAACACCCGGCCCTGATGGTCCAGCCCGCCCAGATTGGCGCGGGTGGCATTGTCGAAACAGGCCTCGGCGCGATAGTCGGGGTGCGCGCGCCATGTCGTGTCGTGCAACAGGCAGGCAGCCTTGATCAGGCGGATACGCTCATCCGTCACGCCCTTGAACAAGGGTTCCAGAAACTCGAACAGCTTCTTGCCGAAACCGGGCATCCGGGCCTGCAACTGTTCGGCCATGCGGGCCGCCTCGATCAGCGGGTCGCGCTGGCGCAGGCGGTCGGGCATCTGCTCGTACAACAGCCCCTCGCGGATGCCATAGGCCGAAACGTCAATCTCTGACGGCTTCAGCATCTTGATCAGCTCGCGCAGCACCTCACACGCCAAGGGCACCAGTTCCATCCGCTCGGGCGACACCCCGGTACGGGCGCGCAGCAGCGCAAGGTCGGACGAGGCGATCCAGTCGAGCGTGTCCAGCAGGCCCTGCGGCGTCATGCGGTATTCGTGCAGCACGGTCAGCGGATAGTTCCTCCGCTCCATGTCCAGCCGGGCGATGACGCGCCACGACCCACCCACCAGATAGATGCGCTCGCCTTCCGATTTCATCTCGGACTGCGCGTCTTTCAGCACCCGGTCGATATGCTGGGCGCGTTTCTTGGCGGTATCGGCGGCCTGTTGCAGGCGAAATGGCCCCAGCGGGGTCGAGACGCGCTTGCCCACCTTGCCATCGCCGATCCGCGCCAGTTCCATCGAGTTGCCGCCGATGTCGCAGACCACACCCTTGGCATCGGGCCAGCCCAGCAGCACGCCCTGCGCCGAAAGCCGTGCCTCTTCGCCGCCGTCGATCACCCACAGTTTCAGGCCGGTTTCGCGCACCACCTGCAACTGGAACTCTGGGCCGTCCTCGGCTTCACGCGTGGCGGCGGTGGCCACCACGGTCATGCTTTGCACCGCCATCCCCTTGGCCAGCAACGAAAACCGCTTCAGCGCGGACAGCGCGCGCTTGCGCCCCTCGGGGTTCAGCCGGCCGGTTTCGGCCAGCCCCTTGCCAAGGCCGCACATGATCTTTTCGTTGTAAAAATAGGCCGGGCTGCGGGCGGCACCATCGAACACCACCATGCGGACAGAGTTCGAGCCGACATCCACCACCCCCACCCGGCTGAGGGCGCGGGTAGAGGGGTCGTCGAACAGCGGTTTGCCGAAGGGACCATGGTCGTCATCGGTCTCGCTCATGGCTTGTCCTTTCAGGCGATGCGGGGAACATCCTTGGCGCCAGCCGTGCCACGGCCGGACAGCGAAGGGTTCTCCATGAAAAAGCGGTGGCAGTTGAAGCGGTTGATGTCGGGGTCGGCAAGGTTGCGATGGAACGTGCCGTCGGGCGACATGATCCAGCTTTGCGCGGTATCGGCCAGGTTCGCCGCCATGATCTGGCTGACGATCTGGGCGCGCACGGTTTCGTTGTTGATCTCGACCAGTGTTTCCACCCGGCGCGACAGGTTGCGGTCCATCCAGTCGGCGGAAGAGATGAAGACTCGCGCGGTCTTGCCCGGCAGATCGCCGCCGTTGCCGAAACAGACGATGCGGCTGTGTTCCAGAAAGCGCCCGACGATCGACTTGACGCGGATGTTTTCCGACAGGCCCGCCACGCCGGGGCGGATGCCGCAAATGCCGCGGATCACAAGGTTGATCTTCACCCCCGCCTGGCTGGCGGCGTAAAGCGCGTCGATCACCTCGCCCTCGATCAGGCTGTTCATCTTGGCCCAGATCGCGGCGGGTTTGCCAGCGCGGGCATGTTCGGCCTCTGCCGCGATCAGCGCCAGAAGGCGCGGTTTCAGCGTGATCGGCGAGATCGCAAGGTTTTCAAGGCCCTGAGGCTGCACATAGCCCGACAGATAGTTGAACACCTTGGTCGCATCGCGCCCCAGCGCCGCATCGCAGGTGAAAAAGCTGACATCGGTATAGATACGCGCGGTGATGGGGTGGTAATTGCCAGTGCCGTAATGGGTATAGGTGACCAGGTGGTCGCCCTCGCGCCGGACAACGGTGGAAATCTTGGCGTGGGTCTTCAGGTTCATGAAGCCGTAAACCACATGCGCGCCCGCCCGTTCCAGGCGGCGGCTTTGCCGGATGTTCGCAGCCTCGTCGAACCGGGCTTTCAGTTCCACCAGTGCCGTTACCGACTTGCCGGCCTCTGCCGCCTCGCACAGGGCGGAAACCACCGGGCTGTCCCAGCTTGTGCGGTAAAGGGTCTGCTTGATCGCCAGAACATTCGGGTCGCGCGCCGCCTGTTCCAGAAAGCGGATCACCATGTCGAAGGTTTCGTACGGGTGATGCAGCAGCATGTCCTTTTGCCGGATCGCCGCGAACATGTCGCCGTCATGGTCCTGCACCCGTTCGGGAATGCGCGGGGTGAAGGGCGGCCAGAGCAGGTCGGGACGCGAGGACAGCACCAGTTCCTTAAGGTCGGCCACGCCCAGCAGGCCACGCACCTCGACCACCTCGTCGCCGGTGACGGCCAGTTCTTCCATGATCAGCGCGCGCAGTTCGGCAGGCGCCCCAGCAGACATCTTCATGCGGATCACTTCGCCCCGGCGGCGGCGCTTCAGTGCGGTTTCGAATTCGCGCACCAGATCTTCGGCCTCGTCCTCGACCTCCAGATCGCTGTCGCGCAAGACGCGGAAGGTGCAATGGCCGCGGTCGGTATAGCCGGGGAACAGCATGTCCAGATGCAGCAGCAGCAACTCTTCCAGCGGCAGAAAGCGGTCTTCGCCCTCGCGCCCCGGCAGGGGGATAAAGCGGGAAATCTGCTGCGGAATGGGCAGCAATGCCTTCAGCGTGCGGTGGTCGCGGGTGCGCTCCAGCTCCAGTGCCAGCGTAAAGCCGGTGTTGGGGATGAAGGGAAACGGGTGCGCCGGGTCGATGGCCAGCGGCGACAGCACCGGGAAGACGTTTGACAGGAAGTGGTCTTCCAGAAACTTCAGGTCGCGCGCCGTCAGCTTGGACCGCGTGGCGATGACGATGCCTTCGGCCTCCATCCCGCGCTTCAGCTTTTTATAGACGATCTGCTGCATCTGCATCAGCTTGCGCGCATCGGCATGGATCAGGCGCAACTGTTCGGCCGGGGTGCGGCCATCTTCCGAAGGTGTGGTGTTGCCGGTCTTGACCAGTTCGCGCAGCCCCGCCACGCGGACGGTGTAGAATTCGTCCAGGTTGGTCGCCGAAATCGACAGGAACCGCAGCCGTTCCAGCAGCGGCACCGCCGGATTGCTTGCTTCTTCCAGCACGCGCCAGTTGAAGGCAAGCCATGACAGTTCCCGGTTGAAAAACCGGCGCGGGCCATGGGTTTCCGCCTCGGGCAGGGTGACCGGCGCGGGGAAGGGGGCTTTGAGGAAATCGGTGTTTATCATGGTGCGGCTGATAACCGGGGCCTTTGGCGAATATGTGACAGGTCTGGGTGCAGTGTTTCACTCAGCTCTGGCACTGTCCAGAATCTCCGCCGCCAGAGCCCGTGTGACACCTCGTCCCTCGGCCAGCGCGCGGCGGTCAAGCCGGGCCACAAGGTTGCGCGCAGCGGCGATGGAGCGTTCCATCCGGGCGACCAGATAGGGGATCAGGCTGGGTGCCACCGCAAGCTGGCGGTCGGCGAACAGCTTGACCAGAACGGCGGCCAGCAGCGCATCGTCTGGCGGCTCCAGCCGGGCCACGGCGGCGGCCTGCATCCGCGAAAGCAGATCGGGCAGCCGCAGCCCCCAGTCGCGCGGGGCGGTGCGCGCGGTGATCAACAGGCGACCTTCTGGCAGGATCAGGTTGTGCAGGTGAAACAGCGCCTCTTCTGCGGGCCGGTTGCCGCCGATCAGTTCGGCATCTTCTACCGCCACGCGAGGGCCAAGGCCGCGCAGATCCAGCCCCGGCAATTCAGGTGCCGCGACGATGCGCGCGCCGCCTTCGGCCCAGATATGCGCAAGATGGGTCTTGCCCGCGCCTTCCGGCCCCACCAATACCAGCTTTCCGCCGGGCCATGCGGCATCGTCGCCGATCATCGCCAGCGCCGCCGCATTGGAGGGAGCGGGGAAAAACCCCGATATATCATAGCTTTCGCCATGACCCAGATCGAAGGCCATTTGCCGTGGGCTCACGCCGCATCCTCATCCTGCGGCAGGGCAAGGCCGCGATAGAGCGGGCTGTCCTTGTACTGCGAAATTGCAAACCGGATCAGCACGCCAAGGCTGGCCGCGACCGGCACGGCCACCAGCATTCCGACAAAGCCGAACAGGGTGCCAAAGGCCGACAGGGCGAACAGCAGCCACACCGGATGCAGGCCCACCGAATGGCCGACCAGCTTGGGCGTCAGGATGTTGCCCTCCATGAACTGGCCCACGCCGAAGATGCCCGCAACGATGCCGATCGACACCCAGTCGCCCCAGAACTGGAACAGCGCAAGCCCGATCGCCAGCGACCCGCCGACGATGGCGCCGATATAGGGGATGAAGGTGATCATCCCGGCAATCGCCCCAACCACCAGCCCGAATTGCAGCCCCGCCAGCATCAGTGCGATGGAATAGTAAAGCCCCAGCACGACGCAGACCGACAACTGCCCCCGGATGAACGACGACAGCACGGTGTCGATCTCGGTCGCCAGGCGTCGAACCACAGGCGCGTGGTCGCGCGGCAACAGGCTGTCGATCCGCTCGACCATATGGTCCCAGTCGAGCAGCAGGTAGAACGCCACCACCGGCACCACCAGAACGAAGACCGCGGCCGAAATCACCCCCATGATCGAGGCGATCAGCCCCTCGGCCACCGCGCCGCCCTTGGACTGGATGGCGGCGGCGATCTTGGCCAGCGTCTCGCGAATGGCAGAGGTGTCGTCGTTCAGGCTGGGGAACTTTTCGGTCAGGATGGTTTGCAGCTTGCGTGCGATTTCTGGCGCGGCGTTGACCAGGGCGATCAACTGATTGATCAGCGTGGGAATGACCGCCAGCACCAGAAGCCCCATCAGCAGCACTGCCACCAGCGTGATGACCGAAGTTGCCGCCGTCCGGCTCAGCCCCGCGCGCTCCAGCCGGTCGGCGACAGGATCAAGGAAATAGGCCAGCGCACCGCCGACCAGAAACGGCAGCATCACATCGCCCATCAGCCAAAGCGTCACCAGAAACACCAGTGCGGCGATGCCCCAGTATTGAACCTGTTGGCGGACGGGTAGGGTCACGGGCGGCTCTCCTGACGGTTTCCAACGATTTGGCGCGCGCGAACCCGGCGGTCAAGGGGCGAACCGGGGGGCGAACCGGGGCTGGCACCTTGCCGTAGGCTTCCCTACGGGCTAGGAACGGCCAAACCGCTTGCAAGAGGCCGCCGATGCGTCTGTCCCGCTACTTTCTGCCCGTCCTGAAGGAAAACCCCGCCGAGGCGCAGATCGTCTCGCACCGCTACATGCTGCGGGCGGGGATGATCAAGCAGCAGGCGGCGGGCATCTATTCCTGGCTTCCGCTGGGCCTGCGCGTGCTGCGCCGCATTGAAGAGATCGTGAACCAGGAACAGATCCGCGCCGGGCATATCCCGCTGTTGATGCCCACCCTGCAACCTGCCGACCTGTGGCGTGAGAGCGGGCGCTATGACGATTACGGCCAGGAAATGCTGCGCATCAAGGACCGGCAGGACCGCGAGATGCTGTATGGCCCGACCAATGAGGAGATGATCACCGACATCTTCCGCAGCCATGTGAACAGCTACAAAGACCTGCCGATGACGCTGTATCACATCCAGTGGAAATTCCGCGACGAGATGCGCCCTCGCTTTGGCGTAATGCGGGGCCGCGAGTTCCTGATGAAGGACGGCTATAACTTTGACGTGGACAAGGCTTCGGCGCTGCACGCCTATAACCGCCATATGGTTTCCTATCTGCGCACTTATGAACGCATGGGCCTGACCGCAATTCCGATGCGTGCCGATTCCGGCCCGATTGGCGGCGATGACACCCACGAATTCCTGGTCCTTGCCTCGACCGGCGAGTCGGAGGTGTTCTTCGACAGTGCCGTGACTGAGTTGAAGCTGGGCAATCGCGACGTCGATTACGACAACCGAGAGCAGGTGGCGGCGGTCTGCAAGGAATTCACCACCCTTTACGCCTGCACCGATGAAACCCACGACCCGGCCCTGTTCGACGCCATCCCCGAAGAGCGCCGCAAGGTCGCGCGCGGGATCGAGGTGGGGCAGATCTTCTACTTCGGCACCAAGTATTCGGCCGCCATGGGGGCCGAGGTGGTGACCAAGGACGGCACCAAGGTTCCGGTGGAAATGGGCAGCCATGGCATCGGCGTGTCCCGCCTGCTGGGTGCGATCATCGAGGCCAGCCATGACGACAAGGGCATCATCTGGCCCGAGGGCGTGACGCCCTTCCCGGTGGGCATCGTGAACCTGAAACAGGGCGACGGGGCCGCCGATGCCGCCTGCGCGGCGCTGGAAAAGGCGCTGCTGGCCAAGGGGCTGGAGCCGCTTTACGACGACCGCGACGAACGGGCCGGGGCGAAATTCGCCACGATGGACCTGATCGGCCTGCCCTGGCGCATCACGGTCGGCCCGCGCGGCCTTGCCAATGGCGTGGTGGAACTGACCAGCCGCCGGACGGGCGAATCCGAGGAAATGTCGCCCGAGGCGGCGGTGGACCGCATCGCGCAGATTTACGCGGGGCGGTAAGCCAGCGGTGCGTGCCTAGCACGCACCCTACGCCGCCCGTAGGGTGCGTGATCTCACGCACCACTCCTTTCGCCGACCCGTTCGGGCACGATGCGGCGATAGACGTGGCACAGGGTGGCCACCCCGACGATGGCGGAGAAAAACCCCAGAAACGTAAACGCAGTGTTTTCGATAAAGGACGCAACCGGCGTCAGGTGTATGGCCATGCGCTGTTCCAGCACGGCCAGCGCGATCGTTGCCGCGACCAGAAGCACGTTGCACAACCCCGGCCTCAACAGCAGCCGTCCCATCATGCCCAAAGTCTGCTTCATTCCCGCCCGCAGGCTATAACGCGGGTCGCGCTCCACGGCAGCGGGCATCGCCGTGCCGAATATGCTGAGGCACAGCAGGTAAAGCAGCAGAAAGATCAACATGGCAAGGACGAAGGTCTGATCCTTCGTCAGCCCCGCCCGCAGCTTGATCGCGGCCACGATGGCAATGAGGAACGGCAGGGCCAACACCGCCAGCGAAACCAGAATGAAGCGCCCGGCCTTCAGAGGCGGAACCCCTTCGGCGGGCTTGGCCGGTTTGAAGCTGGTAAAGGTCTCGCCGAACAGGAAATGGCGGTGAAAGTAGTAGAGCAGGAACAGATACACGACGGTGGTGCCTGCGCCGCTGTGCTTGCCTTCCAATACCAGATCGGCGGCGGCCATAAGCAGCGCCATGATCAGAAGCGCGATCCAGCTTTCGCGCATGAAGCGGAACGACTTGCGGTAAATCTCGACCACGACAATCCCCGATCATAAGGCCGAAGCCAGAGTTGCGGGTGGGACGAGACCTGTCAACCGTCCTTGCGGGCCAACCCTTGCCCACCCCTTCGTGACCGCCCATCGCCTTGACCTTTCCGCCCCCCCGCATCACTGTGCGCGCCAAAACGAAAGAGCAGCGCCTTGGCCCAGACCGCCCCCTTTTCCCGCTTTGAATGGATGATTGCCTGGCGCTATCTGCGCGCTCGTCGGGCCGAGGGCGGGGTGTCGGTGATGACCTGGATCAGTGTCATTGGCATCACGCTGGCGGTCTTCGCGCTGATCGCCACCATGGCGGTGCGGGCGGGGTTCCGGTCGGAATTCGTCAACACCATTCTGGGGGCGAACGCCCATGTGACGGTCTATTCCTCGGGTCAGATGAACGATCAGGGCCAGATGGTGCGCGGCTTTGCCGATTATGACGCGATTGCCGCCAAACTGGCCGCCGTGCCGGGTGTAACACGCGCCGCTCCGGTGGTCCGCGGGCAGGTGATGATTTCGGCCAACGGCCAGAACTCGGGCGCGGAGATCTACGGGATGAAACCTGCGGATGTGGCGACCATTCCCAGCATCGCGGGCGGCGGTGACGACATCGGCGATCTGGCGCAGTTTCCGAACGGCATCGCGCTGGGCGCGGGCATCGCGCGCGACCTGAATGTCGGAGTCGGCGACAAGGTGCGGCTGATCTCGGCCGATGGGGTAAAGACCGCCTTCGGCACAAGCCCGCGCGTCAATGCCTATACCGTGACCTATGTCTTCACCACCGGCAGCCCTGACATCGACCGCACCCGCGCCTATCTGCCCTTCGCCGAGGCGCAGAGCTATTTCAACGCCGAAGGCCGCGCCGATGAATTCGAGGTGATGGTCACGGACCCGGAAAGCGTTGAAAAATATGGCGATGCCCTGCTGGCGGCAGGCGGGCAGAACGCCCTTGTCTGGACATGGAAGGACGGCGCGGGCAACTACCTGCGTGCCCTGACGGTCGAGGACAACATGATGTTTATCCTGATGTCCATTCTGGTCCTTATCGCCTCGATGAACATCATTTCCGGCCTTGTGATGCTGGTGAAGAACAAGGGTCGTGACATCGGCATCCTGCGTACCATGGGGCTGACCGAAGGGGCGGTGCTGCGGGTGTTTTTCCTCTGCGGCGCAGTCACGGGGCTGGCTGGCACGATCATGGGCATTCTGCTGGGGTGCCTGTTCGCGCTGAATTTCACCGCGATCTTCGATTTCATCAACTGGGTCGCGGGCGGCGGGGTGTGGGACCCTTCGGTGCGCCCGATCTATCACTTGTCGGCCAAGTTGCAGTGGCACGATGTGCTGGCGGCGACCGTGCTGTCCTTGATCCTGTCCTTTGCCGTCACGATCTTTCCGGCGCGGCGCGCGGCCCGCATGAACCCGGTGGAGGCGCTGCGCTATGAGTGAGTTTGCGCTGGAACTGGCCGGGCTGGAAAAGATTTACAACCGGGGCAAGCCGTCCGAGGTGTCGGTGCTGCGCGGCGCCACGCTGGAGGTGAAGCGCGGCGAGGTGGTGGCGCTGGTGGCGCCCTCTGGTGCCGGGAAATCGACGCTTTTGCATATCGCGGGGCTGCTGGATACGCCCGACCACGGCTCGGTCGCCCTTGGCGGGCGCAATATGGTTGGCCTGTCGGACAAGGCGCGGACCGAGGCGCGGCGCGAGGAGGTGGGCTTTGTCTATCAGTTCCATCACCTTCTGCCCGAATTCACCGCGCTGGAAAACGTGGTAATCCCGCAACTGGCCAATGGCGTGACACAGGCGGTGGCGACGGCCCGCGCGATGGACCTTCTGGGGCGCGTGGGCGTGGCGGCGCGTGCCAGCCACCGGCCCGCAGCCCTTTCGGGGGGCGAGCAGCAGCGGGTTGCCTTTTGCCGGGCGCTGGCCAATCAGCCGCGCCTTCTGCTGGCGGATGAGCCGACGGGGAATCTGGACCCCGCAACATCCGATCAGGTGTTTGGTGCGCTGATGGCGCTGGTGCGCGAGACGGGGCTTGCAGCCCTGATCGCGACCCATAACATGGAACTGGCCGCCCGGATGGACCGGGTGGTGCGGCTGGATCAGGGCAGGGTTGTGTGATGGCAAGGGCGATGCGGGGCGCGGCGCTGGCCGCTGTGGCAGGTCTGGCTTTGGCCGGGTGTTTGCCCAAGGGAAAGGAAACCCCTGATCCGAAACAGGATTTCGCCGATTACTGTGCGGCCTGTCATGGCACATCCGGCAAGGGCGACGGGGTGGCCGCCGAGGGGTTGAAGAAAAAGCCCGCCGATCTGACCGTGCTGTCAAAGACCAATCACGGGGCATTTCCCACCACGCGGGTGATGGCACAGATCTGGGGCTATGCCGGGGCAAAGGGGCAGGGCGTGATGCCAGATTTCGCACCGCTGATGGCAGGTGAGATGGTGCCCTATGATGGCGGCGACGGTATTCAGACGCCCACGCCGGTGCGGCTGGTGGCGCTGGCGGAATATCTGAAGACGCTGCAAGTCAACTGACGCGGCGGCGTTTGGCTGCCGAAAGGCGGCGGAAACGGCCCGGCATCCCTGCGGGCATCAAAGCAGGATGGCCCGGATGCGGAGACCCCGATGATCGTTCGTGACAAACCCAGCCTTGCCGATCTGTTCACGGCCCTGCGCGGCTCGGTTCTACCCCACATCTGGCGACCCCTTGTGGCGCTGGTGCTGGTGACGGTGTTGCTGGTCATTCTGGACCACCGGCTGAAGGTGCTGCCGCATCTGGAGGGCACGGCGGTGACCGTGTTCGGTATCGGGCTGTCGCTGTTTCTGGGCTTTCGCAACAATGCCGCCTATGACCGCTGGTGGGAGGCGAGGAAGCTGTGGGGCGGCCTTTTGGCCGATCTGCGCGCCTTTGCGCGGGAGGTCGAGGTTTTCGTGCCCGATGTGGCCCTGCGCCATGCGATGTTGCGCCAGTCGCTTGGCTTTTTGCACGCGCACCGGATGAACCTGCGCAAGATCGCCTCTGATTCGACGGCCCCGCCCGAAACCCAGGCCGTGATGCATGATCCGCTGCCCGCCTGCGCCGTGATGGACCGTCTGAACGCGATGCTGGCCGAGGCCTATCGCACAGGCACCGTTGACGGGTTCGGCGCGCGCAGCCTGACGGCGCGTCTTGGCCAGATCAGCCTGCAACAGGCGGGGTGCGAGCGGATTGCCAACAGCCCCTTGCCCTTCGTCTATTCGCTGCTGATCTACCGGACGACCTATCTTTATTGCCTTTTGCTGCCCCTGGTTCTGGCGGGACCAGCGGGGTGGCTGACACCGCTGATTGTGGGCATCGTGGCCTATGTGTTCCTTGGGCTGGCCGAGGTGACCGAGGAATTGAGCCATCCGTTCTCGACCACGGCGAATGGCTTGCCGCTGGATGCGATCTGCCGCGCCGCTGAAATCTCATTGGCGCCGCATCTGGGCGTGGCGGCACCCACCCCCCTGAAGCCTGTGGATTATTATCTGAGCTGAGCCGCCCTTGCCGCTTGCCCCGATCACGCGGCAGGCGGCCTGACCCCTGTCACACGAATGACCCTATCGCCTTCCTCGCTGCCCGCGAAGGAGCCTGCGGAACGGGCTGCGCCCGAACGCCCGCGGCAGAACAGTCACGCGCGCATCGGCAGGGCGCGGCCCGATCCCGCAGGCCCCAAATGATACGCCCCCCGAGAGGAGACTCGGGGGGCGCCGCATCGGTCGGGGGAGGAGGTGCCCCGTTCCGGTATCTTTCATGCCGGGCCGAACCACGGCCCCATCCCGTTCTGTTCCTCAAGGCAGAAAAGGAAACCCGGTTTCCCCTTTCATCTTGGCAGAAATATCCTCGGGGGGTGCAGGGGGGCAGACAGCCCCCCTGCGTCGCCGGATCAGAAAAAGCCCAGCTTGTTCGGGTTGTAGCTGACCAGAAGGTTCTTGGTTTCCTGATAGTGGTCCAGCATCATCTTGTGGGTTTCACGCCCGATGCCCGACTGCTTGTAGCCGCCAAAGGCCGCACCGGCAGGATAGGCATGGTAGCAGTTGGTCCAGACGCGGCCCGCCTCAATCCCGCGACCCGCGCGGTACGCCAGGTTCATGTCGCGGCTCCAGACGCCCGCGCCAAGGCCGAACACGGTGTCGTTGGCGATCTCGATCGCCTCATCGGCGGTCTTGAAGGTGGTCACAGAGCAGACCGGCCCGAAGATTTCCTCTTGGAAGACCCGCATCTTGTTGTGGCCCTCAAAGACGGTTGGCTGAATGTAGAAGCCCTTGGCGATATCGCCGTCAAAGCTCTGGGCGGAACCGCCGGTCAGCACCTTGGCACCTTCGGCGCGGCCAATCTCCAGATAGCTGGTGATCTTGTCGAACTGCTGCTTGCTGGCCTGAGCGCCGATCATGGTGTTGGCCGCGCGCGGGTCGCCCGCGACAATCGCCTCCACCCGTTTCAGGGCGCGTTCCATGAAGCGGTCATAGATGGATTCCTGCACCAAGGCGCGCGAAGGGCAGGTGCAAACCTCGCCCTGGTTCAGCGCGAACAGGGCAAAACCCTCTAGCGCCTTGTCGAAAAATTCGTCATCCTCGCGCATCACGTCTTCAAAGAAGATGTTCGGCGATTTGCCGCCCAGTTCCAGCGTGATGTTGGTCAGGTTGTCGGCGGCGGCCTTCATGATCGCCTTGCCCACCGGGGTCGAGCCGGTGAAGGCGATCTTGGCGATNNCCGGTGCCGTTGACGATGTTCAGCACACCGGGAGGCAGCAGGTCTTCGATGAAAGACAGCAGATACAGGATCGAGGCGGGGGTCTGTTCTGCCGGTTTCAGCACCACGCAGTTGCCGGCGGCCAGCGCGGGCGCCAGCTTCCACGCCGCCATCAGGATNNGCCATCAGGATCGGGAAGTTCCACGGGATGATCTGGCCGACAACGCCCAAGGGTTCGTGGAAGTGATAGGCCACGGTGTCGTTGTCGATCTGGCCGATGCTGCCTTCCTGCGCGCGGATGGCCCCGGCGAAATAGCGGAAGTGATCGACGGCCAGCGGAATATCGGCGGCCAGCGTCTCGCGCAGGGGTTTGCCGTTATCCCAGGTTTCGGCTATGGCGATGGATTCAAGGTTGGTCTCGATCCGGTCGGCGATTTTCAGCAGCATGTTCGACCGCTCGGTGGCCGAGGTGGCAGCCCATTTGCGGCGTGCGGCATGGGCGGCGTCCAGCGCCAATTCAATGTCAGCGGCGTCGGAACGCGGAACCTCGCAGATCACCTCGCCGGTAACGGGCGAGATGTTGGGCATGTAGCGGCCCGAGCTGGGCGCGACCCACTGACCCCCGATATAGTTGTCATAACGGGTCTTGAACGGGGTGGCCTTCAGGCCGAATTGTTCGACTTTGGTCATGTTCTCTCCTCCATGGCGCCGTCTCCCGCGGCGAACAAGAGGAGTGTGCGGGGCCTTTTGCCTTACGTCAGCTCCGGGCCGTCAAGCCAAAGGCCCGATCTGTCGCAGATCTGAGACAGGTCGGCGCGCAAATATTCAGCTGCGCGCCATCTTGCGGTGCAGCGTGGCCCGGCTGATCCCCAGGGCCCGCGCCGCGGCGGACATATTGCCCCCGGCACGCGCCACCGCACGGGCCAGAACAGCGCGCTCGCCATCTTCGGGGCGGGCATGGGCCGAAAGGCCCAGAAGGTCAGCCACCGGCAGCGGGCTGCGTGCCAGATCGCCCGACAGGCCCAGATGGGCGCGGGCCGCCCGGGTCGCGCCCACCACCAGATCATCGGCATCCACCGCCAACAGGGCCGAACCCGCCCGGTCATGCCCCGGCACCAGAACCATGCGCGCATCGGGGTGGCGGGCGTGGAACAGGTCAGATTCGATCCGACGGGCCGCTTCCAGCACGGAGTGGCTGATCAGGCCAGCCAGCCCCTCGGCCACTTCGGCACGGGCGGTCGAGACATCCAGCACCGCGACCAGTCGCCCTTCGTCGTCATGCACCGGCGACGAGGCGCAGGTCAGCCCGATGTTCGACGAAAGGAAATGCTGGTCGCGGTGAATGATCACAGGGCGCCCCTCTGCCAGGCAGGTGCCAATGCCATTGGTGCCCATGGTCGCCTCGGACCAGACCGCGCCGGTCCACAGGCCTGCATCCGAGAAATCGCGGTCGTCGGCCCCCCGGCCCAGCCTGTCCACCGGAACCCCGGTGTCGCTGGCCAGAATCACGCAGGCGCCAAGGCCCCCAACGGCCTGAAACAGCCGCTCCAGCACGGGGCGGGCGATGCGAGAGACCGGCTCCATCCGCTGACACAGGGCGCTGAATTCTGCCGCCGTCAGCCGGTCGGGGTCAATGGCGCGCTCCGGCGTCAGCCCGTGCATATAAGCGGACCGCGCCCAGGAGGCCACGATCGGGGACCGCGCGGCCTTGCTGCCGGCAAGTGCGGCAGAAACGGCTGCGATATGTGATCTGGCGCCACCATCCATCGCCATGGCCTGCTCCCTCCTCCGTCACGCGCCATATGGTATGGCGCATCCACCCGCCGGGCTGAACCCGGACCTTGGTGGCCCCTCCGTCCCCCTTGATGGCGGTCAGTCGTCCATCCCGATCATGACATCTGACGCCTTGATGACCGCCGCCGCCTTGACGCCCGGTGCAAGGCCCAACTCCTCCACAGCCTCATTCGTGATGGAGGATGTGACAATCACCCCGCCCGGCAGTTCCAGCCGCACATGGGCGTTGACCGCGCCGCGCGTGACCTCAACGATCGTCCCATGCAGCACGTTGCGCGCGCTCAGCTTCATTCTGCGCCTCCGAGTCGATATGTTCTGAGGGAAATATCGCACGGTCCATCCGGCGGGACAACACTCTTGCCAGCAGCGGGCGGCGCGCAGATGATTGCGTCATGACCGTTCCGCAGCCCCCCCGTCTGTTCCTGCGCATCCTGTTCGGCGATGCGGCGATGCTTGGCCCTGGCAAGGCGCAGCTTCTGGAAGGCATCCGCGACACCGGCTCGATTTCCGCCGCCGGGCGGGCAATGGGCATGAGCTACAAGCGTGCGTGGTCGCTGGTCGAAGAGATGAACGCGGCCTTTGCCGAGCCGCTGGTGGCCAGTGCGCGGGGTGGGGCGGGCGGTGGCGGTGCGGCGCTGACCCCTGCGGGAGAGCGGGTGTTGCAGCTCTATCAGGCCGTCACGGCGCGTGCGGCAGAGGCAGGCGCGGCAGAGATCGCCCAGTTGCAGGCGATGCTGCGCCATGGGGATATGTCCGGCGGGAAATAGCGGTTGCCTTTCGGGTGCCGCCGGATATGTTTCGCCAAACATATCGAGGAGGTTTCCATGCGTTTCACCGCCCTGCTGGCCGCCGGTCTGGCCATCGCTACCCCCCAGTTCGCCGCCGCCGAAGAGGTGGTGGTTTTCGCCGCCGCCTCGCTGAAGAACGGGCTGGATGAGTTTGCCACCAAATGGCAGGCCGAAACAGGAAATACGGTGACGATTTCCTATGGCGGCTCGAACCAGTTGGCCAAACAGATCATTGAGGGCGCACCGGCCGACGTGTTCATTTCCGCCGCCGTCAACTGGATGGACAAGGTGGGCGAGGCGGGCCTGATCGCCGATGGCGCGCGTGAGGACCTGCTGGGCAATTCGCTGGTGCTGGTGGCCCATGGCAAGGACGCCAAGCCGGTTCAGATCGCCAAGGGCTTCGACCTGAAATCCCTGCTGGGCGACGGCAAGCTGGCGATGGGCATGGTCGATTCCGTGCCTGCGGGCCAATACGGCAAGGCCTCGCTGGAGTCCTTGGGAGTGTGGTCCTCGGTCGAGGGCAGCGTCGCGCAATCCGAAAACGTCCGCGCCGCGCTGGCGCTGGTGTCGTCGGGCGAGGCGCCCTATGGCATCGTTTATGCCTCGGACGCGGTGGCGGATGAGAACGTGACCGTGGTCGGCACCTTCCCCGAAGACAGCCACAAGCCGATCATCTATCCCGCCGCCCTGCTGACCGGCGCCAAGGATGCGGCGGACAAGGCGTTCTACGAAGCGCTGTCGGGCGCCGAGGCCGATGCGGCGTTTGAGGCGCAGGGGTTTGTGGTGGGGAAGTGATCGGGTAGCGAGGGGAGAGAAGGCCCCGCTGAGTGGTGGGGCCTTTAGGCCGATTTTGCAGAGTTGGCCTGAAAAATCGATGGGTTTTTGCTGGAAACAGCCTCGTCCTCATGCATTGTAGAACCAGATGCTTTTTGGCAGTGTGTTTCTAAAGCAAAGGGTCTGTCTTGCGGGCGCTAGAGCCAGTGATGGTCTTTGCGCCGGGTGGCAAAGCTCTTGTTTAGTTTCGACAGGGACAGAATGTGGCGGCACCCGGTAGCGACGGCCTGACGTTTGAGCGGAACGAAGTGTTCCGCCTATTCGGGCAATGTATCCTGCAATTACAGCGCTACGAGATTTCGCTGAAATCGCTCATAGCGGCGCATCGCATCTCCATCCCCGCCGCCGCCGTTTCAGAGGCTGATATCGAGAGGGCGCGCGCCAACCGCGTAGCCCAACCAACCGTCATACGCTTGGGACGCTGATCGGCGAGATGACCAGTTCTTTCTTTGCATCCGACGGGGCGCAGGATGCGGTCGCCGCATCTGAACATCTTGCTGCCGTTGATATCAAAATGGGGATTACGCTTCCCCCCGAAGTTTTCGCCCGAACCACCGCCGATCTGCGCGACCTCGTCGTGCTACGAAACTTTCTTGTTCATCACTTCCTAGAACAGCATGATCTAGGCACGCTCGGTGGCTGCCTCACGGCGCAACGGGTTCTGATGGATTCCCTTGAGCGCGTCGGTCAGGCCCATTCCGATTTATGCAGTTGGGCCGAGGGAATGAGCCAAGCACGTGAGGCCATGGCTCGTTATCTCCAAACGGGCGAATTCCAAGGCTTGATCTCCAAACGGGCGTCCAAGACTTGAGAGATTAAGGCCCAGCCCCCCTCACGCATCCCTCTCCGCAATCCACGCATGATCCGGGTCATTCCCAAACCGCCATTTCCGCAAGGGCCCGGCCATGACGTTCAGGTAGTAAAGCTCATAGCCATAGGGCGCGCCGCAGGGGTGGTGCCCCTTGGGCACCAGCACGACATCGTGGTTCTTCACCGCCATCGTCTCGTCCAGCGCGCCATCCTCGGTATAGACCCGCTGGATGCCGAAACCCTGCGCCGGGTTCAGGCGGTGGTAATAGGTCTCCTCCAGATAGGTCATCCGGGGAAAGTCATCCTCGTCATGCCGGTGGCTGGGATAGCTCGACCAGTTTCCGGCAGGGGTGAACACCTCGGTCACCAACAGGCTGTCGGCCACATCGCGGCCCTCCATCGCGATGTTGTTGACATAGCGGGTGTTGGTGCCCTTGCCGCGCGGCGTCAATTCGATCCCCTCCGGCCCCAGCCGCTCAGCCGCATGGCCCCCTTTGCCCGGCGCGGTGCAGATGGCCAGCGTGCAGGGCGTCGTCGCCACCGCCCGCCAGTCGCTGCCGTTCGGCAGATAAAGGCAATGGGGGGGTGTCTTTTCAAACACATCCATCCGGTCGCCCATCTCGCCCCAGTCCTGACCGGCGGCCTCGATGCGCGCCTTGCCCTCGACCAGCACCAGAATGACCTCGGTCTCCCCCGTCACCTCGGCGGCCACCTCGCCCGGCTGCAAGCGATAAAGGCCAAAGCCGACATAGCCCCAGCCCGCACTTTCGGGCGTGACATCATGCACCTTGCCGGACACTCCCGACGGTTTCATCAGCAGATCGGCCATGGTCTTCCCCTTCCCTAAATATCCCACGGGGGTGCGGGGGGTGTGAAACCCCCCGCTGCCGTCAGATCAAACCGGCCTCTTTCGCCAGCCGCTTCAGCGTCGCCAGACCCAGCGTCTGATACAGAAGCGGGTTGCGCACCTTGGGGTCTTGTTCCGCCTCGATCACGATCCAGCCGTCATAGCCCGCACCTTTCAGGATCTTCAGCAGCGGCCCGAAATCCACCCCGCCCTCCTGATCGCCGGGCACGGTGAAGGCCCCGCCCACGACACCTTGCAGGAACGACCAGCCTTCGGCGCGCACCTTGGCGGTGATCGCAGGGCGGATGTTCTTGGCGTGGAAATGCTTCACCCGCGCGGCGTGTTTGGTCAGCACCGCCACGGGGTCGCCACCGCCAAAGGTGCAGTGGCCCGCGTCGAACAGCAGGTGGGTATGCGGGCCGGTCGCGGCCATCAGCGCGTCTATTTCCTCAGGCGATTCAACGATGGTGCCCATGTGGTGATGGTAAACCAGCGTCACGCCCTGACCGGCGAGATAGGCGGCGAAAGCCTCCAGCTTGGCGCCAAACGCCACCATTTCGTCAGCGGTCAGGTGGGGCCGGTCGTTCACCGGCCTTCTCGCATCGCCATGAATGGCGTTCGAGGTTTCACAGACGATGCAGACCTTGCAGCCGTTGTGCTTCAGCTTGGCAAGGTGATGCTGAACCGCCTTGATCTCATCCTCGACCGACTGCACCAGCAGGTTGGTCGAATACCAGCCAGAGATGAATTTCAGGCCATTGGCAGCCAGCAGGGCGCGCAGGGCCTCGGGGTCATCGGGCCAGCGGTGGCCATTCTCGATACCGTCAAAGCCGATCTGGCGGCCTGCCTCGTCCAGAATACGGGCGGTCGGGATATCGGCGCCGATGGTCTGGTCGTCATCATTCGCCCAGGCGATCGGGTTGGTTCCGAATTGGATCATATCTGCTACCTCAGTTGCCCAGCCACTGGCGGGCGGTGTTCTGTTCGTAATTTTCGCGCGCCGCGTTCACTTGCGGGCGGTCGGACACTTCGGGCACGGCCACATCCCACCAGGTGCCGCCCGCGCCGGTGCCGGGCAGGGGATCGGTGTCGATCACGATCACGGTGGGGATCGTCGCGCCCTTGGCCTTTTGCATCTCGGATTCCAGATCGGCGATGGAGCCGACCTTGACCACATTGGCCCCCATGCTGCCCGCGTGGGCGGCAAAGTCGATATTGGCCGGGTTCACATGATAGCTGTCATCCAGAAGGTTGTTGAACGGCGCCGAGCCGGTCGAGGTTTGCAGCCGTCCGATACAGCCGTAGCCGCGGTTGTCGGTCAAGACGACCGTGAAGGGCACGCCCATCATCACCGCCGTCGCCAGTTCGGAATTGACCATCATATAGCTGCCATCGCCGACCATGCAGACCACATCCTTTTCAGGTGCGGCCATCTTGATGCCAAGGGCGCCCGCAATCTCATAGCCCATGCAGCTAAAGCCGTATTCCATATGGTATCCGCCCTGCGCCGCGCGCCACAGCACATGCAGCGCGCCGGGCATGGTGCCTGCCGCGCACATCACCACCGATTGCTTGCCGGTATTGCGCTGCACGGCGCCAATCACTTGGGCATCGGTGGGCAGGGTGTTTGCCGTGGGGGCGGCCATCAAGGCATCGGTGGTGCGGAACCAGTCCTTGCGGGCGGCAAAGTCGGGGTCGGCGAAGCGGTGCGCGCCAAGGGCCGCGCCGATTTTCTCGATACAGATTTTCGCGTCGCCCACAAGGCTTTGCGCCCCGCGCTTGGCGGCATCATAGCCGTGAATGTTGATCGACAGCAGCTTGCGATTTGGGGCGGAGAAAACAGTCCATGACCCGGTGGTGAAATCCTGAAACCTTGTGCCGACGCCGATCACCAGATCCGCCCCAGCCGCCAGCTTGTTGCCGCAGCCGGTGCCAGTCACGCCGGGGGAACCGAAGTGCAGCGGCTCCTCCCAATCAACCGCGCCCTTGCCGGACTGGGTTTCGACCATGGGGATGTTGTGCTTGACGGCAAAGTCGCGCAGCGTCGCCTCGGCCCCCGAATAGATCACGCCACCGCCAGTTACGATCAGCGGCTTCTTCGCCGCCCTGATCGCGGCAACGGCCGCCTCCAGCTCGCGCTGGTCGGGTTCGGGGCGGCGGATGTGCCAGACTTGTGATTCAAAGAACTCCACCGGATAGTCGTAAGCCATGGCTTGGGTGTCCTGACAGAACGCCAGACAAACGGGGCCGCAATTCGCGGGATCGTGCATCACACGAAAGGCGCGGGGCAGGGCAGACAGCAGGTGTTCCGGCCGGGTGATGCGGTCGAAATAGCGCACCACGGGGCGGAAGCAGTCATTGGCCGAAACCGTGCCGTCGTCGAAATCCTCGATCTGTTGCAGAACGGGGTCGGGCGCGCGGCTGGTGAAGACATCGCCAGGAATGAACAGCACCGGCAGGCGGTTCACATGCGCCAGCGCCGCAGCGGTGACAAGGTTCAGCGCCCCCGGCCCAATGGAGGTGGTGACGGCCATCGCGCGGCGGCGTTTGTGCGTTTTTGCATAAGCAATCGCGGTGTGGGCCATGGTCTGTTCGTTATGGCCGCGCCAGGTGGGCAGCACGTCGCGGTGGGCATATAGCGCCTCACCGATACCCGCCACGTTGCCATGGCCGAAAATGGCCCAGACGCCTTCGATGAACCGCTCGCCCTCGGGCGTCATCTGCACCGACAGCCAGCGCATCATGGCTTGGGCGGCGGTAAGCCGAACGGTCGTCATGCCGCGATCTCCTTCTTGGCGCGAACCTTGTCCCAGACGGCACAGAGGCCTGCGTATTTCTGAACCATCATCTCAACGGCGGCGTCATCGCCCAAGGTGCCCGCCAGCCAGCCGCGCGCGGCATCGCCAAAGATGGTGCGGCCAACTGCAAAGCCTTTCACAAGGTCATGCCGGGCGGCGATGGCGAGAGAGGCCGCAAGCTCTTCGGCAGGCGCATCAAGGCCCAGCACCACAACGCCACGGGTATGCGGGTCGTTGGCAGTGATGGCAGCGCAGGCCTTTTCATAGGCGGCATCGGTGGTAAAGGGTTCCAGCTTCCACCAGTCGGGGTAAACGCCGATATCATAGAACCGCTGGATGATCCGGGCCGAGGTGTCATCGGTGACCGGCGCCACCTTGGACGGAATGATTTCCAGCAGCATTTCCAAACGGTTGCGGCGGCAAGCGTGGAACAGGCGGCGCACGGTATCTTCCTGTGCGGCCTTGGTCGCGGCATCGTCATCGGTGTGATAAAAGCACAGCACCTTGACCACATGCTCCAGCGGCCATTCCGACAAGCCGCCGAAGTCGGGGCCAATCTCGGGTTCCAGCGTCAGGGGGCGGGAACCGGGCCATTCGACGGGATGCCCGATCCACAGGCCGGTTCCGGCGGCCTGAAACAGCGCATCGCGGCCAAGGCGGCTGTCGCACAGGATGCCATAGCCGGGGCGGCCATCCTGCACCTTAAGCGCAGCCTTCAGGCACAATTCCTTGAAGGCGCCGATCTTTTCGGGGGTAGCACCCTCCATCGCCTCAAGCTGCATCCGGTGGTCAAAGGCAAAGACCCGCATGGTGGACCAGTCCTTGTGACGGTTGGTCGCCCAATGCACCTGTTCGAGTGCGGCATCCTTGCGCAACGCGCGCTCTTTGACGCCACGGCGCAGGAAGAACTGCAACTCCTCCCAGCTAGGATAGGCCGGGGTGCAGCCGTGGCGCGAAACGGCGAAAGCCCCGCAGGCATTGGCGTATTTCAGTGCTGTGGGCCAGGGTTCGCCGTCGATCCAGCCCTTCAGAAGGCCCGACATGAAGCCATCGCCAGCCCCGAGCACATTAAAGACTTCAATCGCAAAGCCGGGGCCGGTCTCGCCCTCTTCTAGAGAGCCGGGGATCGGGCCGGTGAAGGCAACAGCGCCCATCGGCCCGCGTTTGCAAACAAGTGTCGCCTTGCTGACGGCCCGCACGGCGCGAAGGGCGGCGATGGTGTCGGTGGTGCCGCCGGCGATGTGGAATTCCTCTTCGGTGCCGACGATCAGGTCGAACAGAGGCAGCGTCGATTGCAGCTTGGCGGTGACGGCGGCGCTTTCGACAAAGCGGCTTTCGCCATCGCCATGGCCGGCAAGGCCCCAGAGGTTCGGGCGATAGTCGATGTCCAGCGCGGTCTGCGCGCCATGCTTGCGGGCAAGGGTCAGTGCCTTGAGCGTGGCAGCCTCGGTTTTCGGGTTCGACAGATGGGTGCCGGTTGCGACGACCGATTTCGATTCCGCGATGAAGGCTTCGTCGATGTCATCTTCGCACAGCGCCATGTCGGCGCAGTTTTCGCGGTAGAAGATCAGCGGGAATTGCTTGTCGTCGCGGATGCCCAGCAGGACCAGCGCGGTCAACCGCTCGGCGTCGGTTTTCACGCCGCGCACATCGACGCCTTCTTTCGCCAGTTCCTCACGGATGAAGCGGCCCATGTGTTCGTCGCCCACACGGGTGATCAGCGCCGATTTCAGGCCCAGACGCGCCGTTCCGGCGGCAATATTGGTGGGGCTGCCGCCGATGTATTTCTGGAACGAGCCCATATCTTCCAGCCGGCCGCCCACTTGCGCGCCGTAAAGATCGACCGAGGATCGCCCGATCGTAATCACATCCAGCGTCTTCATGCGGTCCCCTCCCTTGGGCCGGTCAGGCCAGACTCAGGCCCCTGCCGTATTTTTGGAATATTTATTCCATTTTGTTCGGCGGGGGAAGAGGGTTTTTCGCCGTTGTTTCAACCGCGCGCCGAACCTACGGCAACGGCCAGCGAAATCGCCAGCGCGATGGTGGCCGAGAGCGAGCGGAAGGCACCGAAATCCACCTCGGTCACGGTGATCGTGCTGCTGGCGGCGCGGGCCAGGGGGCCGGTCAGCCGGTCGGTCAGGGCGACGACTGGCAGGCCGCGCTCATGTGCGTCCTGCGCCATCGCAATGGTTTCTTCGGAATAGGGCGCGAAGGTGATGGCCAGAAGTGCGTCGCCCGGACGCAGGGCGTGGCGATGGTCCAACTTGCCCACGCCATCGTGCAGCATGGCCGGAACCGACATTTTTTCAAAGACATAGGCCAGGTAGCTCGCTACCGGAAAGGCGCGGCGTAAGCCGACGATATGCACCATCTTGGCCGAGGCCAGCGTGGAAACCGCCTGATTCAGCGCGGTTTCGTCGAAATTCTTCGCCAGCGATTCCAGCGACAGCCGCCCGGCCTCTATGAACTCGCCGACCAAGGCGGCCGGGCTGCCAGTGGCCGAGGATTTCAGGTTCTGAAGCCGCGTCGCGTAATCCGGCCATCCGGGCACATAAGCCTCACGGAACAGCTTTTGCATTTCAGAAAAGCCGGTGAAGCCCAGGATCTGGCAAAAGCGCATCAAGGCCGAAGGCGGCACGCCCGCGCCGGTGGCCATATCGGCCACGGTGGAAACCGCAATCCGGTCGGTGTTGGCGGCGACGTAATCGGCGCATTGGCGCAGGCGTTTGGGCAGCGTGTCCAGCATCGCGGTCAGCCGTTCGCGGAATTCCTCGACCGTGGCGGGTGCGGTTTCGATGATGTGATCGTCCGGCATCATTTCCTCTTGACGACTGCCCTGGTCTTCAGGCTAGCACATGGAACAAATATTCCAACATGAAAGCAAAGGGGCCGTCATGCAGGCTTTGCGCATTGGTCTTATCGGAACCGGCTTCATGGGCAAGGCCCATGCGCTGGCCTGGCGCAACGTCTGGCCGGTGTTCGGGCATACCCTGGGCGAGGTGCCCGAGGTCGAGCTGGCGCTGTTGTGCGAGACCCCGCTGACCAAGGCGCAGCAGATCGGGCGAGAGTTCGGCTTTGCCCGCGTGACCGACGACTGGAAGGCGCTGGTCAATGATCCGGGCGTGGATGTGGTGTCGATCACCACGCCGAACGGGATGCACCGCGAGATGGCGACGGCGGCCCTGCTGGCGGGCAAGCATGTCTGGTGCGAAAAACCGATGGCGCTGACGCTGGAGGATGCGGGCGCGATGCGTGACATTGCCGCGACCTCGGGCAAGGCGACGATGCTGGGGTATAACTACACCCGCAACCCGGCCCATGCCCATGCCTGCCGGTTGGTGGCGACGGGCGCGATTGGCCGCGTGGTGCAGTTTCGCGGCTGGGTGGATGAGGATTATCAGGCCGACCCGAACCTGCCCTGGACCTGGCGCGGCACCATCGCGCAGGCCGGCCTTGGCGCGCTGGGGGATATCGGCTGTCATCTGGTTTCCCTTGCCCATGGTGTGATGGGGCCGATTGCCAGCCTGCAAGCCGACATGCAGACCATCCACGAAACCCGCCCGATGCCCGACGGCAACGGCGTGGGCCGGGTGGAGAATGAGGATGCGGCAAGCGCGCTGATCCGCTTTGCCAGCGGGGCGCAGGGCTCAATGGTCATGTCGCGTTCTGCCTGGGGTCGCAAGTCGCGGCTGGGCTATGAGGTGCATGGCACCGAGGGCATGATCGTTTACGACCAAGAGCGGATGAATGAATTGCAGCTTTACCAGAACCGGGGACCGGTGGCCGAGCAGGGATTCAAGACCATCCTGACCGGGCCAGCGCACGCACCCTATGACCGGTTTTGCCCGGCACCGGGGCATCAGATCGGGTTCAACGATCTGAAGGTGATCGAGGCGGCAGAGTTCTTGCGGGCGATTGCCGGGGTTCAGCCCTGTTGGCCCGATTTCGCGGCGGGGTATGAGATCGAGCGGGCGATTCACGCCATGGCCGATTCCGCGCGGGAGGACGGCAAGCGGATCACGCTTTAAGAGGTGCGTGAAATCACGCACCCTACGGGGGAGAGCGGGGTAGGGTGCGTGATTTCACGCACCTTTCCGTCAGGCGTTCTGATCCAGCCAGTCGCGGAATGCCTCGACCACTTCGGCCTGACTGTCCACCAGATGCTGCGGGGCGGGATACATGCCGCCATGCACATCCTCGGCAAAGCGGGTCATCGCCTCGGTCCGCAGGGTTTGCAGCCGGTCTTCCTCGGCGGCGAAATCGGCGTAGCGTTTGGCGTGGCGGGGAACGTGGCCCCGGTTCTGGCCCAGCACGTCATCGGTGAACAGATACTGCGCATGGCCCGCTGGGCCGGCGCCCATGGAAATCAGGAACAGGTTGGTCCGCTCGGCGATGGCTTGGGTGATGGCATGGGGCACCACCTCGATTTCCACCGCAAAGGCCCCTGCCTCCTCCAACGCCTTGCACTGGGTCCAGACAAGCTGTGCGGTTTCCAGCGTCTTGCCCACCGCCTTGAAACCGCCGGTCCAGGTGCGCTTGGACGGGATCAGCCCGACATGGCCGCAAACGGCGATGCCATGGTCGGCCAGCGCCCGCACCGTTCCCAAAGACCCCGAGCAATAGACCGCATCGGCGCCATGCTTCATCAGCGGCATGGCCCAACGCATGAAATCCTCGGTGCCGCCGATCTCAAAATAATTCTCGCCGGGGAAGATGAAGGTGTCGGGTGCCACCTCGCGGAAGCGGCGGTCGAAGACCATGGCGGGCGGCACGGACAGCAGCTCCACCCCCGCCTTGGCGGCGGCTTCAGCCTCGGCCAGGGTTTCGACACGCAGCATGGCGTATTGATGTTTGCCACGGTTCGCCAGCAGGTCGCGGACGGTGGGCGGCGCCATTACGCCACCTCGATGAACACGCGGCCACCCTCGACCTTCACCGGGAAGGTGCGCAGGTTGACGCAGACCGGCGCACGCTTCGCCTCGCCGGTGCGGTAATCAAACTGGCCGTTGTGCTTGGGGCATTCGATCAGGTGACCCATCACCAGCCCGTCGCACAGATGCACGTTTTCGTGGCTGCACAGGCCAGCGGTGGCGTAGAAATCGCCTTCGGGCGAATGGTAGATGGCAAAGGTTTGGGCGCCGTGATCAAAGCGGATCAGGTCTTCCTCATCAATCTCATCGGTGGCGCAGGCGTCGATCCATTGGGTCATGTTGGCTCCTCCTCAGGGCAATGTCAGGCTTGGGGCAATGTCAGGCGACGATTCAGGCAGCGACGGTTCCGCCGACGGGAGCCTCGGCATGGAATTCTTCGCGGTAGGGTTTGGCGGTGGCGGGCAGCTCGCGCTTGATGAAGAAATCCTCATAGCGAAGCTGGCGGATCAGGGCGGGCCACATCTCGGCAAAACCTGCGCCGATTGACCGGTTGGGCGCGGGCAGGTCGTGCCGGATCGTCTCATGCAGGCGCGGCAGGGCGTGGTAGGGCACCATCGGGAACATGTGGTGTTCGACGTGGTAGTTCATGTTCCAGTAGATGAAGCGGCTGATCGGGTTCATATAGACCGTGCGGCTGTTCAGCCGGTGGTCGGTCACATTGTCGGCAAGGCCGCCGTGCTGCAAAAGGCCCGTCATCACATGATGCCAGGCGCCATAGAGGCGGGGCAGGCCGATCACCATCAACGGCAGGATCGAGTGCATCCAGATGGCCAGTGTGATTGTGGCGGCATAGATGAGGACGTAGATACGCGCGACCTTCACGACCTTGGGCCATTCCGACTGGGGGACGAAGGTCTTCTCCTCAGGATGCACGCCAAGGAAAGCGTTGTAGGCCATGCGGCTTAGCGCGGCCCAGGCATCGAAGATGCCGAAGAAATTGCCGATCAGCTTGAACAGCACCGGCGGGCGCATCACGGCGATCTCGGGGTCGCGGCCGACGATATAGGTGTCGGTATGGTGGCGCGCATGGCTCCACCGCCAGGTGGCGGAATTGCGCATCATCATGAGGGACGCGATTTCATAGACGACGGTGTTCATCCACGGGGTCTTGAAGGCGGTGCCGTGTCCGCATTCGTGCCAGCGGCTGTCCATCGCCGAGCCGTAAAGAACGCCGTAGGCCAGCCAGAACGGGGCCGACCACCATGACGGCCACAGCGCGATGCCAAGACCCGCGAACAGGATCATGCAGCCATAAAGAATGATCGTGTCGCGGATCGCTGGCGCGTCGGATCGCTTCATCAGATCCTTCATCACCTTGCGCGGCACCTCGGTGTGATACCATTCGGCGGCGGCAAGGCCGGTTTCGACGGCGCGGGCCCCGTCGGGGCCAAGCAAGCTGTAGTTTCGTCTGGTCATGGTATCCTCCGTGATGGCGCCAAGGTAGAATTCGCGTTCCATCTTGGGCAACGGCGGCACTTTCGTTCTTCGTCATTTCTCGTCATCATCGGCACGGGAGGATGCGATGAAGAAACCGGGGCTGGAGGATCTGGCGGCGGCGGCGGGGGTTTCGATGGCCACTGTGGACCGCGCGCTGAACGGGCGGCAAAAGGTGCGCGCCGAGACGGTTGCCCATATTGCGCAGGTCGCGCGGCGCATCGGCCACCCGGCAGCCTGGCGGTTTGGCGGCGATGGTGCGGTGCGACCGGTGGTGCGGTTCGGCGTGGTGCTGCACAAGCAGGGGCAGGGGTTCTACAAGGCTTTTGCCGAAGAGTTGCGCCGTGCGGTTGCGGCGGTGCCCGGCATTGACGGGCGGCTGGTGCTGGAGTTCTCAACCGGGCAGGCGCCGGGCGAGATGGCGGCCAATCTGAGGGCAATGGCCGGGCGCTGCGATGTGCTGGCCGCGACGGCGGTGAACCACCCTGAGGTGACGGCGGCATTGGAAACGCTGTGCGCAGGGGGCGTTGCGGTTTTCGCGCTGTTGTCGGAATTCGCGCCAGGGCTGCGGGCGGGCTATCTTGGGCTGGACAATACCAAGGTGGGGCGCACGGCGGCCTGGATGCTGGCCACCCACGCGCGGGCGCCGGGCGAGGTCGCGGTGTTCGTCGGCGGTCACCGCTGGCATGGGCACTTATTGCGCGATCAGGGTTTTCGCGACTGGATGCGAAATCATGCGCCGGGCCTGCGGGTGCTGGAAACGCGGGTCAATCTGGAAACGCGGGCGGTGACCCATGATGCCGTGCGCGGGCTGCTGACGCGTCATCCCGATTTGCGCGGCATCTATGTGGCTGGTGGCGGGATGGAGGGTGCCGTGGCCGCGCTGCGCGATGCGGGGGGCGGCGGGCGGGTGGCGCTGGTGGCGCTGGTGGTCAGCGCGCTGACGCCCGAATCGCGCAAGGGCCTGATTGATGGGCAGGTGACGCTGGTGATCGACACGCCGCTCGAAGCGTTGTGCCGCGCACTGATGGAACGGATGGCGGCCGTCGCGCTGAACCGCCCGGCGATTGCCGGGGGTGACGTGCTGTTCCTGCCACCCGCCTACAGCCTGCCCGAAACGCTGTGAGCGCGGCGTTCTGGATATGGAATAAATTTTCTGTTTTGTGGAAATTTTAGGTTGAAACGCGGATAAAATGGAATATCAATTCCATAAGGCGATGTGGAGAGCGCCTGAGTCTTCAAGGATTAAACCGCGATGGTGGCCTTCGCGCTGAACCATATGACTGCACCCCGGTTGGGGTGGGAGGCGTTTCTCGATCTGACGAAATCGCTTGGTTGCATTGGGGTGGAGTTTCGCAACGACCTGAAGGGTCCGCTGTTCGGCGGTGCCGATCCGGCTGCCGTGGGCGCGGCCACCCGTGCCCGTGGCCTGCGGCTTCTGGCGCTGGCCGAGGTCAAGATGTTCAACGACTGGTCCGACGCCAAAGCGGCCGAGGCCGAGGCGCTGATGAAGATTGCCGTGGCGGCAGGGGCAGGGGCAGTCAGCCTGATCCCGCGTAACGATGGCGTTGCGACCGACCGCGCAGAAAGCCGCAAGGTGACGGAACTGGCGCTTCGGGAAATTCTGCCGATGCTGAAGGCTCATGGCCTCAAGGCAATGGTGGAACCCCTGGGCTTTGCCGTCTGTTCGCTGCGCTACAAGGATGTGCTGGCCGATTGCATCGACGCCGTGGGCGGGGCTGGCACCTGTTACATGGTGCATGACACGTTCCACCACGCGCTGGCGGGTTTTGGACCGATCTTCCCGGAACTGACGGGAATCGTTCATGTTTCCGGCGTGGAAGACCCGATCTATCTGGACGACATGCGCGACGCTCACCGTGTTCTGGTGGGGCCGAACGATGTCTTGGGCAACGTGGCGCAACTGCGCGCGCTGCTGGCGGCGGGCTACGCTGGCCCGGTGTCTTACGAACCCTTTGCGGACAGCATTCATGCGCTGGACGCACCAAGGGCGGCTCTGGCCGCCTCGATGCAATTCATTCGTCAGGGCGTGGAGGCCTGAGGCGAAAGGATATCCGCCCTCGGGCGGCCCGGCGGGGAGATGAGGTGGCGCCGGACACCAAACTGTGGAGGAAAAACCATGAAGAAGACCCTTCTTATTGCGGGCCTGACTGCCCTTCTGGGCACCACTGCGATGGCTGAAACCGTTGGGGTTTCGATGGCCAAGTTCGACGACAACTTCCTGACCGTGCTGCGCAACGGCATCCAGAAGTCGGCCGATGAAACCGGCGTGACCGTGCAGATCGAAGATGCGCAGAACGACGTGGCCAAGCAGCTTGACCAGATCAAGAACTTTGTCGCCTCGGGTGTCGATGCGATCATCGTCAACCCTGTCGATACCTCGGCCACCCAGGCGATGAGCGATGCCGCCGCCGCCGCCGGTGTGGCGCTGGTGTATGTGAACCGTCAGCCGGTCAACGTGGACAGCCTGCCCGAGAAGCAAGCCTTTGTCGCCTCGAACGAGGTCGATTCGGGCACGCTGGAAACCAAAGAGGTTTGCCGCCTGTTCAAGGAAGCCGGCAAGACCGAGGCCAGCGTCTATGTGCTGATGGGCGAATTGTCGAACCAGGCCGCGGTGCAGCGCACCGCCGACATCCATGATGTGATCGGCGGGCCAGATTGCGGCGTGAAGATCACCATCATCGACGAGCAGACCGCCAACTGGAGCCGTGATGAGGCCCAGAACCTGATGACCAACTGGCTGTCCACCGGCACGGCGTTTGATGGCGTGATCGCCAACAACGACGAAATGGCCGTGGGCGCCATTCAGGCGATGAAGGCGGCGAATATCGACATGAAGTCGGTGGTTGTCGGCGGCGTTGACGCGACGCAGGACGCACTGGCTGCGATGCAGGCGGGCGATCTGGATGTGACCGTGTTCCAGAATGCCGCCGGGCAGGGCGCGGGCGCGCTGGATGCCGCGCTGAAACTGTCGAAGGGCGAAGCGGTGGAAAAGAAGGTCTGGGTGCCGTTCGAACTGGTGACCCCGGCCAACGTGGCCGACTATCTGGCCAAGAACTAAGCCTGCCTTCGGGCAGAGGGGTGGCCACAAGGCCGCCCCGGACCGACCATCCGGCGGGGGCCGGGATTTTCATCCGATTTCAGACATATGGGGGGCACGCCCGTGTCGCAGGCAACGCATGGCCTTGGGGGCCTCAAATACGATCCGACCAAGAAGGCGCGCGCGCCGGAGTGGAATGTTCTGGTCGCGCTGATCGCAATCACGGTCATTTTTGAAATTCTGAACCGTATCAACGGCACCAGCTTTCTGTTCAACCTGCGTGACAATGTGCCGGGCCTGTTCAACCAGCAGCGCATCGACATCATGCTGTTGCAGGTGTCGATCACCGGCATCATCGCGTTGGGGGTGACGCAGGTCATCATTCTGGGCGGGATCGACCTGTCGTCTGGCTCGGTTGTCGGTGCCACGGCGATGATCGTGATGAGCTTTGCCCAGACCGCCATGGTCAACGGCAACCCCAACCCCAAGGCGGTTCTGGGCGACTGGGCGATGGACCTGCCGGTGATCGCGCCGATTGCGGTGGGTCTTGCTTGCGGCCTGCTGGCGGGCCTGATCAACGGCGCACTGATCGCCTATACCAAGATTCCGCCCTTTATCGCCACTTTGGGCATGATGGTTTCGGCGCGCGGCGCGGCGCGGTGGTGGTCGAACGGCCAGCCGGTTTCCTTTCCGACCGAAAGCTATGCGGGCCTTGCCAATGGCGACCTGCTGGGCACGCTGACCTTTGGTCTGTTCCACTGGCCCGGCCAGAACCCGGCGGTGATCTTTGCCCTGCTGGCGGTGCTGTTTCAGGTGGTGATGATCCGCACGGTTTACGGCAAGCGCACCTATGCCATCGGCTCGAACGAGGCGGCGGCGCGCATGTCGGGCATTGCGGTCGATCGTCACAAGGTGCTGGTTTACATGGTTGCCGGTGCCCTTGCGGCGGTGGCGGCGATCCTGCTGACCTCAAAGAACCTGACGGCGCAGGCCGGCATGGGGGTGATGTACGAGCTGGATGCCATCGCCATGGCGGTCATCGGCGGCGTCAGTCTGTCGGGTGGGCGCGGTTCGATGATAGGCACCGTGCTGGGCGCGATGATCTTTTCGGTGATCATCTCTGGCTTCACCTCGATCCGGCTCGATGCCTACTATCAGGAAATGGTCAAGGGCGTGATCATCGTCGGCGCGGTCATTCTGGATCAGTGGCGGCAACGCGGCCGGGCACGCGGCTAAGGGGGGATAAAATGAGCGACATCATTCTGGAAACGCGCGGCCTGTCGAAACGCTATGGCGGGGTTCACGCGCTGGAGGACGCCAATTTCATCCTGAAACAGGGTGAGCATGTGGCGGTGGTCGGCGACAACGGGGCGGGCAAATCCACCTTCGTGCGCCAGGTCACCGGGGTGGAACAGAAATCCGCCGGCCAGATCTTTTTCGACGGGCAAGAGGTGAACCACGCGGGGCCCCTGGAGGCGCGCGAGGCCGGGATCGAGACGGTGTTCCAGACGCTTGCCCTGGCCGATGATCTGGACGTGCCGTCGAACCTGTTTCTGGGGCGAGAGCTTTACAAGTTCCGCTTCGGCCCGTTCTCGTGGCTGGATCGCAAGGCGATGCGCGACCGCACGATGGAGGCGCTGAAGACCACGGCGGTGAAAATTCCCAACGTGGACAACCCGATCCGCAACATGTCGGGCGGCCAGCGCCAGTGCGTGTCCATCGCCCGGACTGCGGCCTTTGCGTCAAAGCTGGTGATCATGGATGAACCGACGGCGGCCCTGGGCGTGCAGGAAACTGCGCAGGTCGAAAACATCATCCGGGGTCTGAAGGAACGGGGCATCCCGATGATCCTGATTTCCCACAACCTGCGGCAGGTCTTCGATCTGGTTGACCGGATCGTGGTGTTCCGCCGGGGCCGGATCGTGGCCAGCCTGAACAAGCATGAGACCGATGGCAATGACATTGTATCCTATATCACCGGCGTAAAGGGCGGCTCGGATGCCGCCGTTGCCTGAATTTGCAAGAACGGGCGCAAGGCCCGGAAGGAGAAAGACATGACGGTTCGGTTCGGGCTTTTGGGCGCCGGACGCATCGGCAAGGTTCACGCCAAGGCGGTAACCGGCGATGCGCAGGCGAAACTGGTGGCGGTGGCCGACGCCTTCCCGGCGGCGGCGCAGGCGATTGCCGATCAATACGGCTGCGATATCCGCACGATCGAGGCGATCGAGACGGCGAAAGACATCGACGCGGTGGTGATCTGCACCCCCACCGACACCCATGCCGACCTGATCGAACGCTTCGTCAAGGCGGGTAAGGCGGTGTTCTGCGAAAAGCCCATCGACCTGTCGCTAGCCCGCGTAAAGGCCTGTCTGGAGGTGGTGCGCGCCCACAAGGGCACGCTGATGGTCGGCTTCAACCGCCGGTTTGATCCGCATTTCCGCGCGGTGCGGGCCGAGATCGACAAGGGCACCATTGGCGATGTGGAAATGGTGGTGATCACCAGCCGCGACCCCGGCGCGCCGCCGGTTGACTATATCAAACGCTCAGGCGGGATTTTCCGCGACATGACGATCCATGATTTCGACATGGCGCGGTTTCTGCTGGGCGAGGAGGTGACCGAGGTTGTCGCCACGGCCGCCGTTCTGGTCGATCCGGCCATCGGCAAGGCGGGCGATTTTGACTCGGTTCAGGTGCTGCTGAAGACGGCAAGCGGCAAGCAGGCGATGATCTCCAACTCGCGCCGCGCCACCTATGGCTATGACCAGCGGATTGAGGTGCATGGCTCGGAAGGCCTCGCTTCCGCCGAAAACCAGCGCCCGGTGTCGATTGAGGTGGCGGGCGCCAAGGGCTACACCCGGCCCCCGCTGCATGATTTCTTCATGACCCGCTATACCGACGCCTACGCCGCCGAAATCGCCGCCTTCATCAATGCCCTGGCAGGCAAGGGCAAGGCGGAACCCTCGGGCGAGGATGGCCTGATCGCACTGGCCCTGGCCGATGCGGCGGTGAAGTCGGTGACCGAGGGGCGCGTGGTGAAGGTGGCTGAGGTGATGTGAGCGGGCGGTGCGTGGAATCACGCACCCTACCTATACGGGAACGGGCCGTAGGGTGCGTGATTTCACGCACCTTTTTCGAGGCTGCGGCTCAAGTCTCGGCAACATGCGGGCTGAGGTCGAACCCTTCGACCACGGCAGCCTGAAGGGCCATCAGCGCATAAGCCCGTAGTATGCGTTATTTCACGCAGCTTTTTACACATCCAGCTCTTCCACAAACCGCGCATTCTCCTGAATGTACTGAAACCGCAATTCCGGCTTTTTCCCCATCAGCCGTTCCACCAGATCGCCGGTATCGCCCGGTTCATCCTCATGGATCGTCACGCGGATCAGTTTCCTGACCTTCGGGTCCATCGTGGTTTCCTTCAGGTCTTTGGCATCCATCTCGCCCAGACCCTTGAAGCGCTGCACGTCAATTTTTCCCTTGCCGCCCAGACCCTTGGCCAGCCATTTCTCTTTCTCGGCATCATTGGCGACGTATAGCCGCTTGGCCCCTTGGGTCAGCCGATACAAGGGCGGGCAGGCCAGATAGAGGTGCCCCTTGTCGATCAGCGGGCGCATCTGGCTAAAGAAAAAGGTCATCAGCAGGCTGGCGATGTGGGCGCCGTCCACATCGGCGTCGGTCATGATAATGATCTTGTCATAGCGCAGGTCATCGACCTTGAACTTGGTGCCCATCTGCACGCCCAAAGCCTCGCAGATGTCCCGAATTTCGGCGTTGTCGTTCAGCTTGGAACTGGCGGCGCCCAGCACGTTCAGCACCTTGCCGCGCAGCGGCAGCAGGGCCTGGGTCTCGCGGTTGCGGGCCGCCTTGGCGCTGCCGCCGGCGCTGTCGCCTTCCACCAGAAACAGCTCGGTCCCCTCGCGGTTCTTGGCCGAACAATCGGCCAGTTTGCCCGGCAGGCGCAGACGCTTGGTCGCGGTTTTGCGCTGAGTTTCCTTTTCCTGGCGCCGGCGCAGGCGCTCTTCGGCCCGCAGCACAAGAAAATCAAGGATCGCGCCGGCCGATTTCGGGTCTGCCGCCAGCCAGTTGTCGAAATGGTCGCGCACCGCCCCTTCGACCCATTTCGCGGCCTCTTCGGTCGCCAGCCGGTCCTTGGTTTGCCCCACGAACTGCGGTTCGCGGATAAAGCACGACACCAGCGCACAGCCGCCCGAGGTCAGGTCGTCGCGGGTGATCTGGTCGGCCTTGCGGTTCTTGGCAAGTTCGCCATAGGCGCGGATGCCTTTCAGGATCGCGGCCCAAAAGCCGGATTCATGCGTGCCGCCTTCGGGGGTGGGAACCGTGTTGCAGTAGGATTGCAGGAAACCATCGCGCAGCGGTGTCCAGTTGATCGCCCATTCAACCGAGCCGGGGACGTTGTATTTTTCAACGAAAGACACCTTGCCGGCAAAGGGCCTGTCGGCATAGGTGGTTGTTTTCTCAAGCTGATCCGACAGGTAATCGGCAAGGCCGCCGGGAAAGTGGAACACGGCCTCCATCGGCGTGTCGCCATCGGGGATCGCGGTTTTCCAGCGGATTTCCACGCCGGAAAACAGATAGGCCTTGGACCGTACCATTTTCAACAGGCGTGCAGGCTTGAAGGTCTGGCTGCCGAAAATCTGCGCATCGGCGTGAAAGGTCACCGAGGTGCCGCGCCGGTTCGGCGCCGCGCCAACCTTTTCCACCGGGCCAAGGGGTTTGCCGCGCGAAAACTCTTGCACGAACAGCTCGCGGTTCCGCGCCACCTCGACCCGCATCGTATCTGACAGCGCGTTGACAACCGAGGCGCCCACGCCATGCAACCCGCCCGAGGTGGCATAGGCATCGCCATTGAACTTGCCGCCCGCGTGAAGGGTGCAAAGAATGACCTCCAGCGCCGACTTGCCGGGAAACTTCGGGTGCGGGTCAACCGGAATGCCGCGCCCGTTGTCGCGCACGGTGACAGAATAATCCTCGTGCAGCTCCACCTCGATCCGGGAGGCATGGCCCGCCACCGCCTCGTCCATCGAGTTATCCAGGATTTCGGCCACAAGGTGATGCAGTGCCCGTTCATCCGTGCCACCGATATACATGCCGGGGCGCACGCGCACAGGTTCCAGCCCCTCCAGCACCTCGATGCTGCTGGCGTCATAGGTCGGGCCTTGGCCGGAAAGGAGGTCGGAGGACATGCGCTGCTCATTCTTCTTATGGGTGGGGCATTAGACAGCGCGGCGGGCCGGGGCGCAAGGTGGCTGGCAAGGGGGAAGGGGGCTGTCTGCCCCCTCTTGGCCTGCGGCCAATTCACCCCCGAGGATATTTTCAGAAGGGGAAGCGCATTAAGGCCGTGTTAACCGTAATCGACGAAGGCTTGGGTACGGTACAGGCGGGGACGCCGATGACCGTGAAGGGGAAGGCATCCCGTGGCCGGTTGCCGGCCCGGGATGCCCGACTCTTTCGTCTTCCCCTTCTTCAAATATCCCACGGGGGTGCGGGGGTGTGAAACCCCCGCTGCGACGGGGCAGCCGTTACTCGGGCTCGGCCGTGCGTGCGGCCCACATCGCCTGAAATGCGGGGCGGGCCTGGCAGCGTTCCAGCCAGGCTTTCACGGAGGGAAATTCTGCGAGCAAGGTCGGGTGGCCTTGCGCATAGCGCAAGCATTCCGCCGTGTTGATGTCGGCCACGGTGAAGCGGTTGGCGACCAGCCAGTCATGCACGGCCAGGTGGCCTTGCAACCGGCGCAGCGGGCGGCGCAATTTCTCGGCGTTTACGGCAATGGTGGCCTGACCTTCGGCGGTCTTGTCGCCACCTGCGGCCTGCGTATAAAGGATTTCCAGCGCCGGGGCTTCGACCGCGGTGGCCGCGAACAGTGCCCATTGTTCCATCAGTGCAGCTTCGGCATCATTCGCCGGACCAAGCGGGCCGCCAAACTTGCGCGCGAGGTAGAGCGTGATCGCAAGCGACTCGGTCAGGATCAGATCACCCTCGACCAGGGCCGGAATCTGGCCTTGCGGGTTGATTGCAAGAAACGCGGGCGAGGCGGTGTTGAGCGGTGCATCCGCCGCTGCCGCATCCGCCAGCCGGTAGGACTGGATCACCGGCACATGGGCAAAGGGCGTGCCGGTCTCTGCCAGCAGCCAAAGGGGCCGCGAGGCGCGGGAGCGATAGACGCCGTAAAGTGTGATCAAGGGAAATCCTCCGCTGGTTCCGCAAGAGTTTAGGCAGCGCCCCGGCCGGATTGAAGGGGCGGTGGCGGATTTTTCGGCTTGCGGTGGTTGTGCATTTCAAATCCGCTACGCGCGCGCGAAAATTGTTGCCCGCCGCCCGGCCTTGGGCCAAACACGGGCCTATGCAGGACACAAGCCAGATGCGCGACGTGATCAGCCCGTTCGACCCAGAGGGGCGGGCGCAGATCGTGGATCGCCTGTACGAGGTTGCGCTGGATCCGGTGCGGCTGGAAGACCTGCTGGAGGTGTGGGAGGGCCAGGCTGCCCCGCATCGCGCCGCGCAGACCGAGCGGGCGCTGCCGCTGGAGGATGCCGAGATCGAGGCGCATCTGGCGCGGGCGACGGTGTTTCTGGACCGCTTTGAGGCGACGCGCCCACAGGCGGCGGGGCGCTCGGTGCTGGAGGATATTCCCCGCGCCGCGGCGTTTCTGTCGGACGGGGGCAGCGTGCTGGCCGGGTTCAACCGCGCGGCGGCGGTGGCTTTTGGCCTGAAACAGGGCGCGCGGCTGACCGATCTGCCGTTTGAACCCGAGGATACCGAAGTGTTGCGCGCCCAGATCCGCAAGGTGGCGGGTGGGCAGGCGGAAAAAGTGGTGACGCTGCGCATACGGTCGCGGATCACGGGGGGGCCGGTGATCGTGCGGGTGGGGCCGGTGGACAGCGACCGCGAAAAGCCACTGGCGCTGGTGATGTCAACCGAGCTGGTCTGGCCCGAGGGCTTTGCGCAGACCGTGCAGGAGGCCTTCGGCCTGACGGCGGCCGAGGTCGAGATCGTGCAGGGCATTACCCTTGGCCTGCCGGTCAAGGACATTGCCGAGGCGCGGGGGCGGTCGCCGGAAACGGTGCGGACGCAACTGCGCTCGATCCTGGCCAAGACCGAGACGCACAGCCAGTCCGAACTGGTGCGGGTGGTGCTGGGCCTGATGGATGTGGCGCAGATGCCGACGGGGGGGGCCGTGCCATTGCCGCGCAGCCATGGGCTGCAAGCCGTGCCGTTCCAATCCTTGCGCGGTCCCGACGGGCGGCGGCTGGAATTCATCGAATTCGGCCATCCGGGCGGGGCGCCGGTCTTGTACATGCACCTGGACTATGGCCTGATCCGCTGGCCCGCCAGTGCCGAGCGCGCCGCCCGCCTGCGCGGCTTGCGCATCATCGTGCCGGTCAGGGCGGGCTATGGCCAGACCGCGCTGCACCCCAGGAAGGCCGATCATATCGCGGGCGTGGCGCAGGATTACGCGGCTGTGCTGGATCATCTGGGTATAAGGCGTTGCGCGGTGATCTGCCTGGGCGCCGATCTGCGCTTTGCCTTGCGGCTGTCGCAGGACCGGCCCACGCTGGTGCAGGCGATCCTGGGCTGTGCGGCGCAACTGCCGTTGCAGACGGCCGCGCAATATGACCGGATGGACAAGTGGCAAAGGTTCATTCTGGCCAACGCGCGCTATGCGCCCAAGGTTTTGCCATTTCTGGTTCAGGCCGGTTTCTCATTGGCGCGCAAGCTGGGCAAGGAGCGCTTCTTTGCCCAGGTGAATGGCGGCAGCCCCGCCGACATGACCACCTTTGCCCGGCCGGAAGTGCGCGAGGCGATCCTTGAGGGGTCAGAGGTCTGTCTGGGGGCCAAACTGTCCGCGTACGAGGCCTTCACCCGCGAATGTATCAGCTCAGAGCGCGATTGGTCGGCGCTGGTTCACGGCGCGAAAGTGCCGGTCGTGCTGCTGCAAGGCGATCAGGATCCGCAGACGCCGATGCTGTCGATCCGCGAGCTGATGGCGGATTTCCCGCATCTGGATGTGACGTTCCTTCCGGCCACCGGCCAGCTTCTGTTCTTTTCCGAATGGCCGCAGGTGTTGGACCGGCTGGAGACGCTGATCGCAAAAAATTAAAGAGATCGGCTGGCTTACCGCATTTGGGGTATGCCAGCGCCGCGGGGCGGCGCTAGCGTGACGGGGTAGATATAGACCTTTCTTTCCCCTGTCTTTTCAATGAGCCTTTGCAAGAAGAGCGGCGGTGCCTGGGGCCCGCCGCTTTTTGCATTCAGTGGATCGTCTTGAACGTGAGCCCGAGCTTGGCATAATCCACCGCCATATAGCCGCCGGGCAATTGGGCCACCGCTTCGGGGAACCGCTCGACCACATCCTGCGCCATCACACCTTCGTATTCACCGTCCAGCCCGATATAGCTGTAACGATAGAGCGAGAGGCCGTTGTGGGTGACGCCAACCGGTCGCAGGCCGGTCTTCAGCCGGGCATCGCTGGGCGAGACCACCGGGTCATCGCCGCCGGAAGAGGCGATGGCCGCCGCTACGACAACCAGCAACAACAGCGGAATCAGGATGCCGCCGGACGAGGACGAGGTCTTCTGATGAACCTCTTCGGGCGGCATGATGGGTTCGACGACACCGCCGGCAAAGGCCGACGAGGCGGACAGCATTCCCAGGATCGAGGTGGTGACAAGCAGCTTGCGCATCGGGCACTCCAATTCATGTAAGGGGGCAATCAGGCGAGAGAGGCACCTGTGACCAACTGCGCCATGCGCGCCGCAATCAGGCAAGTGATTCGCGTTCGGGCTGCGTGAAGTGCCCGTGTACCCGGCCAGAGGAGGTGCTTCTGTGACATTCCTGCAAAACATGCGGCTGGAACATGGCGATTTTGACACGGATCAATGTGACAGATCGGCGCGCGGCGAAATTGACCGGGTTTGCAGAAAAGGAGTTCCCCATGGAGATCGACAGCCCGACCCTTGCCGTCGCCGACAGCACCGAAACCGCCGCCTTTGATCCGAACTCCGGCAGCGGCGAAGGTGTGACCGGTCCACAGCACTTTCCCGCCGTGACCTCGGATGCCATCCGGGAAGTGTTCGAGAGCGGCCGCTATCCCTATGGCCGTCTGCTGGGCCGGGCGACCTATGAGGCGGAAAAGGCCAAGTTGCAGGCCGAACTGCTGAAGGTGCAGATCTGGGCGCAGGAGACCGGGCAGAAGTTCGTGATCCTGATGGAGGGGCGCGATGCCGCGGGCAAGGGCGGCACGATCAAGCGGTTCATGGAGCATCTGAACCCCCGCTATGCCCGCGTCTGCGCCCTGACAAAGCCGTCGGATGTGGAAAAGGGCCAATGGTTCTTTCAGCGCTATATCGCCCATCTGCCCACCGCGGGCGAGATCGTGTTCTTTGACCGCAGCTGGTACAATCGGGCCGGGGTCGAGCGGGTGATGGGCTTCTGCTCGCCAGCCGAATATCTGGAATTCATGCGCGAGGCGCCCGAGGTCGAACGGATGCTGGTCCGATCCGGTATCCGCCTTTACAAATACTGGTTTTCCGTGACCCGCGAAGAGCAGCGCACCCGGTTCAAGGCGCGCGAGACTGACCCGCTGAAGATGTGGAAGCTTAGCCCCATCGACAAGGCGTCCCTCGACAAATGGGACGATTATACTGAGGCGAAAGAGGCGATGTTCTTTTACACCGACACCGCCGATGCGCCCTGGGTCATCGTCAAGTCGAATGACAAAAAGCGCGCCCGGCTGAATTGTATGCGCCATTTCCTGTCCAGCATCGATTATCCGGGCAAGGATGCAGAGGTGGTGGGCCAGCCTGATCCGCTGATCGTGGGGCGGGCCAGTCAGGTTTTGGGCGGAACCGGGCATATCCTGGATCGGGCGACCCATCCGGCGATCCGCCGCTGAGGGGATTCTTCGCGGCAGCGACGTGTCTGGATCGGCATTCACCGAGCCCGGACTGGCAATGGGTTTGGCAAGGAATTGCCAGGCGCAGGTCGGGCACAACGCCGCCGCGCGACTACGAAGGCCATCGCTTTTGCCATGCGTGCAGGTGCCATTTGCACTGCCGGGCCTCAAAGGCCCGGCCTGCACCCGCCCCGCTGGGGGCGGGCGCTTCTTGCCTGACGAGAGCGATGGGGGGTCATAAACGTGCCAGTGGCACGTTTCCCTGAAGAATGCCGCGCTCGGGGCACGGCTGGCCTCTCGTTGCTCGGGTTGACGGGCCTATTGTGGGCAGGTCGCGCGCGGGCGGGGAACCGCGCTGCGTTTCCTGATCCCCCCGGACATGGGTCGGCCGAATGCCGTCCCGCCCTGAACCCGCCCGACCCTGAACCTGCGCCGCGTGAACTCTTCCCTTGCCGCCAATTTTTTGGGCAGTTATCTCTTCGGCCATGACCGACAGACAACCCCTTGCCACCCATGCGCGGGCGATCCTTGCGCTGGGTCTGCCGCTCGTCGGCTCTCATCTGGCGCAGATGGCGCTGCATGTCACCGATACCGTGCTGATGGGCTGGTATGGGGTGAACGAGCTTGCGGCGGTGGTGCTGGGCGCGTCGTCGTTTTTCGTGGTGTTCATCTTCGGTTCGGGCTTTGCGCAGGCGATCATGCCGATGGTTGCCTCGGCCCTTGGGCGCGGGGATGAGACACAGGTGCGGCGCGATACGCGCATGGGCCTGTGGCTGTCGATCGGCTTCGGCCTGCTGACCTATCCCTTGTTCTGGTGGGCCAAGGCGATCTTTCTTGCGCTGGGCCAGACCGAGGTGGTGGCCCAGTTGGGGCAGGATTTCCTGCGCATCGCGGGGCTCGGCATGATACCCGCACTGCTGGTCATGGGGTTGAAAAGCTATCTTGCCGCGCTGGAACGGACGCAGGTTGTGCTGTGGGTCACGCTGGCGGGGGTGGTGGTGAACCTTGCGATCGGCTGGGCACTGATCTTTGGCCATGGCCCGTTTCCCGAACTGGGGGTGCGGGGGGCGGCGCTGGCCTCGGTTCTGGTGCAGGGACTGACCTGCCTTGCAATGGCGGTCTATGCGGCATGGCTGCCCGATCTGCGGCGGTTTCACCTGTTCCAGCGGTTCTGGCGCCCGGATTGGCACGCCATGGGGCAGGTCTTTCGCCTTGGCTGGCCCATCGGGGTGACGGGGCTCGCGGAAAGCGGGTTGTTTCAGGCCTCGGCCCTGATGATGGGCTGGATCGGCACGGTCCAGCTTGCCGCGCACGGCATCGCGATGGAGGTGGCGGCGCTGGCCTTCATGGTGCATCTGGGGCTGTCAAATGCGGCCACGATCCGTGCGGGCCGTGCCGAAGGCGCGGGCGATGCGCAGGGCCTACGCGATGGCGCGCGGATGGCGATTGCGCTGTCGGTGGGGTTCGGGCTGTGCATGATCACGCTGTTTCTGACCCTGCCGCAGCCGATCATCCGTTTGTTTCTGGATGAGACCAAGCCCGAGGCGGCCGGAATCGTGGCCTTCGGCACCGCCCTTCTGGCCATGGCGGCGCTGTTCCAGATGGCCGATGCCATGCAGGTCATGGCGCTGGGCCTGCTGCGTGGGATCCGCGATACCCGCGTGCCGATGATTGCCGCTGCCGTCAGCTATTGGCTGATCGGAATTCCGGCGGCCTATCTGCTGGCGTTCCGCGCGGGCCTTGGCGGGCAGGGGCTGTGGCTGGGGCTGACGGTGGGTCTGGTCTGTGCCGCCGCCTCGATGATGTGGCGGTTCTGGGCGCGCGCGCCTAGGGGGTAAGGACGGCGCCGGGGTTCATGATGCCAAGGGGGTCCAGCGCCGCCTTGATCGCCCGCATCGCCGCCAGCTTGGCCGGGTCGCCATAGCGCACAAGGTCACCCACCTTCAGCCGTCCGATGCCATGTTCGGCCGAAACCGAGCCGCCCATCGCGTTGACCAGATCGTGCACGGTTTGCTTCACCGCCTCGCGCTGGTCCAGATAGTCGGCCTTGCTGCGGCCCTTGGCGGGAAAGACGTTGTAATGCAGGTTACCGTCGCCCAGATGGCCGAAGCAGTTCACCCGGAAATCGCCCAATGCAGCCAGCATGGCATTGGCGCGGGGAATGAACTCGGGGATCTCTGACAGCGGCAGCGAGATGTCATGGCTGGAAATCGCCCCAACCTTGCGGTTGGCCAGCGGGATCGACTCGCGCAGGGTCCAGATCGCCTTGCGCTGGCTGTCGCTGGCCGCGACCGCGCCGTCGCGGGCAAGCCCGGTCTCGAACGCGGCTTCCAGAATGCCGGCCATCACCGCCTCTGCACCGCCAAGGCCGGCGGGCAGGGCAAGCTCCAGCAGCACCATCCAGTTGCCATGGGGGCGGAAGGGTTGCGCCACCTCTGGTAGGGTTTCGGACAGGAAATCCAGGCCCTGCCGGTGGATCAGCTCAAAGGCCGAAATCAGGCCAGCCGCATGAGTATTGGCCAGTTCCAGGAGGCGCAGCGCGGTTGCCGGATCGGCCACATCCAGAAGGGCTGTCGCGGTCGATGCGGGCGCGGGGAACAGCCGCAGGCTGGCGGCGGTGATAATGCCCAGCGTGCCCTCGGCCCCGATCAGCAGGTGGCGCAGATCATAGCCGGTATTGTCCTTCCTGAGCCGTTTCAGGCCGTTGAAAATGCTGCCATCGGGCAGAACCGCCTCGACCCCCAGCACCAGATCGCGGGCATTGCCATAGCGCAGCACGTTCACGCCGCCTGCATTGGTGGACAAGAGGCCCCCGATCCGGGCCGAGCCTTCTGACGCAAGTGTCAGCGGAAACACCCGGCCCCCCGCGGCGGCATGGTCATGCGCGGCGGCCAGCACCATTCCGGCCTCGACCACCATAGCGTTCTCTTGCGGCCAAAGCCCACGCAAGGCTGCCATCCGCTCGGTTGAAACAATCAGCGGCAAAGGCCCGTCGGCCAGGATCTGCCCGCCAACCAGCCCGGTTCCGCCGCCCATTGGCACGATGCCCACCCGCGCCGCTGCGCAGGCGCGCACGATCGCCGCCACCTCTTCGACGTTGCGGGGCAAGGCCACTGCGCCCGCTTGCCCGTGCCAGCGCCCGCGCGGCTCTTCCAGATCGCGCGGTTCTGGCGTGCGCAGGGTGCCGGGCGGCAGTTGGCCCGTGAGGGCCGAGACAAAGGCGGGATCGGCGGGATTCAGCATGGACGTCTCCTGTGCCAAAGACTTAGCCCGGCGGGGCAGGCTGGGAAACCCGGCGCAGCTTCATCTTGGCATAAATATCCCACGGGCGCGCGGGGGGATCCCGCTGCGCTGCTGGTCACGGGATCAGTGCCGGATCGAGAAGCAGGATGGTCGGGCGTTTTGGCAGGCTGGCGCGCGAGATTTCAACCTCTGGCCCGCCGGCTGTGACGATCTCGAACGCGCCCGCCGATTTCGCCAGAAAGGCCGCCAGCGTGTCCGGCCCGAACCAGTGCATCGGAATGACCAGCCGGGCGTGCAGGTCTTCGACCACCTGCGTCATGGCGCGCTGGTCCATGGTATAGCCGCCATCGACCGGCACCATCACCACATCGACCCGCCCGATCCGGGCGCGCTGATCGGTGGACAGCATCTGGTGCAGATGGCCCAGATGGGCGATGCACAGGCCCGCCGCCTCGAAGATGAAAATGGAATTGCCATTCGCGCGCGCACCCTCGCCGAATGGCCCGCGTGTATCGGTGGTGACGTTGCGGATGCGCAGGTCGCCCACCGTTTCATCGATCCGTGCGGGCAGGCCGGGTGGACCCCAGCCGCGCAGCACATGGGGAATGCGCGGGTCGGGGTGGTCGGTGAAATGGCTGTCATGGGCGTTGTTCATGGTGACGGCATCGGGCACCACATCGGGGTTGCCGATCAGCCCGGTGTAATCGGTGATTGCCGTGATGCCGCCCGGTGTTTCCAGCGCAAAGCTCGCATGGTTCAGAAAGCGCAGCCGCACAGAGCCCTTTGGCAGCAGGTCGCCGAAGGCCGCAGGGATCACCCGTGCTTCGTTTTGTGCCAGCGCGATGCAGGCCGAAGGCTCTTGCGCCATGGCCGGTGTAGTGATGAGGGCGATACAGGCGATCCAGCGGCGCATCGGAAAAAGGGTAGTCCGAAATGATCTCGCGTCCAGTCCCGATTGCGGCTGTCGGCGGCGGGGGCGCTTCGCCCCCCGCACCCCCAGAGGATATTTGCAGAAGGGGAAGGCCTCAGGTCGCGGCCAAATTGGCCAGCGCGGTAACGGTATTCCAGTTGCGTGCGGTGCTGGGTGTATTCAGCAGGCGCGGCAGACGCTCGACCAGTTTGGAGCGCCCAATGCCATCGGGTGCGTGCAGGTAGAGGGCGGCGGGCGTGAGATGCAGGCGTTCGGTCGTGGCCAGGGCTGCGATCTTTGCGCTGTCCAATGTGGCTTGCGCGGCCAGAAAGAAGACGTGGACTTTGGAACCATCCCCTTCAGCTTCGGCGGCAAAGGGGTTGGCTGCCATGATCGCGGCAAAGCTTTCGGGCGTATGCAGAATAAGATCAGGCCGAAAGCCGAAGCGGGCGGCGATGGTGTCGGTGATCAGGCCGTGTAGGCCAGGCAGGCTGGGATCGTCGAACACCGCATTGCCGCTGGCGATCAGGGTGCGCGGGTTGCCAAGGCCCAACCCGGCCAGCATGTCGCGAAAATCACTCATCGGCAGGCGGTTCGCGCCGCCAACATTCACCCCGCGCAACAGCAGGATGCGGCGTGTCATTCAGCCCACATCGGTCCGCCCGCGCCGGTCGCCGCGCAGGTTGGCGTAAAGCACATGGTTGCGCCAGCGCCCGTTGATTTGCAGATAGCTTTGCGCCACGCCTTCGTATTTGAAGCCCGATTTTTCCAAGACCCCGCGCGAGGCGGCGTTTTCGGGCAGGCAGGCGGCCTCGATCCGGCTCAGGTCAAGCTGGGCAAAGGCGTGGTGCACCACGGCCTGAATCGCCTCTCGCATATAGCCCTGGCGGGCAAAGGGCGCGCCGATCCAGTAGCCAAGGGTTCCGGCCTGCACCGGGCCGCGGCGGATATTGTCCAACGTGATGGCGCCCAGAAGCTGCTGGTCGCTGCGGCGGATCAGCAGGAAGGGCAGGGCGGTGCCCTGGGTTTCGGCGCGCTGCGCCCAATAGACCCGGTTGGTGAAGGCGCGGCGCGACAGGTGGTCATGCGCCCAGACCGGCTCCCACGGCGTCAGATGGGCGGCGGAGGCTTCGCGCAAGGACGACCAGGCCCGCCAGTCGGGGTGCTGCGGCAAGCGCAGCGTCATCCGCTCGGTCTCGACCTTGGGCCTGCGGCGCACGCCCAGCATCAGGCGGCGAGCCTGTCGCGGATGGCCTCCAGCCCCGGCGCATCGCCTACCGGGCCGTAAAGCGCCAGTGCCGCGCCCGCCTGTGTCAGCCCTTCGGCATAGGCGCGCACATCGGCGACGGTCACGGCGTTGATCCTGGCCACCGCTTCCTCGACCGGGGGCACGCGGCCGTGCATCTGCAACAGGCGTGCAATGCGCTCGGCCCGCGACGAGGGGCTTTCCAGCCCCATCAGCATTCCGGCGCGCATCTGCGCCTTGGCACGGGTGACCTCTGCCTCGGTCATATCCTCGGCGGCGCGCTTCAGCTCATCCACCGTCAGCGTGGTCAGATCGGCGATTTCTTCGGCACTGGTGCCGGCATAAAGCGTGATCTGGCCGGTGTCGTCATAGGAACCGGCCTGCGCGAAGATGGAATAGCACAGGCCGCGTTCCTCGCGGATCTTCTGGAACAGGCGGCTGGACATGCCACCGCCCATCGCGGTGGCATAGACCTGCGCGGTAAAGACCGAAGGGTCACGATAGCCCGGCGCCTCGAAGGCCATGGCGAAATGCACCTGCTCGAGATCCTTCACCTCGCGTCGTTCTGCGCCCTTGAAGGCGGCAGGCTGGAAGGATTTTTGCGGCTGGGCAGCCATAAGGCCGAACAGCCCTTCGGCCTGTTTGACGATGGCGTCGTGATCCACCGCGCCCGCGGCGGCAAGGATCATCTGGCCCGGCCCGTAATGCTCGGCCACAAAGCCTTGCAGATCGGCGCGCCCGAAGGACGAGACCCGTTCCGACGGGCCAAGGATGGTGCGGCCAAAGGCCTGGCCCGGATAGGATGCCTCTTGCAGCCAGTCGAAGATGATGTCGTCGGGCGTATCCAGCGCCTGCCCGATCTCTTGCAGGATCACATGGCGCTCGGTTTCGATGTCGGCCTCGTGAAAGGCGGGGTTCAGCAGGATGTCGCCGATCACGTCCAGCGACAGGGCCACATCTTCCTTCAGCACGCGGGCGTAATAGGCGGTCATCTCGCGGCTGGTATAGGCGTTGATGTAACCGCCCACATCCTCGATTTCCTCGGCGATTTGCAGGGCACTGCGGCGGGCGGTGCCCTTGAAGGCCATGTGTTCAAGGAAATGGGCGATACCGTTCTGTTCCTCGCGTTCGTGGCGCCCCCCGGCGGTGACCCAGATGCCCGCGCTGGCCGATTCCAGGCCGGGCATATGTTCGGTCACGATGCGGAAACCGTTCGAAAGCGTCGTCAGGCGTGTGGTCAACGGGCAAGCCTTTCACGGACAAGGGATTGAAGTGCTGCCAGATCGTTCGGCACGCGCGTCACGCGTTCTGGGCGCTGGAACAGGTCGGCCATGCGCGGCGGCAGGGCGGGGCGTATGCCGCTGGCCTGTTCCACCGCATCGGGGAATTTCGCCGGATGGGCGGTGGCGAGGGTGATCATGAGCGCGCGGCCCAGATGCTCCTCGGCCACCTTCACGCCCACGGCGGAATGGGGGCAGAGCAGTTCACCAGTCGCCGCAAGGGTGCGGGCGATGGTGGCGCGGGTTTCGTCTTCGGAGCAACGGCCAGAGGCGAAGGTGGCACGCAGGGTTTCCAGCGCCCCCTGGCTGATCTTGAAGCCGCCCGATTTCATCTCGGCCATCAACTGCGCGATGGCCGATCCATCGCGACCATAGGCATCGAACAGCGCGCGTTCAAAGTTCGACGAGACCTGAATGTCCATCGATGGGCTGATCGAGGGTTTGACGCCGTTGGTTTCATAGGCCCCGGATTTCAGCGCGCGGTCCAGAATGTCGTTCTGGTTGGTCGCGATGACAAGCTGGTCAATCGGCAGGCCCATGGCGCGCGCGATGTAGCCGGCGAAGATGTCGCCGAAATTGCCGGTGGGCACGGTAAAGCTGACCTTGCGGTGCGGGGCACCCAGATTGGTGGCGGAGGAGAAGTAATAGACCACCTGCGCCAGAACCCGCGCCCAGTTGATGCTGTTGACACCCGCCAGGTGAACGCCATCGCGGAAGGCGAAGTCGTTGAACATATCCTTCACGCGGGCCTGACAATCGTCGAAATCGCCATCCATCGCGAGGGCATGGACGTTGGATTCGGTCGGCGTCGTCATCTGGCGGCGCTGCACCTCTGACACACGGCCATGCGGGAACAGGATGAAGACATCGACGTTGGAAAGACCGCGAAACGCCTCAATCGCGGCACTTCCGGTATCGCCGCTGGTCGCGCCGACTATGGTGATGCGCTGGCCGGTCTTGGCAAGGGCCGCCTGCATCATCTGGCCGATAAGCTGCATGGCAAAGTCTTTGAAGGCCAGCGTCGGGCCGTGAAACAGCTCCAGCAGGAAATGGTTCGGGCCAAGCTGTTTCAGCGGCGCACGGGCGGCATGGCCAAAACCGGAATAGGCCTTGGCGATCAGGCCCTTGAACTCATCATCGGCAAAGAACCCGCCAAGGAAGGGTTTCATCACGCGGAACGCGACCTCCTCATAGGGCAGGCCCGCCAGTGCCGCGATTTCGTCCGTGGTCAGCGTCGGCACGGTTTCGGGCACATAAAGCCCGCCGTCGCGGGCCAGCCCCGTCATCATCGCTTCGCCGAAGGAAAGAACCGGGGCGGTGCCCCGCGTGGAGATATAACGCATCGTCATCCTCAAACCGTCCGCTGTCTGATACGCCACACGAGCAGCCCTGTCATCACCGCCCAGGTGGCGGCCAGCAGGAACCAGGTGATGGCATAGCCCCAATGGTCATTGGGTATAGCGGATGTATCAACTGGCAGGGGCGTGATCCCGTCTCCCGACGCCTCGCGCGCGACAATTAATGTCGCTTCTGTATTCAGCTTCGCCGCCATGGCCGGAACGTCACGCGAAAACCACAGGCCGGTCTTTTCATCGGGCGGGGGCGTGAAGCTGTCGGAATCGCGCGGCCACAACAGGTTGCCGACGACATGGGCGGCATGGGGCGGGCGCGGGGTTTTCCTCGCCTCGTCCGGCAGGAAGCCGCGGTCGATCAGGATGCGGCGGCCGTCGGTGGTCTGGAACGCCTCTATGATCCGCACGCCGGGGCTGTCGCCCTTGACGCCCTCCAGCACCTCCAGGAACTGGCCGGTCAGGGTTCCATCAACATAAACCGGGCGATAACGGTCCTTTTCCGGGTCGGGTGTGGGCATCAGGGGAACAGGGGCGGCGACGATCATGCCGTCGATCTCGGCCAGAAGCGCCTCTTTCCAGGCCATGCGGTGCAATTGCCAGACACCCAGCGAGATCAGAACGGCGCAGCCTGCGATCCCAAGGATCAGAGGGAAGATCATCCGGCGCAGCATCGCTTCTCCTGAATGCACAACGCGGGCCAGATGGCCCGCGTTGGCGAAAGATGCAAGGGTGGATCAGCGGCCCCAGACGTAGATCGAGGCGAAGAGGAACAGCCAGACCACGTCAACGAAGTGCCAGTACCAGGCGGCGGCCTCAAATCCCACATGCTGGGTGGGGGTGAAATGCCCCTTCAGCGCGCGCATCAGGCAGACGAACAGGAAGATCGTGCCGACGATGACGTGAAAGCCGTGGAAGCCCGTCGCCATGAAGAACGAGGCGCCATAGATGTTGCCGGCAAAGCCAAAGGCCGCGTGGCTGTATTCATAGGCCTGAAAGAATGTGAACAGAAGACCCAGCAGAATTGCCAGAACCAGACCGTTCTTCAGATCCTTGCGGTTGTTCTCATGCACCAGCGCGTGGTGCGCCCAGGTGGCGGCGCAGCCCGAGCACAGAAGGATCAGCGTGTTGATCAGCGGCAGGTGCCAGGGATCGAAGGTCGCGATGCCTTCGGGTGGCCAAACGCCGTCCTTCAGCGGGCTGAGAGGCCCCATCGGGAAGATGGCGTGTTTGAAGAAGGTCCAGAACCAGGCCGAGAAGAACATGACTTCCGACATGATGAACAGGATGAAGCCATAGCGCAGCCCGATCTGCACCACCGGGGTGTGATCGCCGGTCTGGCCTTCGGTCACGACATCCGACCACCAGCCAAACATGGTGTAAAGCACACCCACCAGCCCGATCAGCCCCATCCATGGGCCAGAGCCGTGCATCCACAGCACGGAGCCGAACAGCATGACGAAAGCCGAGACCGAGCCGAGGAACGGCCAGATCGACGGGGGCAGGATGTGGTAGTCGTGGTTCTTCGCGTGGGCCATCTTTCCCTCGTGTTTCTTATCAGTTCGTTGGGCTGGTCGCCGAAATCTGTTCGGGCGTCAGCGGCGTTTCGTGGAAGGTATAGGACAGGGTGATTTCCGAGATGTCGCGGGCCTCGGGGTCGTTCACGATCTCTGGGTCAACAAAGAACGAGACCGGCAGGATCGCGCGTTCATGCGGCTTCAGGACCTGTTCAGAAAAGCAGAAGCATTCGATCTTGGTGAAATAGCCGCCCGACTGGTCGGGCTGCACGTTAAAGCTGGCCGTGCCGGCAACGGTGCGGTCGGTGGGGTTATACGCCTCATAGAAGGCCAGGGCCTGCTCGCCGATCTTTACCGTCATCCGGGTTTGCTGGGGCTTGAACTGCCATGGCATCCCGGCCTCAAGCGAGGCGTCAAAGCGGATAACCATGGTGCGGTCCAGCACCTTGTCCGCACCCGGCGCGGCATCGGCTTGCCCGGTTGTGCCGGCATAGCCGGTGGTGCGGCAGAACCAGTCATAGAACGGCACGGCGGCGAAAGAGGCCGCCAGCATCACGGTGACAATTCCCACAAGTGACAAAGCGGTGCGTTGCGGGGTCATGGGGCCGTCTCCGTCGTCGCGGCGGCACCGACGCTTTGCGCATGATCGGCCTGATGCATCAGGTCGCCTTGCGTGACCTTGACGATCGACAGCGCGAACATCAGCGCCACAAAGGCTGCAAGCAACAGGCCGACGCCGACATTGCGGCCCAGTCGGCGACGGTGAATCTCATGCTCGGGGCGAAACGACATCTTACCAGGCCCCCAGATGCCAACTGCGCAGCGCGGCATCGGCCAGCAGCGCACAGAAGTGGGCAAAGAGATACAGCAGCGAGAATTTGAAGACCTGCTTTTCAACCTTGTAGCCATCGGCTTCGGCCACGGCCTCGTCCCGGCGCCAGATGCGCCATGCGCCGCGCAGGAATTCAAGGTTCAGCACGACCGAGGTGGCGAGATAAACCGGCCCACCGATCGAGGTAAAGCCAAGCGCCAGTGCAAAGGGCACCAGCGCGATGGTGTACCACCACACATGGGCGCGGGTGACCTTGCGACCATGGGTTTCGGTCAGCATCGGCACCTTGGCGTCACCGTAATCCGACTTCATGAACAGTGCCAGCGCCCAGAAATGGGGCGGCGTCCACATGAAGATCAGCATGAACATCAGGACGGCCTCGACTGAGACATGCCCGGTCGCGGCAACCCAGCCGATCATGGGCGGAAAGGCCCCGGCAGCCCCGCCAATCACGATGTTCTGCGGGGTCGAGCGTTTCAGCCACATCGAATAGACGACGGCATAGAAGAAGATCGTGAAGGCAAGCAGCGCACCGGCCAGCACATTGGTGGCCAGGGCCAGCATCACCACCGAAATGCCCGACAGCGCCAGACCGATCGCCAGCGCCTCACCCGGCTGAACCCGGCCCGAGGGGATCGGACGGCCCTTGGTGCGGCGCATGATGGCGTCGATATCGGCGTCCCACCACATATTCAGCGCACCAGAGGCCCCGCCGCCAAGCGCGATGAACAAGACGGCGCAGAAGGATTCGACAGGGTGCAGATGCACGGGGGCGACCAGCAGCCCGACAAGCGCGGTAAAGACGACCAGCGACATGACGCGCGGCTTCAAAAGCTGCACATAGTCGCCGAACTGCGCCTCTCCCGTGTCGTCAAAAGACCGGATGTCGGTCATGCTGCGCTCTCCCTGGCAGGCAGGGCACGAAGGCCCCGGCCTTGCCCCGCTACTTCAATCGTTTCAGTTCGAAGCCAGTTGCAGGTTGCCCTGCTTGGCGCCTTCGACCCACTTCTTGTAGGCCTCTTCCGAGACGACCTTGACCGTGATCGGCATGTAGGCGTGATCCTTGCCGCACAGTTCCGAGCATTGGCCGAAATAGACGCCCTCACGCTCGGCCTTGAACCAGAGCTGGGCGATACGGCCGGGAACGCCGTCCTGCATCACACCAAAGGCCGGGATTTTCCACGAATGGATCACATCCGCCCCGGTGACCTGCATGACGATGGTCTTGCCGACCGGGATCACGACGGCATTGTCGGTGGCCAGCAGATACTGCTCGGGCGTGTAGCCATTGGCGGCAAGCTGGTCCTTGGCAAGCAGGAAGGCATCGAAGGAAATGCCATCTTCGGGGTATTCATAAGACCAGTACCACTGGTTGCCGGTGACCTTGATGGTCACATCGGCGGCCGGAATGGTCTGTTGCTTGAAGAGGGCCGGCAGCGAGAACGAGCCGATTGCCACCAGCACAAGCACGGGAACCAGCGTCCAGACGATTTCCAGCGGCGTGTTGTGCGTAAAGCTGCGTGGGGTGGGGTTGGCGCGGCGGTTGAATCGCACCATGACATAGACCAGAAGCAGCGTCACAAAGACGGTGATCACGGTGATGATGGCAAGGATCGAATGGTCCAGCCACTGAAGATCGCGGGCAAGCTCGGTCGCGGGGGGTTGAAAGCCGATGCCTTCCGGCAGAGGCTGCCCCACGGTTTCCAGCGCCTGCGCCCAGGCGCCGCCTGCTGCAAAGGACAGGGCCGTGGCTAGAAGACCGCTGCGGATAGTCGAATGACGCATGTTCGTTTCCCGTTCTTTAGCGGCGGTTTGCCCGCCCCGTGGGAATACCGCCCCCCTCGTGGCGGAATCCCGTTGTTTGCTAGGCTGGTGAAACCATATTAGTCCGTGCAGAACAAGAGAAACGTGCGACAAAATGGCGGGCTTGATCCAGATCAATGCCGCGCCCGCGAAAGGCCCATGATGAGCGACGCCCCCTTCCGACCCTTTGAAACCCTGATAGACGAGGCCCGCGCGCTGGATCTGCTGCGTCAGGCAACCCATGGCGCGGAGGATGGCGAGCTGTTTCTGGAACGCCGCCGGTCGGAAGGCATCGTGCTGGATGATCGCAGGATCCGAACGGCCAGTTACGACGCATCAGAGGGATTCGGCCTGCGCGCCGTGGTGGGCGAGGTCGCAGGTTACGCCCATTCCACGGAAATCTCCGAATCCGCCCTGCGCCGCGCGGTCGAGACGGCGCGGCTGGCGGTAGGGGCGGGCGGCGGCGTTCTGGCCGCCCCGCCCAAGGGCACCAACCTGCGGCTTTATACCGATGCCGACCCGATGGCGGACGCCAGCTTCACCGGCAAGATCGACGTTCTGAAAGAGATCGACGCCTATGCCCGCGCGCTTGACCGCCGCGTGGTGCAGGTCTCGGCCACCATTTCGGCTGGCCTGCAAGAGGTGGAAATCCTGCGCCCCGAGGGCCTGCGGCTGACCGATGTGCGCCCCATGGCGCGACTTAATGTCTCGGTCATCGTCGAGGAGAACGGGCGGCGCGAACAGGGCGGCACCGGCGGCGGTGGACGCTATGGCCTTTCGGGGCTCATCGATCCGGCACATTGGCAGCCGATGGTGCGAGAGGCCTTGCGCATCGCCACCGTCAATCTGGGCGCGGTTGCCGCGCCTGCGGGCGTGATGGATGTGGTGCTGGGGCCGGGTTGGCCGGGCATTTTGTTGCACGAGGCTATTGGCCACGGGCTGGAGGGCGACTTCAACCGCAAGAAAACATCCGCCTTCGCCGGTCTGATGGGCCAGCAGATCGCAGCGCGGGGTGTGACTGTCCTTGACGATGGCACGATTCCCGACCGGCGTGGCAGCATTTCGGTCGATGACGAGGGCACACCCTCGGGCAAGAATGTGCTGATCGAGGACGGGGTGCTGGTGGGCTATATGCAGGACCGCCAGAATGCCCGGCTGATGGGGGTGGCCCCAACCGGCAACGGGCGGCGCGAAAGTTTCGCCCATATCCCGATGCCGCGCATGACCAACACCTACATGCTGGGCGGCAAGGACGACCCGGCGGGAATCCTCGCCAGCCTTAAGGATGGCATCTGGGCCGTGGGTTTTGGTGGCGGTCAGGTCGATATCACCAACGGCAAGTTCGTATTCAGTTGCACCGAGGCTTACCGCGTGAGGAATGGTGTGGTGGGTGAGGCGGTCAAGGGCGCGACCCTGATCGGCGACGGGGCCACCGCACTGAAACACATCCGCGCCATCGGCAATGACATGGCGATGGACCCCGGCATCGGCAATTGCGGCAAGGCCGGGCAATGGGTGCCGGTGGGTGTGGGTCAACCGACGTTGTTGATCGGCGGGCTGACCGTGGGCGGGCAGGGCTGAACCCCTCACCCTGACCCTCTCCCCCAAGGGGAGGGGGTAGGCGCCGTTTCGGCCATGGGGCCGCGCCGTGCCCACGGCAGACCCCCTCTGCCCTTAGGGGAGAGGGTAGGGTGAGGGGGCCTAGCGCCCGAATTTGCCCTTCAACGCATCGGCAAAGGCATTGCTGCCATCGGCCTTGGGCACGCTGCTCATCTGCGCCGTCGCACGACCTTTTGGCGGCGGTGCCCCACGTTCGCGGGCCTGATCACGGGCCGAAGCGCCGCCATCGGATTTCATCGTCAGCCCGATGCGTTTGCGTGCCACATCCACCTCGGTCACCCGCACCTTCACCACATCGCCCGCCTTAACCACCTCATGCGGGTCTTTGACGAAGCGGTCGGACAACTGGCTGACATGCACCAAGCCATCCTGATGCACCCCGATGTCCACGAAGGCGCCAAAGGCCGCGACATTGGTCACCGTGCCTTCCAGCACCATGCCGGGGCGCAAATCCTTGATGTCGTCAACGCCCTCGGCAAAGGTCGCGGTCTTGAAGCTGGGTCGCGGGTCGCGGCCGGGCTTTTCCAGCTCTGCCAGAATGTCGCGCACGGTGGGCAGGCCGAACTTGTCATCGACAAAGGCGGCCGGGCTGACCTTTTGCAGCGCGGCGCTGTCGCCCATCAGGCTGCGAATGTCGCGCCCGCAGGCGGCCACGATCTTGCGCGCCACATCATAGGCTTCGGGGTGGACGGAGGAGGCATCCAGTGGCTCTTTCCCGCCGGTGATGCGCAGAAAACCGGCAGCCTGCTCGAACGCCTTCGGACCGAGGCGGGCGACCTTCAGCAAATCGCGGCGGGTGGCGAAGGGGCCATTGGCGTCGCGGTGGGCCACGATGGCATCGGCCAGCGACGGGCCAACGCCCGACACGCGGGCCAGCAGCGGGGCAGAGGCGGTGTTCAGATCGACCCCCACCGCGTTCACCGCATCTTCCACCACGGCCTCAAGACTGCGGCCAAGGCGCGACTGGTCCACATCATGCTGATATTGGCCGACGCCGATCGATTTGGGCTCGATCTTGACCAGTTCGGCCAGGGGGTCTTGCAGGCGCCGCGCGATAGAGACCGCGCCACGCAAGGACACATCCAGATCGGGGAATTCCCGCGCCGCCAGTTCGGACGCGGAATAGACCGA
>DDEX01000068.1:0-2107 GCA_002336845.1 Rhodobacteraceae bacterium UBA1943
GCATCAGCACCGGGTCATCCACCAACCGCCCTTCCATTTGGGCGGATAGCGCCTCCTGCAAGGACAGTGGGTCCGGGCCAAGCGTGCGCAAGAGTAGCCCAGCATGGATATCCGCCGGATTGGCGGCAAAGGCCAGCGCGGCGCGGGCGGCAACAATCACCGGACTTTTCGCCCAGCCATCCTCGGCGATCCGCACCGGAACGCCGCGCGCGCGCAGTTCCTCGGCATAGCGGGCGGCGGTGGTGTGGCGACAGACCAACAGCGCGATATCCGAGGGCCGAGCCGGTCGGGCGGCCTTCGTGTGGCGGTCGGTGATAGTCTCAGTATCAGTCAGGATACGGGCGATGCGCTCGGCGATGTGTTCTGGGGGCTGCGAATACTTTTGTGAGCGCCGTCCCTGCGTAGCGTTCAGCACCTCGATCGCGGGACCTGCGACCGCATCGCGGGTCGGCACCAGCGGGTTATAGGCCTGCCCAAAGAGGCCAGCCCCCATCGCATTGACGAATTGCATGATGGCTGGGGTCGAGCGCCAGTTGCGGTCCAAAGGCTGGGTCGCATCGGGATTTGCCGCCGCCAGCGCTGTCGATAGGCGCGGATCGGCNNAAAAGCGCGAATTGCACGGGGTTGGTGTCCTGGAATTCGTCGATGATGACGCAGTCGATCTCGTCCAGCACCGCTTGCCGCACGGCGAGGTCGGTGCGGAGCAGGTGCTCAGCCCCGGTGATCATGTCAGCAAAGTCGATCAGGCCGAGCGCCTTCTTGCGGGTCTCATAGGCCGCCATCACCTCTTGCGCGCAGGCGATCAGGCAGGACAGGTGCAGCTTAGCATCGGCCAGCGGGCCGGGATGGCAGGGCAGCACATCCGCCGCCGCCATGATCGCCGTGGCAAGGTCGTCATATCCCGCAGGCGTCTTGCTGGAGCGGTTAGAGATGAACAGGCTGCGCAGATCGTTCCAGACCTGCCAATCCCGATCCAGAAGATCGGGCGCGCGATCAACACGTTTGAAAAGCGCGAGGTTTTTCTCCAGCTTCTCGACATTGGTTTTGGCGGTGATCCCGGCCATGCCTCCCTCGGGAAAGGCTGCGATCATGACCTGCACGGCCGTCTGCAACGCGGTGGTCGCGGCGATAGGGTCATCCAGAACCGGCCCGTAAACCGCATCCAGCCGCGTCAGTGCCGGAGCGATCAGGCCAGCGTCACGCCCCTTGTCCCCAAGGCCGCGCAAGAGGTCGATCATCGATAGCACCCGGGCGCGCAAACTGTCTTCGACCGTCTCGCCCTTCACGAAGTTCGGGGCGTAACCGAACCGCTCGGGCGCGGCCTTGATCGGGTCCAGCGCCTTGGCATGTGCCAGTGCCTGACGGATCAGCAGATCCCGCTCGGCATCGCCCAGATGGCGCGGCTGCGGCGAGGCGCCAGCCGCCAGAGCATGTTCGGTCAAAAGCCGCAGGCCCAGTCCATGTATGGTCGAGACATAGGCGCGCTCGACCGCCATCGCCTCGGCGACCAGTCCATCGGCCAGAAGGCCGGCACGGATCCTTTCGCGCAACTCGCCAGCCGCGGCCTCGGTAAAGGTGACGGCAAGGATACGTTCGGGCCGGACAATGCCGCGTTTCACCCAATCGGACAGCTGGGTCTTGATGCGGTGGGTCTTGCCCGCGCCGGCACCCGCGGGAACGATGACCAGACCTTGATCTGCATTGACGGGGGCCATGGTCATTCCTCCTCGAGCGTGCGGATGAAGGCGGTGACCAGGGCCGAGCCATCGGTCAGCGCATAGGGGGTGAAGCCGGCTTCTTTCTTGAAGAAGGCCGCATCCTCAGAGGTGTTCAGCACGACCCGGCCTGCACCAAGTTCGGCCAAGCGTTCCGCCAGCTTGGCTACCGCCCCGGCATTCACCGCATCGCCCATGTCGCGAGCGGGCGAGCCCTCGGGCAAGACCAGACCCGAAGTCAGCAACCCGCCATCATTCATCAGGTGATAGGCGACCGCCACCTTGCGGCCGATCAGCGGGTCCATGCCGTCACCCTCGCGCCGCATGGGCCGCGCTATCATATCGGCGTAAAGCCCTGCCTGCAGATCCCAGCCCGCCTCCATCCGCTGCCG
>DDEX01000068.1:2209-2821 GCA_002336845.1 Rhodobacteraceae bacterium UBA1943
GATCAGTTCTGCCAGCGCCTCGGTTTCCGGGAACGGCTGATCCTTCAGGAAGACATGCTCAAAGACATCATGGGCGATATTGCCCCTTGCCATCACGTCGAGTTCTTCGGTCGACCAAGACATATCCTCGGCCCCAACCTCGGCCAGAAGCCAGGCGAGCGGGCTGACAAGCAGCGTCTCGAGCCGTGAGGGCGATTGCGGTTTGGCGGTGCCGTCATCGCGCCGACGAAGGGACAGAAGGTCATGCCCCGGGAAAGCAAGCTCCTCAGGCAATTCCGCGGGTTCCGGCACCGGCATCAGATGGTGATACGCAATCGGCCATTCCGCAGGGCTCTGACGCGACAGATCGGTGATCAGATCGCTGGCATCCTCAACGCCCGCCACCGCCCGCGCCACCAGCGACAACCCGGCTGAAGGTTGCAAGCGCCCGCCCGCCAGATCGCGCCATGGGATGAGGAAGGTGACGCTGCCGGAAACCGCCTGAAGCTGTTGATCAAGTAACGCGAGGCTTTGCGCCAGCCCCTCGGCCCGACCGCGAAGGTGAACGCCGGTTCCCGCGTGTATCGCAGCGATCTCGCTGTCAAGAAACAGCGGATTGGCACGCGGGCGAGT
>DDEX01000068.1:2883-3396 GCA_002336845.1 Rhodobacteraceae bacterium UBA1943
AGGCTGACGCCTTCAAGATTGCGGTCGGGGTCCGCAACCATGGGCGGCGCGATCTGAATGCCACGCAGGATTATCTCCCAATCCGGCGTGCCTTCGCCGGGGGGGACAGTCAGCCGCGCGCGGACCTGATCGCCTTTTCCGATCCGCTCGCAGATCCGGTCCAGCAGGAATCGCAGCTGCGGCAAGCTGCCGGCCGAGGCGCGGATATCGTCCCACAGTTCCTTATGTGCGGGCGTGTCCGTGAGGATGGCGCCTCGGAAATCGCCACCCATGAGGCTTTCGGCAAGATCGCGTCCGGTCTGTGCCGCCCAGGGCATCAAAGGAGAAAGCGCGAGGCTCGCCAAGACCATAGCCGGAGTTGGCGGTCGCTTGGCCAGCGCCAGATGTAGCGCGGTCTCGCCAATGACATCTCGCTCGGGTAATTGGCCCGGAAGGCCCGAGAGCGGCACTCCCTGGGCTGAGAAAGCGCGCGCGATCTGGCGCAGATCATCGCCCGACAGCACGGCGATTTCA
>DDEX01000109.1 GCA_002336845.1 Rhodobacteraceae bacterium UBA1943
CGCGCCGGGGCGGCCAAGGCGGAAAACCGGGCGGCGGCCGCCGCCCTGGCTGATCCTATCAGCTTACCTCGTCTTCAAGGTTCAGCTTCATCTCCAGCAGCACCTCTTGCAGGGCCAGTGTTTCGCGCAGCAGGCGCTTGGCCTCGTTCACGGTAATCCGGCCATCGGCGATGGCCTGATTATACTCGCTCATCAACATGGCAAAACGCTGGGCCAGCGCGACCACATCCTGATTGACCCCTTTCGAGGTCGAATTCCGCTTTTCATGGTCATATGACAGCGTGATGCCACGCAACTCGGCCAGCGCCGATGTCACATGCGGAAAGCGCGAGGCAGCCTCAAGCTCGGCCACCACATCGATCGGCATAAAGCGGTCGCCGTGTTCATCGTTATCCGAGTAATAGCGCCCCAGAGTCGCCTTCGATTTCCCGGTGATCTCGCAGGCGGCTTCGATGCCCACATCTTTGACCAGCGCTTCGGTATGTTTCTTCAGATAGCTCGCCGCACTCATTTGCATTCGCCTTCTTCCCCACAGGATCAGGCCGGGGAAAACCCATAGAACTTTCCCATTAATCACGACGCAAGAGTTTGTCATTCATAAAGGCGTTCCGGGCTGCCGGAAGCGTAACGAGTGTAAGGCCGATGTCCCCAGCATGGGCCGAGGGTGGGGGTCCGCCGCGCATTGCAAACTGGCGATGTCGGCGGGCCTGTCCCGTATATCAGTAAACAGGGATGTTCCCTGAGCGTAAAAGTATCAGGCCTGCGGCGCGGTGTGCGGCAAGATGAAAAGCCACCACGGAAGGCCCCCACCCTCTCGTCACCCGGCCCCCTTGCGGGTCGGGGGGTGCTTCGGCTAAGGGCCGGTCATGGCCAAGCTGTATTTTCACTATTCCACGATGAATGCCGGCAAATCGACCCTGTTGCTACAGGCGTCGCATAACTACCGCGAAGGCGGGATGGCGACGTTTCTGATGACGGCGCAGATGGATGACCGCGCGGGACACGGCCAGATCGCCAGCAGGATTGGCATTGCCGAACCCGCCGCAACCTTTGCCCCGCAGGACGATATGCACCAGATGCTGAAGGCCCGGCTGGCACAGGGTGCCGTGGCGTGCGTCTTCATCGACGAGGCGCAGTTCCTGACCAACGCGCAGGTCTGGCAACTGGCCCGCGCGGTTGACGATTTGGGCGTGCCAGTGATGTGCTATGGTCTGCGGGTCGATTTTCAGGGCAACCTGTTTCCCGGCTCGGCCGCACTGCTGGCCTGGGCCGATGAAATGCGCGAGGTGCGCACCATCTGCCATTGCGGGCGCAAGGCGACCATGGTGGTGCGCAAAGGCCCCGATGGTCGCGTGCTGCGTGAAGGCGAGCAGGTGGTGATTGGCGGCAATGATACCTATCAAAGCCTGTGCCGCCGCCACTGGCGCGAAGCGACCGGCGATCTTCAGCCCACTTCCTGCTGACGGGCGCGCAGGGCAATGATGCTGCCCGCCGCCACGATCAGCGCCATACCCGCCCAGGCTTGCGCGTGCAGCACCTGCCCCCAGATCACCCAGGTCCAGAATGCCGAGGCGGGCAGGATGACATATTCCAGCACCGAGGCCCGGCCCGCGTCGGTGATCTGATAGGCGCGGATCATGAAGCCCACCCCCAGCAGCGATCCGGCGGCCTGGATAAAGGTCCAGAACCAGAAGGTGGCGTTGGGCCATACGGGCCCCCGCATCAGGAAATATTCTGGCCCTGGCGGCACTGGCTGCCCCCAGATGGCCAGCACGACCATGCCAATCGCGCCAAATATGCCAAGGGCTATGAAGAACCCGGCCAACAAGGTTTCTGCCCGCTCGTCTGCGCACCACTCTCGCGTGGCGATATTGCCCATGGCATACATTGCCCCCGCCGCGATTGGCAAAAGGGCAGCCAGCGATGCGCCAGAGGTGGCCTCGCGCCCAAGAACCAGCAGAACGCCCAGAAAACCCAAGGCAACCGCGACAATGCGCACGGGGCCAATGGGATGGCCATAGACCAGCCGCGAGATCAGCAACACGAAGATCGGCGCGGTGAACAGACCTGCCGCCACCATGGCCACCGGCAAAAAGGCCAACGCACCGAAATAGATCAGCATCGAAACCCCGTGAATGGCCGACCGGGCCACCACCGCCCGCAGGTTCACCGGCCGCAACCGCCGCCCCGTCACGGTGCAGAACAATCCCAGAATCGCCATGGCCATGCAGCCGCGCGTCAGATGGAACTGCCACAGCCCGGCGTCGCGCGCGATGACCTGCACATAATTGTCGGTGAAGCCGATGACCATGGCATAGATCAGGATCAGACCGGCCGCGGCCAGCGTGCGGTCTTGTGATGCAGGCATTTGGACTTCCTTCACTTGCTGTCTTTTCATGTGACGCGCGGAGCGTCATTCTGCATGGCGAAAAACGACACAAGCTCAAGAGTTTCCGGGGAGGATAGCGATGGGATGGCTGGCGGATGAAAGCGGGCTGGATAAGTGCGATGCCAATTATGTGCCGCTGTCGCCGCTGTCCTTTCTGAAACGCGCGGCCGATCTTTACGCTGGCCGCACCGCGATTGTCTGGAAATCGACCCGCCTGACCTATGCTGACTACGCATCCGAGGTCAGCCGCCTTGCCTCGGCGCTTGCCTTGCGCGGCATCAAGCCCGGCGATGTGGTGGCCAGCCTTCTGCCCAACATCCCGCAGCAGGCCATCGCCCATTTCGGCGTGCCCGCCGCCGGGGCGGTGCTGAACACGATCAACACGCGGCTGGATGTCGATACCGTCGCCTATATCTTTGAACATGCCGGGGCCAAGCTGGTTCTGGTGGATTCCACGCTGATCCCGCTGGCGGAAGAGGCGTTGCGCCGGATGACCGGGCCGCGCCCGGAATTGATAGTGATTGTCGATCACGGCCAGACCGGCAGCGGCCATCATTCGACCTGGGATGATCTGTTGTCCGGGGGTGACGCGGAAGCCGCATGGATCACGCCGCAGGATGAATGGGAAAGCCTGGCGATCAACTATACCTCGGGCACCACCGGACGGCCCAAGGGCGTGGTTTATCACCACCGCGGCGCCTATCTGGCCTGCATGGGCAATGCCATCGCCTGGCGGATGCAGCTTTTCCCCGTGGTGCTGACCATTGTGCCGCTGTTTCACTGCAACGCCTGGTGCCAGCCCTGGTTGGTGCCGATGATGGGGGGCACGCTGGTTTGCTGCCGCGACATCACCGCCAAGGCGATCTATGACGCCATCGCGGATGAGGGCGTGACCCATTTCGGCGGCGCGCCCATCGTGCTGAACATGGTGATCAACGCCAAACCGGAAGAGCGCCGCACCTTCAACCACATCGTCGAGGTGTTCACCGCAGGCGCTCCGCCCCCTGCCGCCACGCTGGCCGCGTTTGAACCGCTGGGCTTCAACGTGACACAGGTTTACGGCCTGACCGAAACCTATGGCCCCTCGACCGAATGCCTGTGGCAACCCGGCTGGGACGGGATCGAGGGCGAAGAGCGTGCTGCACTCAAGGCCCGCACAGGCGTGCGCATGGCCATGCTGGAAGGGGCCGAGGTGCATGACACCCATGGCAATCCCGTGCCGCGCGACGCCCACCATCTGGGCGAGATTGCCATGCGCGGCAATCTGGTGATGAAGGGCTATTACAAGAACCCGCAGGCGACGGCCGAGGCGTTCAAGGGCGGCTGGTTCCGGTCTGGCGACATCGCGTTCCAGCACGAGGACGGGTATCTGAAGATCACCGACCGCGCCAAGGACATCATCATCTCGGGCGGTGAAAACGTCAGCTCGGTTGAGGTCGAGGGCGCCCTGATGCACCACCCCGCCGTCAGCCTGTGCGCCGTCGTCGCCAAACCCGATGAGAAATGGGGCGAGGTGCCTTGCGCCTTTGTCGAACTGAAGCCGGGCATGGAAGTGACCGACAAGGAACTGATCGCCCATTGCCGCGCCCGCCTCGCGGGCTTTGCCACGCCCAAGATGGTGGTTTTCGCCGAGCTGCCCAAAACCTCGACCGGCAAGATCCAGAAGTTTGAACTGCGCGCCGTGGCGAAACTCCTCTGACCTGCGCCAAACTTCTCCGACCGCCGATTGTGAAGCCGGAAAGGCTGGGCTAACCTAGGGAAAACCAGAAAGGCAGGCAATGCCGCCCCGGACGGCGCTTCGCAAATACGAACGGCTGGAAAGCCCCGGACTTTGGCGTGAAACACCTGCGGCCCAGCGGCGCGAGGTGATCGTGGGCCTGCGCGAGGCGACCTTGATCCTGTCCGATCCGCGCAGCGAAATGCCGCTGGCGCAATGGTCGTTACCCGCGATCGAACGGCTGAACCATGGCCAGAAACCTGCAGTCTTTTCTCCGGGTTCCGACGGAATCGAAACGCTGGAGATCGACGACAAAGAGATGATCGCCGCGCTGGATACGGTGCATGTGGTGATCGCAAAGCGCAAACCCCATCCGGGCCGGTTGCGCAACCTGATCCTGCTGGCGACGGTCGGCGCCCTGGCCCTGGCCGTGGTCTTCTGGTTGCCGGGGCGGCTGGTGGGCCATACCGCACAGGTGCTGCCCGACCCGACCCGCGCCGATCTGGGGCAAGAGGCGCTGGCCGACCTGATCCGGCTTTCCGGCTCGCCTTGCCGCACGGTGCCGGGACGGCGCGCTGCGGCAACCCTGGCGGCACGGCTTTTCCCCGACGACCCGCCGCAGATCGAAGTTCTGCGCGAAGGGCTGGACCACCCCGCCAATCTGCCCGGCAACATCCTGCTGTTGCCCGCCAAGCTGGTGCAAGAGGCCAAATCGCCCGAGGTGGTGGCAGGCTATCTGATTGCGGAACATCAGCGCGCCCAGGGCTCAGACCCCGTGCTGCCGCTTTTGGCGCATCTGGGGCTGTGGTCCACCATCCGGCTTTTGACCACGGGAATGCCCGGCGCGGGTGCGATGGATGGATATGGCGAGGTTATCTCGACCGCGCCGCCCCCTACCCCCTTGCCGGATGAGGCCCTGCTGCCCGAGTTTGCCAAGGCCCGCGTGCCATCGTCGCCCTATGCCTACAGCCTTGATCCGACCGGAGAGACAACACTTGGCCTGATCGAGGCCGACCCCTTCGCCCATGAGGCGGGCGAGCGGGTTTTGGGCGACGAAACCTGGCTGGAGTTGCAGGCGATCTGCACGGAATAGAGGTCAGCCGTCGGAATTCCGGGTGGAATAGGCGACCTGCCGACGCAGTTGCACCATCGGCACCTGCTTTTTCGTCACCAGCCTGGCGGGGACCGTGCGGGTCCATACCTGGTCCTGATCGTCCCAGCCCTGATCGGTGCCGATGCCACGCCAGGGGTTCAGCCGGTCGTCCTTCCACGCAAGCTCATAGCCCTTGGGCGGGGTGGGAACCGGCTCAATCACCACATAGTCGCTGCGCGCCGGGTTTGTCTTGCCCCGGGGTGCCGCCGTTGCCATCACCGCAGGCGGGTGCCAGCCCGTGGCCGTGCCATCCCCACGCGTGCAGACAATCGCCGCGCCGCCGCCAGACAGGCTGACCTCTTCGGCCACCGGCGCCTCGGCATAGCAGCCGAACACGCCCGAAGCTGCCTTGCCCGTCACGGGCCGCGCGGCCACCCGCTGCGGCGGAGCCTTGGCATAGGGCACCGGCCTTGCCACAACCGGCGACACTTTGGGCTCAGGTGAGGTTGCAGGGGCTGCGTCGGGCACCGTTTCAATCACCGGCTGCGCGCCGAAAGTGGGTGGATAGCCGCACATCGCCTTGTGGTCCCGCGTCACGCGCGGCACCCAGTTCGTCTGCCCGCCATAGCCCGCACGCAAAAAGACACAGCCGCGATTGTCCACGAATTGCTGCCCTTTGAACCCGACCGGAGGCTGGTTGGCCGGCCCCGCGATATCGGCCACCGCTTGTGCAGGAACCGCAAGGATTCCACAAACGCTGGCCAGAACCGCAAGCGAAACGACACGAAACAGCATATCCGACCCCAAGAGATTTGGGCGAATCATGCGGCAGGATTGTTTCCGAGTAAAGGGGAAAGCCCCCTTATTTTGTACCAAACATGCGGTCGCCCGCATCCCCTAGGCCAGGCACAATATATCCATGGTCATTCAGGTGGCTATCTACTGCCGCTGTGACAATCGGCACATCGGGATGCGCCTCTTGCATCCGCTTGATGCCTTCGGGGGCTGCCAGCAGGCACAGGAAACGGATGTCTTTCGCGCCCGCCTCTTTCAGCAACTGCACCGCTGCGGCGCTGGAATTTCCCGTCGCCAGCATCGGGTCCACCACGATCGACACCCGTTCATCCAGATGGTCGGGCAGCTTGTTGTAATACTGCACGGGTTGCAGCGTTTCCGGGTCGCGGTACAGGCCGACAAACCCCACCCGCGCCGCCGGAATCAGCTCCAATATGCCGTCCAGCAGACCGTTCCCCGCCCGCAGGATCGACACCAAGGCCAGCTTTTTGCCGTCAATCGTGGGGGCATCCATCGGTTCCAGCGGGGTGTCGATGCGCTTTGTGGTCATCGGCAATTCGCGCGTAACCTCATAGGCCAGCAGCAGGCTGATTTCGCGCAGCAGCTTGCGAAAGCTGGCGGTGGAGGTGTCCTTTTCCCGCATCAGCGTCAGTTTATGCTGGACCAGCGGATGGGAAACGACGGTCAGGTGGTCAAGCATCGGCAGCCTCCAGCTTTTTGGCAATCTTTGCCTTGGTATCGGCGTCACAGAAAGCGGCGTCAAGCGCGGTGCGGGCGATCTGACGGAACACCCCCTCGTCCCAGTCAGACGCGCGGTTCAACATGTCATATTCCCGCGCCATGCTGGTGTGAAAGAACGGCGGATCGTCGGTGTTGATGGTAACCTTGACGCCCCGATCATAAAGCTGCCCGATGGGATGGGCGCGCCAGCCGGGGTAGATACCCAGCGCGATGTTGGACCCGGGGCACAGCTCCAGCACCGTGCCGCGCTCGGCCAGTTCATCGACCAGCGCAAGATCCTCGATGGCGCGCACGCCGTGGCCAATGCGCTCCACGCCCAGATCGGTGATCGCGTCGCGCACTTCCTGCGGGCCATTCCATTCCCCGGCATGGGCGGTCAGGCGCAGCCCCGCCTCGCGCGCGCAGTCGAAGGCCCAGCGGAAATCGGCCAGCTTGCCAGACCTTTCGTCCCCGCCGATGCCAAAACCGGTAATGAACCGGCCTGCCGTTTCCGCGGCGCAGATAGCGGTTTCGCGGGCCTTGTCAGGGCCAAAATGGCGAATGGGGGTGATGATGCCGCGCAACGTGATGCCCATGGTGCGCTCGGCCTGATCTGCGGCGTCTTCGATGGCGGCCAGATAGTCGCGCCAGGCGGCAAGGTCGCGGTTGCCGCAGAAATCTGGTGACAGAAAAGTTTCGCTGTATATAACGCCACTTGCAGCACTTTCTTCAAGTACGGCCAGCGTCAGGCGGCGAAAATCTTCGGGGGTTTGCAGCGGGGTACAGGCCGCCTCGTACACTTTCAGGAAATGCCAGAAATCGGTGTAGCTGTAGCTGCCGTCTTCGGCAAAGATGCCCGAAATGTCGATATGCTTTTCGCGGGCAAGGCCACGGATAAAGGCCGGAGGTGCCGCGCCTTCAAGGTGAAGGTGTAGTTCGACCTTTGGCAAGTGTTTGAGAGTCAAAGAAAACTCCTTCCCGGCCCTTGTGCCGGAACGCCCAGATGTGCCGCGATCGAAGCCGCGACATCGGTAAAGGCCCGCAGGCCGATGCTGCCCGCCCCCGCCCCGGCACAGAGCAGCGGAACCCGCTCGCGGGTGTGATCGGTGCCGCGCCAGGTGGGGTCATTGCCATGATCGGCGGTGAAAATCGCCAGATCACCGGGTTTCAGGCGGGCAAGGAAGGCCCCGGCGCGGGCATCAAACCATTCCAGCGCGCGGGCGTAACCCGCCACATCGCGGGGATGGCCATACAGGCTGTCAAATTCGACAAAGTTGGCAAAGGTCAAGGAACCGTCTTCTGCATCGGCTCCAAGACGGTCCAGATGATCGAAAAGGTTAAGGTCGCTTTTGCCCTTCCACAGCTTGCCAATGCCCCGCATTGAAAAGATGTCGCCAATCTTGCCCACAGCATGGGTGGCCCGCCCTGCGCCTGAAACCCAATCCAGCAGGGTGGGCGCGGGGGGGGCGATGGCATAATCGTGGCGGTTGGCGGTGCGGCGAAAATCGCCGCAACTGCCGGTGAAGGGTCGGGCGATCACACGGCCCACCTTCATCGCATGCAGATGGGGCGCAAGGTCGGCACACAGCTTTTGCAGCCGGTCCAGCCCAAAGGCCTCTTCATGCGCGGCAATCTGGAAAACGCTGTCGGCAGAGGTATAGCAGATCGGCCAGCCGGTGCGCAGATGTTCCTCACAATGGGCGGCGATGATGGGCACGCCAGAGGCATGGCAGTTTCCTAAAATTCCATCTGTTCCAGCAAGTTGGCAGACGATCTTTACAAGCTCGTCGGGAAAGGCCGGAACGGTATCGGGAAAGTAGTGCCAATCCCATGGCACCGGCACCCCCGCCAGTTCCCAATGGCCCGAGGGGGTATCCTTGCCTTTGCTGACCTCGGTTGCTGCCCCCCAAAGCCCGCTTGTACCTTTGTGCAACCTCAACACATCCAACCCCGAGGCCAGCGCAATCGCCTGCCGCAGCCCCAGCGCCTCAAGGTTCGGCATGTGCAGGGGACCGCTGCGCCCCACATCGGCCCGGCCTGCGTCGCAGGCTTGCGCGATATGGCCAAGGGTGTTCGCGCCTTCATCGCCAAAAGCAGCCGCATCGGGCGCGCCGCCACAGCCCACGGAATCCATCACGATCAGAAAGGCGCGGGCCATGTCAGGCGATCCTTTTCAAAACAAGGGGCGGCTCGGTCGCGGGTTTTTCCGCCAGTTGATAAGCGCCCTGCACCAAGGCAATTGCGGCAGCGGCGGCATCGCCATTGGCGGCATGAACCATGGCCAGCGGGTCGCCGCGCCCGATTTCATCGCCCAATCCCGCAAGGTCGGACAGGCCGACCGAGGGGTTGATCCGCTCGCCCTCACGTTGACGCCCGCCACCCAAAGCCACCACTGCCAGCCCAAGCGCCTGCCCGTCAATGGCCACGACATGGCCGGTTTCCGGGCTTGGCACCTCAACCAGCACCGGGGCGGCGGGCAGCCTGTCGGCCCAGCGGTCAACGAAATCGGCAGGCCCACCTTGCGCCGCCACCAACCGCCCGAACCATTCGGCCGCGGCCCCCGATTGCAACGCCTGCCCGATCCGCCCGGCCCCATCGGCGGCATCGGCAGCCAGACCGCCCAGCGCCAACGCCTCACCTCCCAAAGCCACCGTCAGATCCCAAAGGGCAGTGTTCACCGAGGTGCCGGTCAGCGTTTCCATCGTCTCGATCACCTCCAGCGCGTTGCCGGCGGCGGTGGCCAGCGGCTGGCTCATGTCGGTGATCAGAGCTGTGGTCATGCACCCCGCCCCTTGCGCCGTGGACACGAGCGCGCGCGCGAGGGCCTCGGCCTGATCGGGCGATTTCATGAAGGCCCCCGATCCGCATTTCACATCCAGCACCAGCGCCTCCAGCCCCGCCGAAAGCTTCTTGGACAGGATCGAGGCGGTGATCAGATCAATGCTTTCCACCGTGCCGGATACATCGCGGATGGCGTAAAGGCGGCGGTCGGCAGGGGCGATTTCGGCACTGGCCGAAACGATGGCGCAGCGAATATCGGCCAGTTGGCGGCGCAACTGATCTTCCGAGAGGCCAGTGCGGAAACCGGGGATGGATTCAAGCTTGTCCAGCGTGCCGCCCGTATGGCCAAGGCCCCGGCCAGAGATCATCGGTACATAGGCGCCGCACACCGCCAGCGCGGGCGCCAACAAAAGCGAGATGCAATCGCCGATCCCGCCCGTCGAATGCTTGTCCACGACCGGGCCGGGCATGTCCCATGTCAGCACATGGCCCGAGTCGCGCATGCCCATGGTCAGGGCGACACGCCCCTCCTCTCCCAGGCCTTTCAGCAGCACCGCCATGGCAAAGGCCCCGGCCTGCGCGTCGGTTACCGTGCCATCCGCCAACCCCTGCGCGAACCAGCGCAGCGCCTCACACGAGGGCGCGCGCCCGTCGCGGATTTGGGCAATGATGGCGCGGGCGTCCATCAGCTTCTGTCCATGTGCTGGGCGGTGAAGAGACCGGGCAAAAGTTCGGCCACCGACATCACCTTTTCCAGACCATCGGTCGTGGCCAGCGTAACCCTCACATCCGGGGCGGCAAATTCCGCGATCTTCTGGCGGCATCCACCGCAGGGCGGCACCGGCGACGGGCTGTCGGCGATCACGAACACCTCGGCAATCCGGGTTTCGCCTGCCGCGACCATGGCGGCAATCGCGCCCGCCTCGGCACAGGTGCCTTCTGGGTAGGCGACGTTTTCGACGTTGCAGCCCTGATAGACCGCGCCCGAGGCGCCCCGGATTGCCGCCCCAACCTTGAAACGCGAATAGGGCGCATAGGCCTTTTCACGCACATCCTTGGCAGCCTGCAAAAGGGACATGGGGGTCTCCATCATTTCTTGACCATCTGGTAGGAGTCTGGGCTGCGCCGGGACAAAGCGCAAGCATTCCCACCCGTGCATGGCGGAATCACGTTTGCGCGGGCTATGATCCCGACAAGCCCGGCGCTATGACCCTGGGCATTCCGCAGATAGCCCGGCCAAAGAAAATAGTTTAAGGCTGAACCAGATCAGGGAGGATCCGATGGTCGATGAGACACGCAGCGACAGTGCCCGCCATCCGGCATTGCACTACCACGAGTTTCCCAAGCCCGGTAAGCTGGAAATCCGCCCGACCAAGCCCCTGGCTAACGGCCGCGACCTGAGCCTGGCCTATTCGCCCGGCGTGGCCGAGGCCTGCCTTGAAATCAAGGCCGATCCCGCCACCGCCAGCCGCTATACCGCGCGGGGCAATCTGGTGGCGGTTGTCACCAATGGCACGGCGGTGCTGGGCCTTGGCAACATTGGCGCTTTGGCGTCAAAGCCGGTGATGGAAGGCAAGGNNGGCGCGCTGGCGTCCAAGCCGGTGATGGAGGGCAAGGCGGTCCTGTTCAAGAAATTCGCCAACATCGACTGTTTCGACATCGAGCTGAACCAGCCCGACCCGATCAAGCTGGCCGAAATCGTTTGCGCGCTGGAACCTTCGTTCGGCGCGATCAACCTTGAAGACATCAAGGCGCCCGATTGTTTCATCGTTGAACAATACTGCCGGGAACGGATGAACATTCCCGTTTTCCACGATGACCAGCACGGCACGGCCATCGTTGTGGGGGCGGCGGCGACCAATGCGCTGCATGTCGCGGGCAAAGCCTTTGATCAGATCAAGGTGGTGTCCACCGGCGGCGGGGCCGCGGGGATCGCTTGCCTGAACATGCTACTTAAACTGGGCGTCAAACGCGAAAACGTCTGGCTGTGCGACCTTGCCGGTCTGGTTTACCATGGCCGGACCGAGCAGATGACCGACCAGAAGGCGGCCTATGCCCAAGGCACCGCCCCCGCCACACTGGCCGACGTGATCGAAGGCGCAGACCTGTTCCTTGGCCTGTCTGGCCCTGGCGTTCTGACGCCCGAGATGGTGGCGAAAATGGC